>LFSM01000067.1 GCA_001512745.1 Clostridiales bacterium DTU032
GGCCTGCCCATGGTTGTAGTCCTGGGACAAGTTGTTGCTGTACACAATTTTTCCAGTGCACCCGACCAGGTCGTTTTCATGCAAAAACTCTTCTTTGTCACAGCAGTCAGCAGCTTGCTCCAGCTTTTTGTCGGCCACCGCCTGCCCGCTGTGATTGGGCCGGCCGCGATTATTGTGGTCGGTATTACTTCCAATCAGGCTGCCGATCTGAGCAGCATTTATAGCTCTATTGTGATCGGCGGTGCCCTGCTGAATTTGCTCTGTATGACCGGCCTCTTTTCAAAAATTGAAAAACTCTTCACCCGGCAGGTCGTTGCTGTGATCTTGCTTCTGATCGCTTTAACCCTGGTACCGACCATCATCAATCTGATCACCAGCGTTCCTGCAGCCGGTCTGGAATTCTTCCACCTGATCTTCGCCTTTATCTTTATCGTGGCCATGTTCCTTGCTAATCGTTTTTTGAAAGGGATCTGGAAATCGACCCTGATTATCTGGGCCATGATTGCAGGAAGTATCGTCTATGTGCTACTGGTTCCTGAGTATAATTGGATGCCCGGAGAAACACTTGCTATCTTTTCCAATTTTTTCTCCGACCTGAGCTTCAGTTTTTCGCTAGATATTGGTGTCCTGATTTCTATTATTATTTGCTACATCGCCCTGTCGACTAATGATCTGGGTTCGATTCAGGCGATCGGTGAGCTGGTCCAGGCTCCCGATATGGGGAAAAGGCTCAAAGCGGGGATTAGTGTGACCGGCCTGTCCAGCATCATGGCCGGTTTTATGGGCGTGGCCGGGCCTGTGAATTACTCGCTCAGCACAGGAGTTATCGCCTCCACCGGAATCGGTTCAAGCTTTACTATGGTCCCGGCCGGGATCGC
>LFSM01000110.1 GCA_001512745.1 Clostridiales bacterium DTU032
GGTATTTGTTGTACAAGAAGTTCTAGTGATATGGGTAAATTATACCATTGGAACAGGCTAGTTACTCGCAATCTATTCGTTCTATTTTGCAGGAAAAACTGTATAATACTTACCATGACAGACAAGCACAGGGACAGGTATATGGCTTG
The DNA here is from genome assembly GCA_001512745.1 of Clostridiales bacterium DTU032. Taxonomy (GTDB): domain Bacteria; phylum Bacillota; class Clostridia; order Saccharofermentanales; family DTU023; genus DTU032. The sequence goes on from LFSM01000110.1 coordinate 150, forward strand.
AGACACAATCCCGGATACCTGTGATCTACCCCTTGGTCGGGGAGAAAACTTGAGGCGGTATAGAGATGTATGCACGTAATCAGCTGCTGGTAACGCACAAGTTCCGAGAGTTTCTCCTGTCGGCGCTTTTAATGTCTTCAGCGGTTTCCCTGGCGACTGTTGTTGACAGCATAATTGTGGGCAGGTTGCTTGGCAGCGTCGCCCTGTCAGCGGTTGGACTTACCGCACCGGTGATCTACGGGCTAAATCTTCTTCATTTACTCTTCTCGGTGGGCGGACTGACGACGGCCTCAATTGTGAAGGGACGCAGGGACCACAAAACCGCTGATCAAATGTTCACGGTGAGCCTGCTAACAGGACTTATTTGTCTCACTCTTTATGCCCTGGTGATTTTTCTTCTGGCTGACCCCTTGTCGGCTGCCCTGGCGCAGGGAGATGCCCTTTTGCAAGAGCAGGTCCGGGCTTACCTGAGGCCACTGGTACTGGCAGGTATACCGCTGACATTTTCCTTCAGCCTGGCTCAATTTCATCGTGTCGACGGGAATCCCAGAGCCTCGGCAGTGGTAGCCCTGACAGCCAATGCCGTAAATCTGATCCTGGACTATATCCTGATCCGATTTGCCAATATGGGCATTGCGGGTGCAGGCCTTTCCACTACCCTTGGCTATCTGGCAGGTACGGTCCTGGTATTACCCTATTTGTTTTCGAAAAAACGCAGCTTTCACTTCGCATGGCCGGGGAAAAAACTCTGGTCCCGGCTGGGGAATATCGTCAGTGTCGGACTACCCAAGGGCTTGAACCAGGGGACCTCTCTACTTCGGGCCACGGTACTCAACACTCTTATCATGGCCAGCCTGGGGTCACCGGGTATGGCTGCCATGGCGGTCTGCATCAATGCCCTGGCCATTACGGCTATCTTTGTCAGCAGTGCGTCGGATGCCATGATGCCCATCGTAGGGACCCTTTATGGGGAGGGAGATGCCATTGGCATGCGGGCTACGGCCAAGACAGCAAGCCGGGTTGTCCTTTTAGCCAGCAGTCTCATGGCGGTCTTCTTCCTGGCCTGGCCCCAACTGGTGGGCGGATGGTTTGGCATTGTGTCCCCTCAGGATCTGGCCGTGATGATTCCGGCCCTTCGCATGTTTGCCCTGAGCCTTCCCTTTTATGCCATCAACAGTCTTTTGCAGAATTTTTACACCACTACGGGACACGAAAAGATGGCATCTCTCATGGCGGCCCTTGACGGTTTTGTCTTCGTGGTCTTATTTGCCTTAATCCTTGTCCGGGTTGACTTCCGGCTTTTCTGGCTCTGTTATCTCTTATCTGAGCTCGCGACACTCGCTTTTGTCTTTATCATGAGCCGCCGGCTACGGCGAAGAGAATCTCTTAGCGGACTCTTGCTCTTAAGAAAAGAAGAGGCAGGAGCCCTGTGGGAAGTGTCTATCCCGGCCGAGGTTGAGGCAGCTGCCGGCGTTTCAGAGCAGGTGATCGCCTTTGGACAGCAAAACGATCTGCCGCCCACCCTTTCCAATCGGATCGGTATCGCCATCGAGGAAATGGCCGTGAACACAGCCATATATGGCAAGGAAAAAAACAAAAACACAAGGATGGATATTCGGGTTCGGCTCACAGACGACCAGGTCATCATAAGTCTTCGTGATAACGGAATTCCCTTCGATCCCAGCCTGGCGCCCAGGCAGGAAGAAAGCTCACTTGCCTATGGAGGAATTGAGATCGTACGCCGCATAGCAAACAAATTCGAGTATTCCCGCCATCTGGGTTTCAATGCTACTGTTCTGGTTTTTGACCGCAACTGACAGCTCACACATTGATCACTTTCTGGATGCATTTCTCATTTCTAAAGCAAGGCGTTTTGACATAAAAAGGAGGAAATACATAGGTTCTCCTTTTAAATTCTATTTTACGGATCTGGGGATAAGGAATGCTAAATATAATTTTAGGCAACAGGAAGAAAATTCTTTAAGAGGTGCGGGGAGTCCTGTTAATCAAAATATACATGATCCAGCCAATAGATCGAAAAATGGTTGAAATTTCAATAAAAAATACCGTTACCCGATTATATCAAGTAACGGTATCAGCTTTGGTTGCGGAGGCAGGATTCGAACCTACGACCTCCGGGTTATGAGCCCGACAAGCTACCAGCTGCTCTACTCCGCGGTATAGGTAATTTACGCTATTGGTGCTCGTGGCCGGACTCGAACCGGCACGGTCGAAGTGACCGGAGGATTTTAAGTCCGCTGCGTCTGCCAGTTCCGCCACACGAGCTCGCCAGATTTTTAGCGCTTCAATAAGATACCACGCTTGCTCTGTGGTGTCAAGCAAACACACCCTTGACACCTTTCTGAGCTACGACTCAGATATCTTCACTTTCAATGGTTCTTAGAGCCTCTTTCTTGCTTCCGGTAGTAGAGCGAATCGAGAAGGCGACATTAACAATGTGGTCTGCAATTCTTTGCATTGAGAAGAGAACCGAGTAAGTGCTTTTTGACAACTCAACAGGAAACAATCCTGAGCTTAACCGGGCCACATGCTCATCGCGGGTAGAATATATCAAGGCCCTGATTTCCCGGTGAAGCTCCGAGATCCTTAAAAAGTCATCAGTTCTTTGCTTGGAGAAAGCATCAAAGCCCAGGTCAAAAAGTTCGACTATCTTGTTATAAACCAGTTCAAGCTCTGCTTTTGCCTGATCAGTAAACTTAATATCATTCTTCTTCATGTAGCTGGTTTCTCTGGCAATAAGAAGCGCATAGTCACCCAGTCGCTCAACGTCATTTGTTACATGGTGGAGGCCTGCAATCAGTTTTTCATCGTCGGGAGATTTATTAACAGATGAAATTTTGATAAAAAAGCTTGTCAGTTTACTCGTTAAGAAGTCAATTCTGTGCTCAATATCATCAATCTTTTTGCGTTCACTCATATCTTCGTTTATCAAGGAGGTAAAAGCCCGGTCTATGTTATCTTTGGCGAGCAGAGTCATATCGTAGAGTTCTTTCAGTGACTGTTCTATGGCAACTGAAGGAGTTACCAGAAAACGCTCATCAATGTATGTCAGTTCTTCCAATTCGTCCTTTTTATCTTTAACCAGCCTTGTTACCAGATTGACGAGAGGATCGAGAAAGGGGAGCAGGACCAGAGTGTAAAGCGAATTGTAAATCAGGTTGAATGTAGCCAGGCTAAACTGGGGGATTCCGGGGAACATAGTGTTAAATAAGTTATTAACAGGCGCTCTGAAAATAATCAGAATGAGTGTAAATGCTGCTGCCCCGCTTACACTCGTAAGCAGATGGAACAAGGCTATCCGTTTGCCGTTGGCATTTGTAGTAAGAGAAGCCATAATGCCGTCACTGCAGGTTCCAATATTTGCACCCATCATCAGGAAAAATGATTGGTCCACATTTTGGATAACACCTGTAGCCAGAAAAGCGATAAAAACACCTGTCGCGGCTGTGGAAGACTGTATTATGGCTGTAAAAAGAATCCCCAATATCACCAGAAGGATGGGATTGCGCATGATTTCATATTGGAAAACTTTGGAGAGCTCGATGCTGAGAAGCGAATCAGCGCCGCCGATTGCTGTTTCCATAACCTCCAGGCCGATAAAGAGCATACCGAATCCGATTAAAAATGGTGCGAGCTTGTTAAGGGCTTCGTTGGTAGTGGTAAAGATAATCATAACGCCGACAAAAGCCAGAGCCGCGAAAACATGGCTAATGTTGAAACTCCCCTTACTGATACCGGAGAGAGCAAAAAGAAAGGCAGTCAGGGTGGTACCGACTTTTGCACCTAAGATAAATCCAGCACCCTGCTTAACCGATATGATATCCGCATGAGCTAGTCCGACGGTCATTATTGATGTTGCGGAAGAAGACTGGACCAATGCCGTTGAGCCGATGCCGATGGCGTAATTTACGACTCTGTTCTTGTCCATTTTCTTGAAAAGGTTTCGTATTCCGGGACCTGCACTTTGTTCCAGACCGGAACTCATCTGCTTCATGCCGAACATAAACACAGCGACTCCGCCCAGCATAAGCAGGATATTCATGAAAATTTCCATCAAGACTCCTCTAAGTTGATTCTAATTTATATCCTTCAGACGCTAATATGGCTGAAAGATCCTTTTCATCTTAGATATATTTTACTTCTTTTTTCGCTTGTTTAAGACCACTATCAAGATGGTTGTTCCGATAGCCAGAACACCTACCAGAATTGCTATCAGCCAGATTATCCAGTTGGAACCAAGCCATGCTTCCAGCGGCGGAACAGCGATAACATCCATTGGCGTTTCAACTGTAGGCAGAGTTGGCGTCGGAGGCAGGACTGGTGCCGGCGTTTCATAAATAACATCTGCTAAAACTTTTATCATGATAATTTCTCCTTTACTATTTAAACTGTAAACAGTGGTCTTTTAGAATAATACTTCAATCAGTTTACCTGCACCGAAAGAGCAGGCATTGGCAGCCAGAGAAAAGCAAAAAGGACGCTTAATTGTCTCTGCATATTTTCGATAAAATCCGCCCTCTATAACAATAGCTGCAGTTTCAAGAAAAACAAGCACCACCAGCAGGTTAAGTTTCGTATACATCCTTGCAAGATGCCAGCTCATTACTACAACAGGGTTCGTAAGGATGTTAAGAAGCAGCAGGAGGAGAAAATCCCATTTACTGCTCTTTCCCACAATGAAAAAGAAGATGCTTTCAAACAGGAGAGTAAGCGCGAGCGATAGGCCGAGGCTTGTCAACAGCTGCTGTGTCATTCCTGTTTCACCCCGCGCAATCCAAGCAATAAAATCACCAGGGATATAACAGAAAGCAGGGCAAAAACCATGAAGGATGAGATAGCCGGCACAATATCAAGGTAAGACGGGATAAAACCGACAAAGAGTGCAAAGGTAAGCAGACCGAAGGAAAAACCCTTGGCGCCGGGAAATGACTTTGCCATGGCCCAGAGAGTGAGCGGCATTGTCATATTGAAGAGGAAGAGCGCTGCAACACCTGCTAGAGGATAATTGCCCAAAAGGAAAAGCAAGGCTGCACCGCCAAGAGATAACAGCGATGTCCGCCGGATTCCGATCTTATCCGAAACAATTCCACCTGCAGCCTTCCCGAAAACTACAGCAGTTGTAAGAATCACAGCCCAGTGCCAGTTGGACTTCCAGGGGAATGACAGGGTCATTCCGACAAAAGACCGCAGGCAAACTACCAGAAAAAGCAGGCCTGCAGCAGCAATGACTCCGGTCTTGCCCGTACCTTCAAGCGAAAAAGCCGCATTGTCAGATGTTTTTCTGATGAAAAGAAGAATTGACAGTACGGCCACGGCCAGCATGATAGTCGTACTATAGACCGGCAAAGCTGTCCCCCGGCCTGCTATGGCTCCGAAATATATGCCGAAGGCGCCGGGAGAGACAAAAACACCGAGAGGCCAACATTTTTTCTCGCTTATATTTAGAACGTCTACACCTGCCCCGACATGGAAGGCGCCATTTCCCAGACCCAGAATCACGGCAGCCGGGACTGGGACGGAGATTAAAAGAGGTGATATCAGCACCATCAGGCAGCCTGTGGCAGCAAAAAGTGCATTACGATTCAGACGGTCGGCAATGATACCGAGAGGCATCTGCATGGCAAAAGCGCAGAAGTTATAAAGCAAAATGATGGTGTACCAGGCAGGAGTATGTGACAGCAAACGGAACATGATAAAGGCACAGCAGAAGTCGACAAGAAAATGCACGACTGAATATATGGTCAGCAT
>LFSM01000077.1:0-3713 GCA_001512745.1 Clostridiales bacterium DTU032
ATACTAAGGAGGTATTTCATGAGCCACAAAGACCCGATGAACAAGAACAATCTCGGTGACCCACTGCCGAGCCGCAATGACCATGTTGGTAAGAACCCCGCTATTACTCGCGAAGCCGGAGCACCCGTGATCAATAATCAGGACACTATGACCGCAGGCCCCCGCGGCCCTCAGGTCGTCCAGGATGCCTGGCTCCTCGAAAAGCACGCGCACTTTAACCGTGAGGTTATCCCCGAGCGCCGCATGCACGCCAAAGGCTCCGGAGCCTGGGGCGAATTTACTGTCACCCACGACATCACCAAGTACACCAAGGCCAAGATTTTTTCAGAAATCGGCAAAAAAACAAAGCTCTTCATGCGCTTTTCAACCGTTGCCGGTGAGCGCGGCGCAGCCGACGCTGAACGCGACATCCGTGGTTTTGCCATGAAGTATTACACTGAGGAAGGCAACTGGGACCTGGTTGGCAACAACACACCGGTCTTTTTCTTCCGCGACCCCAAAAAATTTATTGACCTGAACCATGCTGTCAAACGTGATCCGCGTACCAATATGCGCAGTGCCAACAACAACTGGGATTTCTGGACTTCACTGCCCGAGGCGCTCAATCAGCTGACCATCACCATGAGTGATCGTGGCATCCCGTCGTCATATCGTCATATGCACGGCTTCTCCAGCCACACCTACAGCCTGATTAACGCCGACAATGAGCGCATTTGGGTTAAGTTCCACTTCCGCAGCCAGCAGGGTGTCCAAAACCTGACGGACCAGGAAGCAGCTCTTGTCGTTGCCAATGACCGCGAATCCCATCAACGCGACCTTTATACCGCTATTGAAAAGGGTGACTTCCCTAAATGGACCATGTTTGTTCAGCTGATGACTGATGAAGAAGCCAAACAGCTGCCTTACAACCCCTTTGATCTGACCAAAATGTGGTACAAGGAAGATTTCCCTCTGATCGAAGTCGACGTCCTCGAACTCAACCAGAACCCCGACAACTATTATGCAGACGTCGAGCAGTCAGCCTTTAACCCGGCCAACAATGTGCCCGGCATCGGCTACTCCCCCGACCGCATGCTGCAGACCAGGCTTTTCGCCTACGGCGACGCCCAGCGCTACCGCCTCGGCGTCAACCACCATCAGATCCCGGTCAACGCCCCCTTAGGCGTCGGGCACCCGCATAGCTACCACCGCGACGGCCAGATGCGCGTCGACGGCAACATGGGCAGCGAACTGCACTACGAGCCGAACAGCTATGGCAACTGGACTGACCGCCACAGAGAAGCCGAGCCTGTACAGGAAGGCGGCGACGTCTATCAGTACGACTTCCGCGAAGACGACCACGACTACTACACTCAGCCGGGCAAGCTTTTCCGCGCCATGTCACCCGAGCAGCAGCTCGTGCTTTTTGAAAACACGGCTCGCAATATGGGCGATTCTACCCTGCAGATCAAGCATCGCCACATCGTCCACACCTATATGGCTGATCCTGATTATGGAAAAGGTGTCGCCGAGGCTTTGGGCATTGACATCAATGACGTCGATCTCAGCCCCATGCCATCTGACAGCCATGAGGCCTGGATAAAAGACAAAGAGCGCAATGCGCATCTGAATACTCCGACCGAGCCCGCAAACCCCGAGTCAGCCAAAGATCTGCCGGCACAAGGCCGCGACACCAACGCAGCCGACCCCACCAGCCTCTACAGCTGGGAAAACGATCCACAGCTACTCTAGAGCTAGGCCAACTGCATCATTTGGTGCCAGGCACGATTTCATGCACGAGGCAGCGGAGTCCCCGCTGCCTCTTCTTTTTGCTAATTTTTCACGCACCATGACTTATCTTCTTAAAGGATATAGACTGACAGTGAGGAGGTAATAGCAATGGATACTATTTCTTATGTGCTGCTGGCACTGACAGTTGCGGTGAGCCTTGCTTTCGTATTTCTGTCAAAAGGACAAGTTAGCCTGAAATCTCTGGTTTTCAAAGCCATCTCCAGTTTCCTGTTCACACTCCTGGGCCTGTACGCAGGCTTTCTGAACGGCCTTAGCTCTGCTTTACTCTTATTTGTCATCGGCCTCATCGCTAGTTGTTTTGGAGACCTTATCCTGGCCCTCCCGGAATGGCCTGCTTTGGAGGAAAAAAAGCAGAGCCTGATTGTTTTCGGTGGCTTTTTCTTTGCCGCCGCCCACACCGCCTACTACATAGGCATGATTGCCATCTTCGCCTGGTCCTGGTGGACCTTGCCGGCCGCAGTCGTCTTCGCCGCGATCTTCTATTTTTTTAACAAAAAAGTGTTCAAAATCGAGTATGGAAAACTGACTCCCGGCATTTTCCTCTACGCCTTTTTCGTCTCTCTGGTCCTCTGCCAGGGGCTCTATGCACTGGCAGCGAGAGCTTTAGACACCTACTCCATCCTGGTCGCCGTCGGCTTTTTCCTCTTCTACATCTCCGACGTCGTCCTGATGCAGATTTATTTTGGCGAAAAAGAGAGCACCTGCAAAGCCTACCACTACAACCTCAGCTTTTATTACGCAGCACAAATCATGCTGGCGACATCGCTCTATTTCATTTAATTGCCCGATTGGCCTAAAGTGCTATAATTAGCAAAGTGACGGTGACAGCTTCAGCAAAAGCCGCCGTCAACTGAGTTTGATTTTTTTAAAAAAAGGAGACCCCATATGGCCCAGGATTGTGATAACAACTGTGCCGGTTGCGCCCAGGATTGCGACGACCGCACTGAAGAACAGATAGATTTTACTGCCCATCTGCACCCGGAAAGCAGTGTCAAAAAACTGATCGCCGTGATGAGCGGCAAGGGAGGCGTCGGCAAGTCGCTCGTCTCTTCCCTGCTGGCTGTCAGCATGATGAAGAAAGGTTATCGGGTGGCGATTCTTGATGCCGACGTCACCGGACCTTCGATCCCGAAATCTTTTGGCCTGAAGAGCAAGGCTACCGGCAGCAGGAGCGGCATTTTTCCGGTCCAGAGTAAGGGCGGTATTGAAATTATGTCGCTCAATCTGCTCCTGGAAAACGACACGGATCCTGTCGTCTGGCGCGGTCCCATCATCGGCGGCACGGTCAAGCAATTTTGGACAGATGTGATCTGGGAAAATGTTGACTACATGTTCATCGACATGCCTCCGGGAACCGGCGACGTCCCCCTGACCATCTACCAGTCACTCCCGGTCGACGGTGTCGTGGTCGTCACCTCGCCTCAGGAGCTGGTTTCCATGGTTGTGAGCAAATCAGTCAAAATGGCGGAAATGATGAAGATCCCGGTTTTGGGCGTGGTGGAAAACATGTCCTACTTTAAAGCACCCGATACCGGCACAGAATATAAGGTTTTCGGTGAAAGCCATATCGAGGAAACAGCTGCCAGACTTGGACTTGATGTCCTGGCGCGCATTCCCATCGACCCTGAACTAAGTGCAATCGTTGACCGCGGCGAGATCGAGTCCGTCGACCCCGTCTGGCTGGAAGATCTGCTGAAAACAATTGAATAGGCAGTCAAGCCGGGCAATCAATTCATCAGTTTAAAAAAAAGGAGCCGCGAGACTCCTTTTTTACTTTTAACCGCTCGGTGCAGAGAATCGTGCGCTGCATGGATTGGTGCCTGCATGGATTGGTGCCAGGCACGTTTTCATGCACTGAATGATATATCGATTGGTGCGCCCCTTCCCTGCATCATTTGGTGCCAGGCACAAAATGATGCAGC
>LFSM01000077.1:3813-13873 GCA_001512745.1 Clostridiales bacterium DTU032
TATTCAACTATTCTCTGCTTAAAAACATTTCACCCACTACAACAATCGGCCGGTATTCATAATAAAAAGTTTGCCATATCCCACGCAGCTTAATCTTTAGCTCGTGAACACCTGTAACATCGATTTCGAAATGCTCAGCATCGTTGGTATCTTCCGTTATTGTGGCAGAATACAGCAAGCTACCATCGCCAAAGATCTCAACTCTTCCTGAACCGGCACTCCAGTCACCGTGGAAACCATGCGTTATATGGGGCCGGTACACAACACCCTTTAATTTTGTATATTCACGATTCAATACATAGACTATGCTGTTATCCTCATCATTTTCAGACGAGCTGGGGAAGGAAACACCTTTGTAGATGTAGATTAATGATGAATCGTTATACACCGTTTCCTTCACATCACGTGAAATTTCCGTACTGGTAGTTCCTACACAAATATTCCCGTTTTTTTCCGTATGGCCGAGCGACACCAAGTCAACCGGTAAATACCACTGGTAATGCTCTAACATAGCCACTAATTCAGGATCCTCCCCCAAATCCAATTGTGCCGACCTCAGTACTGCCACCGCTCCTGCATAATCCGAGCCCTCCGAAAACACTGCTTCCGCTTCTTTGATTGCCTCCTGAATGCAGCTACTTCTTGCCGCCACATATTTGGCCGTCATCTCAGCAGAAAGCGTAATGTAGTGGTTGTTTTTGGCCTCTTCATAAGCCTTCACAAAAGACAAACCATCACCTGTCTCCATGAATTCCTCAAATTTATTGGCAAAAATCTCCGTATGAATTTTGCACAAAAACTCCTCAAATCCATCAACTTCGCCCAAAAAACTCTGACCTTCTGAAAGCAGGGCTATCGCTCCGTTGTAATCTTTCTCCGCCAGCCTTTCACGCGCCAGCTCCAGAATCTCAGATTCATAAATCCCGATCGCCTGCTCAATTTTCTCCCGTGCTTCCGTATAGTTTTCCGCATCCTCTGGCAAAACCCCGGCGAAAGCCTCGATTGCCTTGAGATAATTTTTATCTTTTAAAAAAACGACGCCCAGAGCATAATTTTCTTTGGATGCCTTTAAATCTGCAAATTGCGAACTGATCCTGTCCAGTCCCGACAGCAGTCCCAACTGAGAATCAATTTTCTCAACTGTGGTCAAAACAGTGGCGAAAGCATCTTCAGTAATCTTGCCCTCAAGATAATCAGCCCACTTACTACTTAAATAATTTTTCAAAAAGCTGACACTCTCGATTTCCAGCAAGATCTTACCATTCAGCTCCCGCCGGTAAAAACTTACAGCCTTCTGATGCTCTCCTTTTTTAACATACTTGGCAAATCTGGAAGTCGGAGCACAGCCCGACAGTAATACACATAAAGCTAATATAAGCACAAAAATTCTGACAAATTTCTTCTTCATCTCCGGATCCTTTCTATACTGCATCCTTTAGCAGCTGCTTTTCACTGCATTTTCATCGCGCATCTTTCGTTTTTTAAAAACGCAAACAACAAAAATTCTTATGCTGCAATCTAATATAAAGAAAACACCAGAGAAAAATACGAGATTATTTTGTCAATATCAGACAAATCCCGCCAAACTTGCCCAAAACTCGGGCACCCTGCACCATTCGGTGCCTGCATCATTCGGTGCCAGGCACCTTTTCATGCACCGAATGGTATATCGATTGATGCGCCCCTTTCCTATGCACCCTGCTTCATTTGTTGACTGCATCATTCGGTGCCAGGCACCTTTTCATGCACCGAGTGGTATATCGATTGATGTGCCCCTTTCCTATGCTAATATTAGAAGAAAATGTGACTCAGCACGATCCGCAGACCGAGCCACATTTTGGGACGGAGTATTGCCATGGATCTCAGACGTCTTGTAATTTTGCACTCAAATGATATTCACGGAGACTTTTTTGCCAAAGATAATCGTGACAAGCTGGTCGGGGGCATCAGTATGCTTTCCGGCTACATCAACAAAGTACGGAGCGAGGAGACAGACCCTGTCCTTTACGTCATTTCGGGTGACATGCTGCAAGGCTCCATCATTGATCAGGAGTATAAGGGCATCTCAACCATTCTGGTCATGAATATGCTGGAACCGGATGTTGTCACTTTGGGCAATCACGAGCTTGATTATGGACTGACGCACCTGATGTTCCTGGAGCGCTGCGCCAGTTTTCCCATCGTCAATGCCAATCTTTTCATCAAACCGACTGACAGCAATCTCTTCGAGCCCTACTATATCCTGGAAATTGATGGCATCCGCATCCTTTTCATTGGCATCATTACTGAGGAAGTTATCGCCAAAAGCAAGAGCGAGCCTTTGATCGGCTCTTTTATCTGCATTGAGGATGCCGCCCGTGAAGTCGAATACATCTGCAACAGCTATAAGGACATCGACATTGACCTTACCGTTTTGCTGACACATATAGGTTTTGATCAGGATCTGGAACTGGCCGGACTTTTACCCAAGGAAATCGGTGTGGATCTGATCATCGGCGGTCACAGCCACACCCTGATGGAGCAGCCGGCAAAAGTGAACGACATCCTGATCACTCAGGTCGGCACCGGCTCCGAGCAGATCGGGCGTTTTGACCTCATAATAAACATGGACACTAACTCAGTTCACGAATTCAGCTGGCAGGCCGTACCGATCAACAACGAGCATTGCCCCTATGATCCGGTCATGGATGAACTGCTCAACAGCTATCAGGCGGAAATCGACGGAAAATACAACACTGTCATCTGCCGCCTGCCCCGCGACCTCGAACACGGCAGACGTTTTCGCGAAACAGAGCTGGGCAATCTTTTTTCCGACATTCTGCATTATCAGCTGGGTGTTGACATCGTCATGCTGGCCTCCGGTTCGATCAGGAAAAACACTCTGCCCAGCCTTGTCACCCGTACTACGCTGATGGAGGTTTATCCATACGACGATGCCATGATCAGTTTCAGCATCAACGGTCAGATGCTGCGCGACATGCTTACACACCTGATGCATACGCTCTATTATGAAGGCGGGCGCGAGTTTTATCAGTGGAACCGCGACCTGCGGGTTGAGGTTTTAGCAGATGGGAGCATCGGCGAGATCAGGATGAAAGGCGAGCCGCTCGACCCGTCGGACCACTACCGCATCGCCCTGCAGGAATACCACTACGGCATCATCGAAGATACCTTCGGCCTTTCCCATGACGACCTGTCTGACAACGGCAGGGTGCGTGTAGTTAGTACGTCATCACAAGATAACATCATTGAGTATATGAAAAAAAACAAAGTATCCTGCAGCGCCTGTGACGGCCGCATCCGCCTGACTACAGAGCTCGAAGACAGGTAGTGCATCATTTGGTGCCTGGCACGATTCTATGCACTGCACCATTCGGTGCATCATTCGGTGCCTGGCACGATTCTATGCACTGCACCACTCGGTGCATCATTCGGTGCCTGGCACCATTCTATGCACTGCATCACTCGGTGCATCATTTGGTGCCTGGCACCAATTGATGCACTCACCCTCCCCCTTGCGGCTGGACCGACCTTAGTTCAGATTTCTGATTACGGCCTGGGTGAATTCGCGTGTACCGGCCTTGCCGCCGACATCAGCCGTGCAGTCTTCGATGTTGTCATAAGTCCGGGCGATAGCGCGCCGCAGTCTGGCCCCTTCATCTGCAAAATCCAGGTGTTCCAGCATCATACAGGCACTGAGCAGGAAAGCTGTCGGGTTAGCCTTGTTTTTCCCAGCTATATCCGGCGCCGATCCGTGAACCGCCTCGAACATGGCATATTCCTCATTGCGGTTTACGCTGGGCAGCAAACCGAGCCCGCCGATCAGGCCGGCTGTAATATCCGATAAAATATCGCCGTAAAGATTGGGCATCACCATGACATCAAAGTTCTCAGGATTCATAACCAGCTGCATTGAGGCATTGTCAACGATCAGGTCCTCAGCCTTTACATCCGGGTAATCCGCACTGATCCGCCGGAACTCTTCCAGAAAAAGTCCGTCAGTGTACTTCAGAATATTCGCCTTATGCACGCAAGTCAGTTTTTTTCGCCCCGACCTTAGGACATAGTCAAAAGCCAGCCGGATAATCCTGTGTGAAGCAGCCCGCGTAATCCTTTTTATAGCAACAGCCTCATCAGCGGAAATCATTTCCTCCTCGCCGATATAAAGATCCTCCGTGTTTTCACGAAAAATAACAATATCGATATCCTTATAGCGGGTTTCCAGCTGCGGAAGGGACCTGGCCGGTCGTATATTTGCGTAAAGGTCGAACTCTTTGCGCAAGGCCACGTTGATGCTGCGAAAACCGCTGGCCACCGGCGTGGTAATCGGTGCTTTCAGAAAAACCTTATTCCTTCGGACAGAGGCCAGCGCCTCAGCTGGAAGCAGTTGCCCCGTTTTTTCAAAAGAAGTCAGCCCGGCATCATACCGTTCAAACTCCAGTGGCAACTTCAGCACATCGAAAATGCTCAGCACACTTTGCGTGAGCTCGGGGCCGATACCGTCACCCTCAAACAGCGTTATTGCTCTCATGGAATTTTTCTCCTACATACTTGCCCGCCGGCCGGATAATGCGGCCGCTGTTGATCTTTTCTTCAATAATATGCGCCAGCCAGCCGATGGCCCGGCTGGCAACAAACATGGGCGTATAGAGATCTTCCGGGATCCGCATCATGTCATAGATCAGGCCGCTGTAAAAGTCCACGTTGGCGCAAATATTGATCCCCTTGCTCTCTTTCAGATAAGCCACCGCAATCTTTTCGAAACGATTGTAAAACTGCAGCTCTTCCTTGCGGCCAGTATCCTCAGCTACCTCGGCCGCCTTTTCCATTAAAAGCAGGCAGCGCGGGTCCGAGATCGTATATACTGCGTGGCCGATGCCATAAATAAGTCCGCTTTTGTCAAAAAAGTCCTTAGCCAGAATCCGCTTCACAATAGCAAGGATCTCACTGTCGGTCGCATCCAGGCCGACTTCAGCAATGATCGCCTCCATCATGTGCCTGCAGGTGATGTTGGCACCACCATGCTTGGGGCCTTTCAGAGAACCGACAGCCGTAGAAAAGGATGAATACAGGTCGGTTCCGGTCGATGACACAACCAGGCCGGCAAAGGTTGAGTTATTACCCACGCCGTGATCGGCATGCAAAATCATCATCAGATCCAGCAGCATCACCTCATCCTGCGTATAGTTCCCCCCGCCGTGCAGGAGGTAAAGAATGCTCTCGGCCAGATCGAGATCGTGGCGGATAGGGTGGACGACAAGACTGGTCCCCTGGTCGTGATAGTTTTTCACCTGATGTGAATAAACCATAATCGCCGGCAGCTTTGCAATAATTGAAAGCCCGATGCGCAGCAGGTTTTCCGCCGAACAATCATCGGGATTGTCTTCATCCGCATACATAAAGAGAAGCGACGATTGTATTTTATTCATCGTATTTAAGGAAGAAGCCTTCAGTATATTATTCAAAAGAAAGGTCTTAGGCAACTGATATTCCGCCCGCAGAGTTTCTTTAAAAACTTGCAAATCCTCTGCTTCCGGCAGATAGCCGAAGAGTAAAAGAAAAGCGATCTCTTCGTAGCCCGTGTGCACATTTTCCGCCACCCGCCTGTAGACGGCCTCCAGGGGAAAGCCCCGATAATAAAGCTCGCCCGGAATATCCTCCTTGCTGCCATCTGCACGTCTCCTGTAGCCCTCAACATCACAAATCCGCGTCAGGCCGACAAGCACTCCCGTACCGTCTTCATTACGCAAGCCCTTTTTAACGTCGTATTCTTTGTATAGGGCATCGGAAATCTTCTGCGATTCCAGAGCATCCTGAAATATCAAATCCAGGCGATTATTCATAGTATCACTACTCCTCAAATAAATTTTGTATATTTAAGCTAATGTACTAGTATATATTAATAATCTAAAAATATCTCACTTAAGTTTAAGGAGTAAAAATCTATGAAGATGAGCCTTGCTCAGAAAATCATATCCCAGCATCTGTCCGCACCGGCCGAGCTTAAACCGGGCACGGCAATCCAGCTGAAAATTGACCAGACCCTGACCCAGGATGCAACCGGCACCATGACCTACCTGCAGTTGGAACGGATGGGTGTCGACCGGGTCCGGACCAGGGCCTACAGCTATGTCGACCACAACACCCTGCAGAGCGGTTTTATGAATGCTGATGACCACAAGTATCTCCAGACCGTCGCCAACCGTTACGGTGTTTATTTTTCAAAAGCCGGCAACGGCATCTGTCATCAGCTTCATCTGGAACGCTTCGCCATTCCCGGCCAAACCCTGCTGGGCTCCGACTCACACACACCGACCTGCGGTGCCATGGCCATGATCGCCATCGGCTCCGGCGGCCTTGATGTGGCCGCTGCCATGGCCGGCATCCCCTACAGCATTAAAATGCCCGAGATCGTCAGCGTCCGGCTAACCGGAAAACTGAAGCACGGCGTCACGGCCAAGGATATTATTTTTAAGATTCTGCAAGAAAAAACTGTCAAGGGCGGTGTCGGCAAGATCTTTGAATACAGCGGCCCCGGCATAAAGGAACTGTCCGTCCCCGAGCGCAGCACCATCACCAACATGGGGGCCGAACTGGGGGCAACCACTTCCCTCTTCCCCGCTGACGAAAACACTCTGGAGTATTTGGAAAAGCAGGGACGCGGCGGCGACTACATGGCCCTGGCTGCTGACCCGGATGCCGTCTATGACGAATACATGGAGATCGATCTCGACCAGCTGCAGCCCCTGCTGGCAGCGCCGCATTCGCCCGACAATATTCACCCGGTAAGCGACTTCGCCGCCACAAAAGTCGACCAGATCTGCATTGGTTCCTGCACTAATTCCAGTTTTACCGATCTTTGCAATGTAGCGGCAATCCTGCGCGGCAGGACCGTCCACCCAGATGTTTCACTGACCATATCTTTCGGCTCAAAGCAAGTTCTGCGCATGCTGGCAAAAAACGGTGCCCTGTCCGATCTAATCGCCAGCGGGGCCCGGCTTTTGGAAGCCAGCTGCGGCCCTTGCATCGGCATGGGCCAGTCACCCGCCAGCGGGGCCGTCTCCCTGAGGACCTTCAACAGAAACTTCCAGGGGCGCAGCGGAACCATGGACGCCCAGGTCTATCTGGTCTCTCCTGAAACCGCCGCTGCCTCAGCCCTCAGCGGCTACATAACTGATGCTGCAAAGATAGCTTTTGAAAAAACGACCCTGCCTGCTTCATTTCTGGTTGATGATTCCATGATCATAGTGCCGGATCTGGACCCGGAAAAACCGGTCGTGAAAGGTCCCAATATCAAAGCAGTTCCCCTGGGCAGGCCTCTGAGCGAAATCTCAGGCCAAGTCATGATCAAGGTCGGCGACAATATCACGACCGACCACATAGCACCGGCAGGATCCAGGGTTCTGCCTTACCGCAGCAATATCGAGAAAATCTCTGAGTTTTGCTTCGAACCTCTGGACGACCACTTCCCTGCCCGCTGCAAGGAACATGGCGGCGGCATTATCATCGCCGGCTCCAATTACGGTCAGGGCTCCTCCCGTGAACACGCCGCCCTGGCTCCCTTGCATCTCGGCATCCGTGCTGTCATCGCTAAATCTTACGCCCGCATCCATCAGCAAAACCTGATCAACGCCGGCATAATTCCTTTCGTTTTCGAAGATGAAGCTGCCTATGATGCCATCGACCTGCTTGATGAGCTGGAAATAGAGGATGTAGTCAACTTAAGTCCTGAACTGAGCTTCACGGTCAAAAACCTGAGCAAGGGCACGGGTTTCACTGTTACTCACAGCCTTAATCAGGACCAGGTCGACATCATCAGAGCCGGCGGTCTTTTGAACAAAATAGCTGCCGGAAGCAGCGATCTTTAAACCAAAGAAAAAGCAGGCTGACAGAGCATCCCCGCTCCGCCAGCCTGCATCATTTGGTGCCAGGCACGAATCTATGCACTGCATCATTTGGTGCCAGGCACGAATCTATGCACTGCGCATCAGATGAAGAGGTTTACGTTTGATTCTTCTGCATCTCCCAGATAAGTTCCGACGCCGGCATATTCGATCCCGTCGATCATCTCTTCCTGCTTGATCCCCATCACGTCCATGCTCATAGTACAGGCAACAATTTTTACACCGTTTTCCTGGGCTTTGCGCATCAGCTCTTCCAGAGAAGAAACATTTTTCTTTTTCATGATGCTCTTCATCATCTTGCTGCCCATGCCCATAAAATTCATCTTTGAAAGCTTCAGTTTATCGGCACCGCGTGGCATCATACCTCCGAACATGGACTCGACGAAACTCTTGTCCAGCTTGATCTTTTCTGCCTTGCGCAGGACATTTAATCCCCAGAAGGTGAAGAACATGGTTACCGGCCGTCCCATGGCAGCAGCGCCATTGGCGATAATAAAGGAAGCCAGCACCTTGTCCAGGTCACCGGAGAAAACAATAATGGTCTTGCCGTCATTGTCGGACTTAACTTCTATCTCTTTGGCAGTTTTCACGCCTTTTTGAACCAGAGCAACATAGTCATAACCATGCTTTTCGTTGGAAATCACAGTGTTACCGGTCCGCCGTGCCCAGGCTTCAATATCGCGGGCAAAGCCGGGATCCGAGGCGGAAACTTCAACAATCTCGCCGTCGTTTAGTTTTTTCATGGCCTCAAATACTTCCATAATGGGACCGGGACACTGCATACCGCTGCAATCAAGACGCATGGAGAGTTTAGCCTCAGAGCCTGCCAGCTGCCCGCAGCTGGCCTGAGGAATATTCTGCACAGGAGCTGACAGGTCGTTTTCCCGATAATGCATAGATTGATAAAATCTGGTTCCTGCAGGATAGACTTTTACATTTTTAAAACCGTGCCCCATGAGTAAACGGGCTGCGTTGTAGGAGCGGACGCCGATGGTGCAAAAGACGACTATTTCGCTCTCCTTGTCGAGCTCGCCCAGACGCGACCTCAACTCTCCCAGCGGAATATGTATGGCCCGGTCAAGTGCAAATACTTCGGTTTCCGCCTGCTCACGTACATCGAGTACAACGACTTTTTCTGACGCCGGATCAAAGTCATAAGGAGCAAAAGCGACCATAGAGTTTAAGATGTTTTCTGCAACAAAGCCGGCCATATTTACCGGATCTTTTGCAGAGGAGTAAGGCGGTGCATAGGCTAATTCCAGTGTTTTCAGATCGCTGACTGAGGCTCCCAGGCGAATGGCAACTGCCAGGGTATCAATGCGTTTGTCGACTCCTTCAACGCCAACAATCTGAGCGCCGTAGATTTTTTTACCATCCATGGAGAAGATTAATTTGAGGTTCATGGGCAGTGCGCCCGGATAATATGCGGCGTGCGAATTCTGAGTTATGATCAGGCTTTCATAGTCTTTTCCCTTGACCAGACCTTGTTTGATCAGTGCTTTCTCATTCTGGCCGGTTGAAGCTGCTGACAGGTCGAAAATCTTGGCGATGGATGTTGCCTGGCTGCCCTGGTAGTGGTCGTTTTGTCCGGCTATATTATTAGCTGCGATCCGCCCCTGCTTGTTGGCAGGTCCGGCCAGGGGGATCATGGTCCGGCTCTTGTCGACAAAGTCTTCCACCTCGATCACGTCACCTACAGCGTAAATATCCGGATCGGATGTTTGCATCATGTCGTTGACAACAATACCGCCGCGGGCGTTCATCTCCAGGCCGCAACTCCTGGCCAGCTGGCCATTTGGCCGCACGCCGACTGCGAGGATAGCCAGGTCAGCAGTCAGCTTAGTCCCGCTTTGCAAACTTACTTCGACCTTTTCCCCTGTATCAGCAAAAGAACTGACGCAGTCAGACAGGTGAAGTTTTACAGCATTTCTTTCCAGATGCTCATGTAAAAGCTCTGCCATCTCAAAGTCAAAGGGTGCCATCACCTGATCGAGGGCCTCGGCCAGGTCTACCTCAAGGCCTGCATGGCGCAGGTTTTCCGCCAGTTCCAGGCCGATAAAGCCACCACCGACGATGACAGCTGATTTCGCATCATTGTCGCTGATAAATCTATTGATCTCATCTGCATCAGGGACTGTCCACAAGGTCTTGATCCG
>LFSM01000049.1 GCA_001512745.1 Clostridiales bacterium DTU032
TCGCTATCTACCCCCATAGTGGACTTGCACCACCGAGTAACGTGCCATGCCCGGCACACATATAAAGGGACCATCCCTTTTGAGATGGTCCCCGATTATATGCAGTCTACTATTGATTTATTCGTTTTCGAGAATATAGGCCAGCGTTTCCTTGATGGCGGCCTCAACATCGTCTTCTTCATAGCCCAGGGCTTCCATAACGGGTTTGGGATCGATATAGAGGTCGCGGTTGTTCATTTCAGCTCCCTTGGCCAGATGGATGCCGTGTTCTTTGCCATGTTCTTTGGCCTCGCGGTCAAGGTTCTCATAGACAGGCATCAGGGTCTCAAGAGGAAGCACAGGAATCTGTGTTTTGCCGCTTTGACCCAGGGCCTCAACCATCATCTGGTAAAAGGTCTGGTACTTCATATTGATACCGCCCAGGGTATAGGTCTTGCGGTGTTCCCCTCTTTCCATAGCTCCTCTGGCTGCCTGGGCTACCTGTTTGACTGTCACCATGGTGGTGCCCCCTTGCAAAGCAGGAAAGACTTCCTGTCCCTTAATCTGGTCGGTGAACATCTTCCAAAGAGGCAGGCGGCCGGGAATGGTGCCGAAGATATAGGGCAGGCGCAGACTGTTGACAACCATGGCCCCTTCGCCCTCAGCAAAGGCAATCTCTTCCTGGAGAAGACGTGTCTTCGGATAGGCCTGATCCGCCAACCGGGTTTCCGGCCATCTTTGAGCAAACTCGGAGAAGTAGGATCCATAGACCACAAAGCGTTCGACCCCACTTTGTCTGGCCAGCCTGACCAATCTTTGGGTGGGCCGGACATTGGCCTCATAGAAGAAGGAGAAAGCGGGGGCATCCGGAACAATTCTTTCATCGGCGCCGATGGCATACATAACCCCGTAAACACCCTTCAAAAAATCAAGAAGTTCCTCGTCCGTCTTGTCATTGATGTCAAAGAGATGACTTTCCACATTTAAGCCCGCAAAGAGATCCTCTGTGGGCATGGGAGGAAGAGAAACTGAGACGACATCGTAATCGTGTTTCAAAAGCTCTAAAGTTGTGTGATAACCTAATAGGCCTGTACCGCCTAAAACCAATATTTTCTTTTTCATGTAAACCTCCTTGCCAAAAAATGGCATATAATT
Source organism: Clostridiales bacterium DTU032 (assembly GCA_001512745.1). Lineage (GTDB taxonomy): Bacteria > Bacillota > Clostridia > Saccharofermentanales > DTU023 > DTU032. The sequence goes on from LFSM01000049.1 coordinate 1,135, forward strand.
TGTTAAAATATTCCTCTTTACTTTTTAGACGCTATTCGTTTTGAAAGCAAGGAAAAAGCCGATCTCGTCTTTATGTTACGGAATGTTCGTCAAGGCGGCCCCTGAGGATACCCGGTTATATTTGGCAATAAATTCCGGCTGATGTTTAGAAATAAGGAAGTAATAAATGCTATATTGATTATAGATCCGTTCACCAGAGTGTTTTACTATGGAAAGGATGCAAGCTATGACTTTTGCTGTGTTTCTAATTTTGCTAGTCGTATTCACCATTACCAGTCTGGCGAAAAAATACTAGCTTTTTTCAGTCCTGTTGCTATTTTCAATGCTATTTGTCACTTAAGCTGTACTTCATGCCGGGAGAGAAGGGAAGGTATTCTATATCCTCACGTGCAGCCAGAATGTCTATGGCTCTTTGACCGGTGCAATGGGATAAAGCAAAGCTGCTAATACCTTCTTCAACCATCAGATCAATCGTTTTATTAATTTCAGCTTCGCTGGAATCCATCAGGTGAGCACCACCAAAAACTGTCAGAATATCTTTATCGAATCGTTGCTTAACAGTATGGATGATGTTGAGGATGCCCGGATGTGAACAGCCCAGTATCAGATATATGCCCTCTTTGTTTTCTACGACCAGAGCAATCTCGTCCGGGAATGAGTCGGCAATAATAACACCATCATCCTCACGCACAAATCTCTTGGGAATTGTGCTGGCATAAGGCCGGCTGAAATTACTAATAAGGTGAAGACCGGGGTATATTTCCAGATCCTCTTTCACCTCAATGACCAAGTAGCCTTGCTCCTTGAGATAATCGCGATCCAGATGGGAACCGATATATCTCGTTTCATTGTCTGTCAGAGAATACTTAGGATCAAAAAAATGCTGCCCCAGATAAATCGTCTTTCCGGCAAAGTCTCCGGGATAAGTCCTAAGTCCTGCAGCGTGATCGTAATGGGCATGACTGAGAATAATAGCGGATAGATCCGACAGGTCCAGACCCAGATTCGCGGCATTTTTCCAGGTTGCCTCGCTTTGACCGGTGTCAAATAGGATTTTGATACCATTGTAGTTAAGATATGCACTTAAAGCGTGTTCCGAGCAGAGAGCCGGATCCAAAGAAGGGGCGTTGTCCATTAAAGAAATAAGTTCAATCATCTCTGATCGCTCCTTTTTAATTTCATGCTTCAATTTTACCGCAAATCCGTAAGCGGTTGGCTTTTAGAAACTAAGGCACCACTTCCGGCGGTCACCATAAGAATATCTTTAGAAAACTTTGCCAACATCTTCCTTAGTCAGCCGGTTTTCACCGGTGTAAAGCCAGGCTCAAAAAAATATCCGCCGGTTTAAGCCGGCGGATATTTAAAGACGGAAAACATCTCTGTTTAGCATTTTTGCATTAGTCGGATATAGAATTCTGTAGCCCGACCGATGGTTTCTGTACGGATACGTTCGTTGTTTCCGTGGATAGATTTACGTTCTTCCGGTGTCAGATCCATGGCGGAAAAGCGATAGACGTGCTTGGAGATTCTGCCGTAATGGCGGCTGTCGGAACACTGGACCATCAGATAAGGTGCCGCCAGACAGCCGGGCCAGGTGTCGCTCACAGCCCCTGCCACCTTGTCCCAGGCGGGACAGTCGGTTTCAGAGATGGGGCTGGGATTTTTGTCCTGGCTGATTTCATACTCAACCGCATCGTTGTCTACAACTTTTTTAATATAGGCAAGAGCTGAATCGACAGTATCCTCAGGATTTAAACGGATATTGGAAACTATGCTGGCCGTGGGTGGAATGACGTTGGCCGCCTGGCTTCCTTCCATCTGAGTGAAGGCTACTGTGGTACGCATTAGGGCGTTAAGTTCGCCGCCGCTTTTCTTGCAAATCAGATCAAGCACTCCGGAAAAGAGCCAGAGGTTTGCAAAAATCATCCGGAAGAGGAAGGTCGAGTGTCTGCCCAGAGTATCGAACATCTTGGCAACAGGAGCGGTCAAATGAGCCTTGAAGGGATTTGTCTCCACCCGGCGGCAGCTCTCGGCGAGAATGCCCACCGGTGTGTGAGGAGGAGGTGCCGAGGCGTGTCCGCCCTGAGAAGAAACCGTGTACTTCAGGTTGAGCATGCCTTTTTCGGCTATACCGATGAGGCCGCAAGGTGTGTCAACGCCGGGGAAAACTCCGGTAACGACAGCACCGCCTTCATCTACCACCAGACCGGGCGTAATCCCGTTTTCTTCAAACCAGTCCACAATATGGACTGCGCCCATACCACCAATCTCTTCCTGACCGGAAAAGGCTAAATACATATCATTTTCCGGTACAAAGCCTTGGCCTATCAGTTCGTTTGCTGAGGTGAGAGCGCCGTTAAAGGTAACCTTGGTGTCCAGGGTGCCACGCCCCCAGAGGACGCCGTCCTCAATGATTCCCGCAAAGGGAGGCTTATCCCAGTATTCTTCATCCACCGGCACCACGTCGTAATGAGCCATCATTACGGAAGGAGAAGCAGAGCTTTTCCCGGGCCATTTAAAGAGAATCCCCCGATCCGGAAACTTGGTCAGAGAACAGCTTTCAAACACATTAGGAAACAATTCAGGTAGCAAGGCGAGGAGCTTTTCAAACTCCGCCTCGTCTTCCAGATCAGGATCCACATAGGAAATGGTCTTGCAGCGCACCAGCGCCTGCAGGTTACTTACCGCCCGCTCTCGATCAAAATCTATCGGCTCAACAGCTTCGGCCGGTGCGGTTTTGGGGCGGAAGGCAGCCGTACGAATGAGGACAACTGCCACTAACAGGGCAATAAGCCCCAGAATAATCCATACAACTAACATTTAATCCCTCCTTAAATAAGACCCTTTTTATACATTAGTCTCGCGACGCCCAAAGTAAATATTACACCAACGGGGACCATAATGCCCACGGTACCTTGGTTGAGGGCGGGAATTGTGATAAAGAGGATAATCATTAAAAGCATCGGGGCGATGGCAATCTTCCAGTATTTTGAGATGAAAACCACGGCCAGACCGCCGAAGAGGGCGGGGATCAGCTGGGCAAAAGCCGGCGCCAGAACCGGAGCGTTCAAAATAGGAGTCAGTGGGACAATAAGAATAACACCAATGATAATAATTATGGTTGTCACAATGCTTGATACCGCGATGGAGATTGTGGAAATGACTTCTCCTTCTTCAGAGTTCGCCTTAACCCCGGCCTGCTCCAATGAGTTTAGGGCACAAGGCAGTTTGAGGTTGGAAATATTGCCGGTAACAAAGGACAGATAGGAGCCACCGGCGCCCAGCATGGGCACATAGGTAAAAATTTCCACAAAAGCGACAGCCCAGTACATGGGCGCTGTTGCCAGAAGACCCAGGCTTAGGCCACGCCAGTCGGGTAATGTTTTGAAAATTACCATGAGTAATGCAGGGAATAATAGGAACAGCACCAGCACGGAGAGGTTCCAAATTCTGCCGTAATGATGGACAGAGTCGAGATAGGTTTGATCTTTTTTCATTTTTGCATCTTCTTTCTATGACAGCCAGTTTGTAATCGGAATCGCCGAGAGCATGCCAAGTATCATGCTCAAGGGCAGGGCATAGTCATAAATCCACTTGATTTTTTTAACCAGCAGACCGCAAATTGCCATAACCAGGGCAGAGACAATCATGACTAAAACCGGGATAAGTCCTGACCAATCGCCGGAGAAAACTGTTGAAAAATCACTGAATACAAAGCCCAGGAAGGCCGAAAGCATACCGATGAACATAGCGTTGGTGAAAATCTCACTCCATTTTTTGTCCTTGTTTCCGATGTTGATCATACCGTTTTGTATTCTTTTGCCAATCAGTGGCATGAGCCAGATACCTACAAGGATACTCAGGGTCATGACCCAAGTGATTGTAATATATTGGCTGGCGGTCAGTGACTTGACCTGCCCGAGGGTTAGCCCCATTGCACTCACAGCGTTTGCCGCTGCGACCGTTTCATAGGACAAAGACCCGATAACAGACAGGCGCAGCCAGGGCAGGGCCAGACCCAAATCTTTTGCAAGGGTCATGACGCTGATGACGATTGCGATTGCGGGTGCGATTGTGAAAATCGCTGCAGTTTTGATTGTCTTGCGCAGCGTCTTGCTTTCCATGCCCAGCTCCTTGGCACGACGCATTGCCCGAACCAGGAAAAAAATTGATTGAGCGAGCACAGCTGCGATGATAACTCCGACCATCACAAAGATAATCGGGTGGTTTACTGAAAACTCCATAATAATCTCCTCTCTTTAGCATACAATATGTGCAGAATATCATAGTGAATACCACATCATAACACAAGCCGGCAAGACTGTTAGTGGTGCCAAGTCCTCAAAAAGGGGGAGTCTAGTCTTTAGACATCCCCCTATTTTTGTTTTCTATGGCAACTTTCTGTTAAATGTTTCGTGCTACATTAAAGGCGCTATAAATGGTTGTATGGACGTCACCTACTTGAACTCCATCACCGATCTCATAGACTTCAAAACCCTGACCTTGTAAGTCAGGAGCCATAGAAGCCAGGGCTTTCATGCCCACAGACACAATTACCGTATCAGCTTCTATTTTCACCGTTCTGTCTTCTTTTAGTAAAGTTACATTTGCACCCTGATCATCAACTGAATCAAGTCGCGCACTTGTCAGTACTTTAATTTTCTCTTTTTCATAAAGCTTCATCAGGGCCATTTTGTTTATCATTGCAATCGGAGCTGCGGAGCTGAGAACGGCATCGAGTAATTCTACAACAGTTATATCTTTGCCTTTCCTGGAGAGGTCAATCGCAATTTCAGAACCAACCTGTCCGCCGCCGACGATTACAACTTTTTTAGGCGTTAAGGAAGGCGTCAGTTTAACTAGTTCTTCACAGCTTTTGCCAAGCCTAAAGTGTAGCCCTTTTCAATATACATCGGCTCCAAAAGGATCAGCTTCTATGTCCGGGAAGAAGGCCCCGGTAATGATTAAGCCAAATCCGCCACGTGCGCGTTCAACGTGGTAATTAATACCTTCCTGATTTGGTGCTCCGTTTGGATCAAAGCACCTGCTGATCATCATCGGGGAAACAGTGAAACGATTTTCGATTTCAACATTTCCAATCTTGTAGGGTTCAAATAGTTTTTTGTAGGAATAAGTCATGATGTTTCTCCTTTGCACGTTTGAAAGAACTCAAAATGCCGGTGAAAATGCTAGGATAAAGACCTATCTTCTATAATTTTAGTATCCTTGAAATTTTTCGGTCAATAAAACAGGTATCCTGGAGTAAATCAGTAACAATTTCCCCTCTCATGAAAGAAAGAGTGTCTGGCACTGACATCGAAAAAGGGATCACATTTATCTTTTAGGACGGGCTTTCGGGGACACGGCATGAAGAGGAATCTCGCAGTTCCATGAGCAAGAGAGAGATTTGCCCCAGATTTTATTGTCTGATCCACAAGATTAAGAATTACACGCCAGTCTTCTGTTTTATATGAGAAAGGAGACTGGTGAAATAACTTAATACATTAGGTGCCTGGCACCGATTTTCGNNATTTTCTACAAAGAAAGCACGCTCAGATTAAGTAATCAGGAATATACCAGAGTTTGTCGTCTTTAGGTAAAAATCTATCTGTGTGGCAGATAACACCGCCAAAATCAATTTTGTCAGCAAGCGGTTCCAGGGCAGAAAAGTTTTTAAAAGCATTAGCCGGTGACATGCTACTTTTAATTTCAA
>LFSM01000107.1 GCA_001512745.1 Clostridiales bacterium DTU032
ATATCGCCGATACCAACGGTATCGATATGTGAGTCATAAGCAATCAGGACATCGCCTTCGCCCATCCAACCCATTACGTTGCCAAGCGGGTCAACTTCAACTTTGTCATAACCGAGCTTAATCATTTCTTCTTTGATACGCTCAACTTTGGGACCTTCTTCACAGCTTTCGCCGCCAATCTTAATGAGGTCGCGCAAGAATTTGGTCATATCTTCGCGGTAATTCTCCGCTTCCTGACGTACGCGATCAAGATCAAGATTTAACTGAACTTTTGTCATATTTACTCCTTAAAAATTATTGACGTTTATCGTCGGCCAAACAGGCAGTGTAAATGTATTGTGCAAGCGGAGATGCCGGCCGACATCTCCGGACTAGCTATATGAATTATCAGGCGTTATCCGCCAGGCGGGCTGCCTCTGCTGCCCAGAGTTCTTCCAGTTTTGCTGCCGGATCTTTGATCTTCTGCATAAAAATCATGGCTGCAATGATATAGGGTTTATAACTGGCTTGTTTGTACAGAGGGATACGGTAACGGTCGAAAACGCTGGCATCAACTTCGCCGACTTCTGCGCTGACGCCGGTAATATCTGCCGGCAGACAGTGCAGGTAAAGGGCTTTGCCGTCTTTGGTGGTCTTCATTAATTCTTCAGTACACTGCCAGTCCATATGGCTCTTGTTATGCTCAAGCAATTCCTGCTCGAGTGCATTGATACCGGCCTTATCGCCCTGGGCGTACAGGTCAGTACGTTTTTCCATGGCTGCATAAGGGGCCCAGCTCTTAGGATAAACAATATCTGCGTCTTTGAAGGCTTCCTCCATTGAATAGGTCTTGGTGAATTTGCCGCCGTACTTTTTCTCATTTCCTCTGGCGATGTCTTCAACATCTGACATGATCTCGTAACCTTCCGGATGTGCCAGTGTTACGTCCATGCCGAAGCGGGTCATCAGACCGATAATTCCCTGAGGAACTGAGAGAGGCTTGCCGTATGAGGGTGAATAAGCCCAGGTCATTGCGACTTTCTTGCCGCGCAGGTTTTCTACTCCGCCAAATTCATGGATCAGGTGAAGTGCATCAGCCATGCTCTGTGTGGGGTGATCAATGTCGCACTGCAGGTTAACGATTGTCGGACGCTGCTCAAGAACGCCGTCATCATAACCTTCCTGCATATGCTGAGAGAATTCTTTCATGAAGGTGTGCCCTTTGCCGATATACATGTCATCACGGATACCGACAACATCAGCCATAAATGAAATCATGTTAGCAGTCTCTTTAATGGTTTCGCCGTGTGCAATCTGAGATTCGCCTTCATCAAAATTTTGGATTTCAAGTCCCAGCAGGTTAGCTGCAGAGGCAAAAGAGAAACGGGTTCTGGTTGAATTATCGCGGAACAAAGAAATTGCGAGTCCGGAGTCTGCTATACGGCAGCTCTTATTATTCTCTCGCAGTTCACGCAAGGCGTCGGCTACTGTAAAGATAGCCATGAGTTCGTCCTGAGACTTATCCCAGGTGTGAAAAAAATCTTCGTGGTACAGATTTCCATAATCATAACCTTTTAGTTGCTTAACCAATGATTCCAATGACATATATTCCTCCTGATATTGATATTTATTTGAGTTGGTTACAGAAAGTAACAAGCTAATTTTCTCTTTATCCCGGGAAATTCAACAAGCAATTAAACTTCCTCTTGATAGATTGCATAAACATAAGTAATCATGGCCGAAAATGCTTTTACATTATACTAAACAAGCATATTTGTCGCATGCTAAAAGTAGCATAAGTATTAACTATTCTTTTGTTTAGGATTTCAGCCCGATTGTTTCAGTGCGGTGTCCCGTTGAAGCGGGACACCGCGAAAGTCATATTAATCCGGCATGTTTGCCAGAACACCGGTTTTTTCGTTAAACTCTTCGATCAGACGATCGATATCATCGGCCTGATTATGTATACCGCTCCAGTAATGGGGATCATACCACTGAGCATCAAGTTCTTTGACATCTCTGCCCTGTTGTTCAACCCAGGTATAATACTTGAGGTTGTGCACCCGTCTTCTGCTAACGTAGGTGAACTCTTCCATATGGTCCGTAGTGACACTAAAGAGATAGCGGTTGTAATCGCGGGCAGCCATTTCAGTTGTGTACTTACCTTCTTCTTCGTCCATCTCGGCAAGACGTGACTGGTACATTTCAGCAGAGTCAGTCGCTACTGTTCCGAGAACATCATCTTCGGTCAGCTCGTAGTACTTAGCCATCTTGATGCAGCCCAGTACGTTGGCGCAGCCGCTGATTCCGAGCATGGTCAGATCATACAGCTGTTTATCTGTCAGTCCGAATTCATCACGCAGATACTCCTGGCCAGCTTCTGTGTTACAGAGACGGAAGAAGTTCAGTGCATGATTGTCATCAATAGCTACAACCATATCGGTATTTTTCACGTTATGAACCCAGGGAATGTGCTTATCACCAATACCTTCAATGCGGTGGTAGCCGAAACCGTTATTCAGAATTGTCGGGCACTGCAGGGCTTCACCTACAGTAACCTTGAGATGGGGATAATGCTCCTTGAGATAGTCGCCGGCGCTCAAGCTGCCGCCGCTGCCGCTGGTGAAGAAGGCACCGAAGAAGCGTGATGTATCTGTCTTCATCTGTTTCTCGTAGGCCTCTTCCATGGCCGGTCCTGTGCCGTGATAATGCCACAGAACGTTGCCCATCTCTTCAAACTGGTTGAAAATTACACACTCCGGACGAGTTCTGCGAATCTCCCAAACTTTGTTGAAAATCTCATATACGTCACTCTCACCACCCGGGGTTGAGATAACTTCATCAGCAATATTTTCCAGCCAATCGTAGCGCTCTCTGCTCATTTCTGCGGGCAAGATAGCTACTGATTCACAGCCGAGTAATTTAGAGTTAAATGCGCCACCACGGCAGTAGTTACCGGTTGAAGGCCATACTGCTTTGTGTATCGTGGGGTCGAATTGACCGGTTACCAGACGGGGGACCAGACAGCCAAATGAAGCTCCGACTTTATGGCATCCCGTGGGGAACCACTTACCAACCATGACAAAGATGCGGGCATCGATACCACTAAGTTGTTGAGGGAACTCAATAATATTCACATCACCGTATCCGGCACCCTCTAAAGTAGGCTCATTTTTCCAGGTTACGCGGAAAAGGTTCAAGGGGTTTACATCCCATGAGCCAACGTTTTTTAAAGCTTTTTTAATTTTTTCAGGAATTTTGTCCGGGTCACGTAATTGTGCGAATGTGGGAATTATGATGTTCTGTTCTCTGGCACGCTCAACAACATGATCGAGCCGCTCCTTATTGATCGTTAGGTCAATTAGCATTGTTCACTCCTTATAGATTTTTATATAATTTTGTCGGGTTGAGTTTTTGGAACCAAACGCAATCAGACTTAATATACGTTATTATAGGCTTCTTTGGCAAGTTGCGGGTATTGCAGGGGATTGATTTCCAGCAAATTCTCCCACTTGCCCAATGAATAAAACTTTAGCTGTGAATCTTCCACTAATTCGGCAATTTGCCTATAAAATCTCTGCTCCTTAGCCTCCTCCCCTGTCCTTGTTTGCAGGTCTGTCAATCATTCACGCCTCAAAGCATCTATCGGTGAAAGTTTTGCCGCCTTCCTGGCCGGATAGAGTCCGAAGAACAAGCCGATCGCCGTTGAAAACAGTACTGCGATTACAACTGTCTGTAAAACTATTATCGGCGCAAAGCCAAAATAATATCCGATCACCCGGGAAAAAAGCATGCCGCTAATTATCCCCAGAACACCGCCCACAAAGGTCAGGATACTGGATTCGAATAAAAACTGCCACATAATATCATTCATGGTCGCACCCAGAGCTTTGCGCAGCCCTATCTCCCGTGTGCGCTCAGTAACAGATACCAGCATGATATTCATGACCCCGATACCTCCTACCAGCAGAGATATGGCAGCCACTATCGCGATAAAATTTGTGAAAATACTGGCGACCATATCCGCCTGTTCCAGAAGCTGAGCTGTCTCGGTCACGCTATACAGGTTCTCTCCCTGATTGCCATGTCTGTTTTCAAGGACATTGACCATTTGCTCTCCTGTTGCCTGCAGATGATCAGGTGAATCTGCCATAGCTATAATGCGGGAAAAACGGGCTTCTCCTCCACTAAAATCTATAGCCGTGGAAAGTGGTATATAAACAATCATTGGCCGGTCCATCTCCATGTCGGCAAAGGAGGTCATTTGCGATACAACACTGTAACCGACACCTACTACTTCCGCTTCCATCAAGATACCCCGAAGGTTTATTTCGATTGTTTCACCCACAGGCGATCGTCCCGGATACAGACGTTTGGCTGTTTCTTCTTCCATAATCATGACCGGCACACTGCGATCCAGCTCAGGCAGCGAAAATTGTCTGCCTTCGGTTAAGGTAAGATTTGATATCCGCATCCAGTCCTGATCAATACCTGTAATAAAGACCATGGTGCTGTCGCCATACCTGTCTGTTCTGCCGATTAATTGGTATTCCGCTGAGACAAAGCGTAAATCCGGGATCTGTTCCCGGACCGCTTCAACATCATCAATATTCAGATAATCACTGTCTGCCGCCTGCCCTGAAGAAACGCTTAACAGCAGTGATGAAGCTCCCACCTGGTCAAACTGACCGAGGACTGCATCCTTGGCGCCTTCTCCGACAGAGACAACAGTAATAACCGAAGCGATCCCGACAATAATACCCAGCATGGTCAGGATGGAGCGTCCTTTGTTACCCATGAGCATTTGCCAGGCATTGCTGATGCGCTCTCTAATCATGATATGCCTGCCTTTCTTCCCTCATGGGAAGTAAGCAGGCTGTCATTACTGATCTTACCGTCAAAGAGTTCAATCAGACGGTCAGCATGGTGGGCCACAGTGATATCGTGCGTAATAATGATTAAGGTCACCCCTATGTCATGTAATTCATGAAAAAGCTTTAGCACAGCCTCTGCTGCCAAAGAATCCAGGTTACCGGTAGGTTCATCTGCCAGCAGGATAGACGGACGCATCACCATTGCCCTGGCTACAGCGACACGTTGCTGCTGACCGCCCGAAATTTCGGTTGGTCTGTGCTTGCTCCATTTATCCAGGCCCACATGTTTTAAAGCTTCTCCGGCCCTTTCCCTGCGCTCTTTGGCGGGAATACCTGCATAGAGCATGGGCAGGGCGACATTGTCGATCAGATTCATTTGGGGCAAGAGGTTGAATGATTGAAAAATAAAGCCGATGGTACGGTTGCGCAGGGCAGCGCTGCTGGCATCACTTAAGTCCGAAGAGTCAATGCCCTGCAGTTCATAATAACCACCGGTCAGATTGTCGAGCAGGCCAATTATATTCATCAGGGTGGTTTTGCCTGATCCTGACGGGCCCATGATGGAAACAAACTCACCTTCATTGATGGTCAGATCAATACCCCGGAGAGCAGGATACTCTATCGTTTCACTGCGGTAGACCTTAGTCAGGTCACGCATGGTTATTACGGCTTTCTGCAAAGTGATCTCACTCTCCCTTGCGTTCGACATTGTAGCGCACACCCTCCTGCATAGAAGATGGAGGATTCATCAGCACCCAGTCTTCGCCATCCAAGCCTGAAACAACTTCTGCATATGCCCTGGTAATGATTCCTGTTTCTATAGGGCGGAGTGAAAAGCTGTCATCCGCATTAAGAACATAGACATAATTCTGCCCCCGTTCAGCTAGCAGGCTCTCCGAAGGTACAGCCAGAACTCTTTCTCTTTTTGAAATTTCGATTTCAAAAGAGATATCAAAACCGAAAATAACCTTGTTCAGGTCTGCGCCTTCAAGCGTCAGCTCTATATCTACTCTGGGTTCTCCGGAAAGCAGGGAAGTCTGGTCTCCACTCATAAACTGTGACATCAGGTCAGCTGACTGGCCGTCTGAGTACACAGGGGTTGTCGTGGCGATAGGAGACTTGAAGACTAGCTCCCCCGAGAGCTGAAGATCATCCGTGGTATATTTTACAAGCTGCCCCTGCTCCAGGAGAAGTGCATCTCTGCGATTAACCCGGGCATGCACCAGGGGTTCTTTTTCGTCATATAAAACGATTAAAGATTTATTCGTATTAATATTATTTTCGTCACGCTGCGCTTCTGCTACCAGAGCATCAAATTCTGCTTGTTCATGCTGTGAGGCTGCCTCAATCTTTTGCTCCAGATCAGCGATTTGCTTGTCCAGCATGCCCAGAAGATCCGCGCCCTGCTGATAGGTTGCCAGCAAATCGCTGCCTCCGGGCACAGACTGCAATTGCTGCATCAGAATTAATAATTCTTCCTGACTCAGACTTAGACTGCCGGTTGATAAAAGATCTGCCGGCAAATCCGAAGATGACCTTGCGCTATCGCTCTGAACCAGGGGACTGATCCTGACAACAGGGAGTGTGGCCGTCATTGGAATCACGGTTATGCTGTTACTGTCTTGTACACTCATATCCCCGGTCGCAGTTGTTTCTTCAGATGTTGTCTCTTCAGATGGAGGAGATATTGCTTCCTGAGGGGATACAAACGGGGGGATGTCAGGCAGGTCGGGCAAGCGTCCGGCAAGCTCAGACAATGCCTTTTGCAGCTCATCCAGCCGCTGTTCCAGCTGTTCCAGTGATGTCTGCAGATTTTCCTGCAGGTCAGGATCAGATAGAACTTCCAGAAGTTGCTCTCCTTTGGCATTGAGATCTTCCAGGAGAGCAATAAGCCGGCTCAAGTCGTTAATATCGATATCACCGAATTGATCAACTAATTGCTGGAAGGGCTCGCCGATACTCAGCATACCGTTAGCAAGCTGGCTCAGGCCGGCTGTAAGATCACCTGTCAGCGCCTGCAGCTGCGAGCTAATAATATCAGTAGAAAGGCCGGCGTTGATGCCCGCCATTAAATCAGCAGCCTCTGACTGAGATTTTTCAAGAGCGATACGGGCTTCTTCCCTGCTGTCTTTCAGCTCAGTCAAATCCGCCTTAAGCGGCGCAAGGTCATAGAGCAGCAAACGATCGCCTTCTTTTACATAGTCGCCCGGCTGGACGATGAAGCGGAGCACCGGAATATTCTGATACTCAATTTCCTGAGTTTTCGACGGGGTCACTGTGCCGCTCAAAGTAAGAGAATCCGAAATGTCCTGTTGGCTGGCTTTTTTTACCTGATAAACAGATATGACTTTATCCGGCGTGAAGAAACGCCAGAGACCGAAAACAGCCGCAATAACAACTGCCAGAATAATCAGTCTTTTAACCAGACGTAAACGTGACTTTTTCCGCAATTCTTCTTTATTCTTATTTTCCGTTTCATTTAACATATTTATCAAACCATTGTGTTATTTCATTTAATCGTTTCTTGCGGCCTTTTGGTTTTCCCGAGCGGGACAGCTCATGATTTTCTTTATTAAAAATTACTAATTTTGAGGCTATCCCCGCATCGACCAGAGCGGTGAAAAATTGTACTCCCTGTTCCAGCGGGCAGCGGTAATCTTCTTCCGAATGCAAAACCAGAGTAGGAGTCTTGGCCTTGCGGACATATTTCATGGGGGAATGGTCCCAGAGCACAGAGAATGTGTCTTTCTCTTCCCAGGAAGTCTTGTTTTGATCGAAGGCGAAGCGGAAACCAATGTCACTGACCCCGTAAAATGAGGTCCAATTGCTGATTGAGCGCTGAGTTGCAGCCGCCTTAAAACGATCGCTCTGAGTGACAATCCAGTTAGTCATGAATCCACCGTAGGATCCGCCGGTTACTCCTATGCGTTCAGGATCAATCTGGGGATAACCTGCCAGTGCCGCATCAAGGAAAGCCATAAGGTCGCGGTAATCTCGTCCGCCGTAATCACCTCTGATGTCAGAAAACACGTCATTGCGGCCATCTGAACCACGGGGATTTGTATATATGACTATATAGCCCTGGGACAGCCAGTATTGCATCTCGTGGAAATAGATATCGCCATAGGCAGTTTTCGGGCCGCCATGAATGTCCAGTATGGCAGGAAAGCTGTGCTTTTCAGCTTCTCTGGCTGCAGGGGGCAGGAGAACAAAGCCTTCCAGCACCACTTCTTCATGCTGGAAGGTAAATCGTTCCGGTCTGATGGCGGCAGGAATATTGCTGTTAAAGGATGTGACCTTGTCCAGCTGAGTTTCCGGCCAAGTCAGGAAAGGAGCATCATCTCCGGATGCATCACTGTTGAGTTTGCCCCGGACTTTTTCGTCGAAAGGCTCTACTTTATAGACTTCTGCTGTCTGCATATCATGAAAGGCGGTTACATAAAGATCATTATCCAAAAAGGTAAAGCCGGTGATCGAGCCCTTTACCATGGCATATGGTTGTACTGCGCCATCCGCGGTCAGGCGCATCAATATGCTGCGGTGCCAGTTTGTTTCCAGAAAATACACTGCATCGTCGCCGACAATCTTTTGCTCGGAAAACCCGTATTTGACGTCAGTGCCTATAGTGCATCCATATTGCAGTTCACGCTCTGACAGAACTTTAACTTCAGCAGCTTGCTCATCATAAATGTATGCCTTGCTATTTTGGTTGAGACCGGTTTCTTGCATGTCCGAAGCGAAGAGCAGGATTTTGTCGTCATAATAAAAGGCATCACTGATGGATAGGAAATCGTCCCTGACGATTTGCCTCTCACTTCCAGTTTTTAAATCTAGTTCGAATAAAGTTTCATGAACTTTCACCCGGGGGCTGGTGTAATTGCCAAAATATAACAGCTTTTCTTTATTGGGGTGTAAAAAGTAAGAAGCGATGTCATAGTTTGATTCTGTCAGCGGTTTTAATGCCATACTTGAGTCACACTGGGTCGTATCGTAGATAAAGAGACTTACAGATTGTGCCGCTATAAAGCCCGCACCATTAAACCAGAAAGGAATCTCCTCTGCCTCCAGAGCAAAGCTGTCGTCCTTTTTCTTTTTGGCATAATCAATACGCTCTTCACGGCTTTTTTTGAATAATTCAGGATCATCCTGACTGATATCAGCCGAGATCAGAAATTTTCCATCTCCCAGGGCTTCAAGCTTTGAAACATTAAGTGGTAAAGTAAAGGCCCTGACAGCCTCTCCGCCGTTCAGGCTAATGCGGTAAAAAGTTGTTTCAGATAAGCCGGACTCCTTAGCTTCCTTTTCTTTCTTCGAGCGGGCGGCTGCAAAGAGCAGATTATCGTTGTCCTCAAAAGCGAAACTGGACTCTTCGCCGCCGGAGGTCAACTGGAAGATTTCGCCCTGACGCAAGAGGAAAAGATTGGATTTATAGCTGTTGTCGTCCGCATCCATTTCTGTGCGCACAAATACAGCTGCATCAGCTCTCTCATTGGTTTTTATGCCCGAAAGGCCTCTTATGTCTTTTAAAGTATCAATACTGGTCTTCATAGCTACTCCTTTGATGAATTTCTAATAAGATAAAATCAAACTTCTTTATATTCCAACACTAATGTGAAGATTAAACAAATATAGAAGGAAAGATTTTGACCTTAGCAATTGCACTCAAAAGGAGTAGAAAACTAATTTAGATATCTATTATTCGCTTTTCATCATTGCTCCGGTATGCTGCTTCAGCAATCTTTTGTATCTGAATAGCATCAGCTGCAGGTACTTCTAACGGAAGATCATTTAATACAGAGTTGCTGAAACTCCAAATCTCACGTTGAAACATATCCCCATAAGTAACATCTATCTTAGTAGCTTTTATTTCTTTTTTATTTTGTTTTGCGTCATAGCCCCCGACATCATCCATAAATATTGCATCCAGACTTCCGCTGTCCTCTTGTCCGATGACATTGTCGCCTACTAATCTGCCTTTTGTTCCAAAAAACTCCAACCTCCATTTTGCAGCTTCATCCGGAATATTAAAATTGGATTGGACCGTACAAATTGCACCGTTTGCAAGGCGCAGGGTGACTGAAGAGGAGTCTTCAACTTCATAGTTAAAGGTTAAAGTATCATGAAGGGCAGCCACCTGTATGACCGGGCTTCCTGTAATATATTGTATGAGATCAATACAATGTATACCCATATCCATCAGTGCACCACCTCCGGAAGAGCTCCTGCTTTGGCGCCAGGCATCAGGTATGTCCGGGTACCAGCAGGTGAATTGGGCAAATCCGGAGACTAGGTCACCGATTTTTCCTTGTTGAACAGCCTTCTTTATTTCTGATACATAACTACCGAATCGCATCATAAAACCGACAGCTAATTTAACACCTTTGTTCTCGCAATAATCTAAAATACTTTGCCCTTCAGCGCTTGTCATCGCCAGTGGCTTTTCAATGAGTATATGCTTGCCATGATCAGCAGCCATTTTCGCTTGTTCCGCATGAAATTTTACCGGCGACGC
>LFSM01000063.1 GCA_001512745.1 Clostridiales bacterium DTU032
ACAATTTTTTGCATCTCAGCTTCGATTTTTTCCAGATCAGAATCTGAAATCGGCCGGGCAAACTCGATGTCGTAATAAAAGCCCTGGTCGATGGCCGGTCCGATGGCCAGTTTGGCGTCCGGGTAGAGGCGCTTGACGGCCTGGGCCAGCAAGTGAGATGAAGAGTGGTGGAAGGCTTCCTGGCCGTATTCGTCGTCAAAGGTCAAAATGGCGATTTCGGAATCTGCCGGCACTTTTGTGCGCAGGTCTACCGCCTTGCCATTGACTTCGCCGGCAAGAGTCGCCCGGGCCAGTCCCGCTCCGATTTTTTCCGCCACGTCAAAAACTGAGGCCTTATCCCCGACTTCGAGCCGGGATCCATCTTTAAGTAAAACTTCCATATTCTTACCTTCCCATCTATTCAATCCGGAAACAAGGGGTCTTGACTCCGTGCATAGTTTCGTGCCTGGCACCAAATGATGCAGGTGCAGGCGGCGCGGGTGCATAGAAAGGTGCCTGGCACCATTCTATGCAGAGCACTATTCTATGCAGAACGCTCTCTGCGTTTTATTATTATCAACACATAATAGCAGAATTGTGCCGGTAACTGCCAGATTGTAGCCAGAGTGCATAGAAAGGTGCCTGGCACCAAATCATGCAGGCGACGCGAGTGCATAGAAAGGTGCCTGGCACCAAATCATGCATTGGCTTCTAAACTGTTATAGACTTTAAGAATATTGTCTGATTGCTGGCGGGGCCGGGTGGGGTCTCTGGTCGGAGGGCAGCTAATCTGGAGAGGTGACTATGAGCAAGCCACGTTTGTGGACACGGAATTTTATCGCAATATTTTCCAGTAGTTTTTTTCTCTATCTGGGTTATATGATGCTGCATCTTTTGCTGCCTGTACATATGAACCGTCTGGGAGCAGATGACACGACGGTTGGCCTGGCCATGGCCCTCTTCATGCTTTCAGGCTTGATAATCCGGCCTTTTGCGGGAGCCGCCCTCGATCACTGGGGCAGGCGTCCCCTGCTGCTGATCACAATGGCGAGCACACTTCTGCTCACTTTGGCCTATAGCCGGGTTGGCATTACAGGCATCATAATCATCCATTTTTTGCAAGGTTTTAGCTGGGCTGCCGCCGCCACCTCGGTAACGACAATCGTAAGTGACCAGTTGCCCAAATCCATTTACGGCATGGGCTTTGGCGTCTTCAGTCTTTCGACCAGCCTGCCTCTGGGCTTAGGCCCCCTCCTGGCCCTGGCTCTTTTTGAGGGGCGCGGTTTCGGCATACTGACGCTTGTGGCAGCAGGACTGACAGGCATTGCTATCCTCTTTATTCCCCTGCTGCAGTATCCCCGCCAGCCGGAAAGCAAGCTTTTGCGCATTCGTGGCAGCCTGATTGAAAAGTGTGCCCTCATCCCGTCAGTGACAGTGCTGATCTGTAATATCCCTTATGGTGCTGTCAGCGGTTTTGTAATTTTGCACGGGGAAGAACAGGGAATCCTTAGAATCGGTGTATATTTCACGGTCTTTGCACTAGTTTTCATGACGACCCGGCCCTTCTTCGGCCGTCTGGTTGACCGGATCGGCTACCCAAAACTGCTCTATCCCGGTCTTGCCCTGATCGCCGCCGGCATGGTCCTTCTGGGTCTTCGGCCTGAATACTATCTGCTCAATGCCTCTCTCTATGCTATCGGCGACAGCGCTATTCAGTCTTCCCTTAATACACTGGCGATCACGCGGGCTGATCCCCAGCGTCTGGGAGCGGCGAACGCAACCTTTTACACCGGTTTTGATGCCGGTGTCGGTCTGGGTTCGATCTTGGGCGGTGCCTTGGCCTCAGCTCTGGGTTACGGACCCATGTTCCTGGTCATGGCAGCAATGCCGGTTTTGGCCGGACTTGTAGCGGTTGTGGGCCTGCGCGAATGATGTTGAGTGCATAGAAAGGTGCCTGGCACCAAGTCATGCAGACACCAGGGTGCGGATAACTTAATAAGTTAGGTGCCTGGCACCACATCAAACCTGGCACCACATCATGCCACATCATGTGTCATAATCTAAGATATGAAAAATTCTTCTAGCAAAAAAGCGACGCAGGGTCTGGGCCGGGCCAGCTGGATCCGGCTGGACAACGCTTCCAAGATCTTTCCTGCTACTGCCAACTATCAGGACACCAAGGTTTTCCGGATCACAGCTGAGCTGAATGAGCCTGTCGATCCCGTAATCCTGCAGCAGGCGGTGGATGCCGTCATGCCGCGTTTTCCCAGCTTCAACACAGTACTCAGGCGGGGTGTTTTTTGGTATTATTTCGAACAAAGCGAGCTGACCTGCACGGTCCAGCCGGAAACTGAAGAGCTCTACGAACCCCTCTACATCCGGGGTGAAAAGATCCTGCCCTACCGGATTCTCTACTATGGCAACCGTATCAACGCCGAGATCTTCCATGCCGTATGTGACGGCGCTGTAGCAGTAACCTTCCTCCGGGCCCTGGTCGGCCAGTACCTGCTCCTGCGTCATCCTGAAGTCATCGACAGCGAAGACATCCGGCCACTCTTCGAGCGCTCGCCCGCGGGCGAAAAGCTGGACGACAGTTTCAAGCGCTATTTCAAGTATGACAGCAAGCTGCACGGCAAGAAACTTTTAATGAAAGAAAAAACGAAGCGCGTCAGAGCCTGGAGGGTCAGGGGCACGAAACTGGTAAGGCACCGGGCCAGTCTGATCGAAGGAACTATGCCGCTCAAGGCTATCTCGGAGGCTGCCAAAGCTCACAATGCTACTCTGACTGTCTATATTTCCGCTATCTATGCCAAAGCCCTCTGGGAAGTGCGCCGTGGTGACAAGCCCCGCCCCATTATTCTCTCCATTCCGGTCAATCTGAGATCCTTATTCCCTTCCCGGACGGAGCGCAATTTTTTCAGTGTTATCTATGTAACCCTGCCGGAAGCTACTGAAGAGGAAGCTATGGATCTGAGCTGGTGGATCCGGCAAGTCAGTGACGGTTTTAAAGACGCCCTGGACCCTGAAAAAATGGCTGCAGACTCAAGCGGCAGGCTAAAACTGGAAGCCAACCCCGTGCTTCGTGTCTTTCCGACTGGCCTCAAGGACCTGAGCCTGCGTTTGGCTCACAATATCAGTGACCGGCACTTCACCAGCAGTGTCTCCAATGTGGGACGCTTCGATTTGCCGGAGAAACTTCAGCCCTATCTGCGCTGCTCCTATGCATCTGTCGTTTCCCGCAGTATCTCCATGACCGCCCTCAGCAGTGCCGGGCTTTTTGCCATCAGCTTTATATCGGTATTTAAGGATAGTGAACTCCAGTATCGCTTTTTTACAAGCCTGCAGGAAGCGGGAGTCCCGGTGGAGATTACAAGCAATATGAATATTGTTACAGCTGTGGCCGGTGACCAGAACGGCCAAGGGGCAATCCTTCCTCCGGCGGAAGGTGTCAGTCCCGGCACCGGCACGATTTGTCCCAACTGCGGCTGTGCTATCCGGGGCTATAAGGCCAGGTGTCCTTTGGATAATGAACCCCTGCAGCTGGCTGCAGATGCCCGGTCGGATCAGGCCAGGGACGTCTTCCCTGCTACGGAGCTTAAGACTAACACCCGTCTGTTGACAAAGCTCTTTGCCTTTATCTCTATTGCTGCCATGATCATCAGTCTCATGCTTTATTACGCCCTGGAGCTGCCGCTCAACCTGCCCATGATGACTCTGTTCGGAATTATTTCAACCTGGACCAGTGTGGGCGCTGTTGTGCTCAGGCGCAGGCATGTCAGTAAAATCATTACCTGGCAGGTCACCATACTCTCGCTTCTGATGCTGGCCTGGGACTGGATGTTGGGCTGGCAGGGCTGGTCGCTGAATTACTCCATCCCCATTGTCTTGCTGGCGGCTCAGGCGACTTTGTACATCCTAGCCGAGGTCCTCCATATGGAAAGCGGTGACTATATTGTCTATCTGCTGCTCTGCGGGGTCCTGGGCCTGCTGCCCCTGCTCTTCCTGGTCTTTTCCTGGGTTACGGTCAGGCTGCCTTCTGTCATCTGTGTGGGTGTCAGTTTCCTGATGATCGTCGGCACCTTAATTTTCCAGGGCGGCAACATCAGGCACGAACTAGCCAAGCGCTTACACATCTGAGTTTTTTTGCGGTGCCAGGCACCTAAGTTGTTAAGTTATGTGTTAATAACAACAGGAAACAGGGTTGCCGTGGGTCGGTAAAGGCAACTCTTATTTCCCTTGCGAAAATACTTCGTTTTTTTAAAACGGATCATGCTGTAGCCGGCCCGGCACGGACAGCTCTTATTTCCCGGACTTCCTGCGCTCACGCTCGCTGAGGAGTCTTTTGCGGAGTCTGATATTTTGGGGCGTTATTTCCACCAGTTCGTCTTCATTGATAAATTCAAGGGCTTCTTCGAGGGTGAAAAGCCGATGGGGCGGCAGTTTGATGGCTTCGTCGCTGCCGGCAGCGCGCATGTTGCTGACCTTTTTGGCTTTGCAGGGATTGACGACCATGTCTTCGTTGCGGCTGTTAAGGCCGACGATCATGCCCTCATAGACGTGGGTGCCGGGCTCCAGGAAGAGTTCCGCCCGCTCGGCAATATTTGCCAGAGCATAGGCTGTTGTCATGCCTTCCTCCTGAGCGACGATGGCCCCGTTGCTCCGTCCGGGGATTTCACCTTTATATGTTTCATAAGCGAAAAAGCGGCGCACCATGCTGCCTTCGCCGCGGGTCATGTTCATGAAGACGGTCCGCAAACCTAAAAGCCCGCGCGTCGGCACCGTGTAGATGAGCTTGGAGCGGCCGTTTCTGGAGTTCATGCTTGTCATCATGCCTTTTCTGATGTTGAGCTCGGCAATTATGGCGCCGGAATACTCATCCGGGATCTCGATGATGACCTCTTCCACCGGCTCCGATTTTTTCCCCTGGTCGTTTTCTTTCAAAATGACTTCCGGCTTGGAGACGGCCAGTTCGTAGCCTTCGCGCCGCATCTGCTCAATCAGGACGGAAAGATGCAATTCGCCGCGTCCGGAGACTTTGAAGGCGTCCGTGGAGTCGGTTGCTTCGACCAGGAGGCCGACGTTGACTTCCAGCTCCTTTTCCAGGCGGTCTCTGATGTGGCGGCTGGTCACGTACTTGCCTTCCCGGCCGGCAAAGGGAGAGCTGTTGACCATGAAGTTCATGCTCAGGGTCGGTTCTTCGATCCTGATGGACGACATTTGCACGGGATGGTCAGGCTGGCAGATGGTGTCGCCGATGGTAATGTCTTTAATGCCGGATACGACGCAGATGTCTCCACAGGAAACTTCGGCTTCTTCCACCCGCTTCAGGCCCTGATAGCTGAAACACTGGTTGATCTTGTCAGTTCTGCTATTGCCTTCGTGGTCGACAATGACGATGGTCTCTGCGGGGTGGATTGTGCCTCTGTCGATGCGGCCGATCCCCAGGCGTCCGATGTAGTCGTCGTAGGCTAAGGAAGAGATCTGAAAGCGGAGGGGCTGGTCGGAGTAGTCGGGGTAGCCCTGGACTTGCTCGATGATTGTGTCAAAAAGGGGAAGCAGGCTGAGGCCATCCTGGCCGGATGGCCGCTTGTTGATTTTTTTGCCCCCTGTTTCGATATTGATATTTGCCACTTCCGCCGGATCGCGCACGACAATTCCCTGCCGGGCGATGCCGTATAAAATCTTGAAATCCAGCTGCTCGTCTGTGGCCTCGAGATCCATGAAGAGCTCATAAACTTCGTCTACGACCTCTGCGATCCGGGCATCCTTTTTGTCGATTTTGTTAATCAGCAGGATGGGGAGCAATCCCTCTTCCAGGGATTTTTGCAGGACGAAGCGGGTCTGCGGCATGGGGCCTTCGGAAGAATCGACCAGGAGGATAACGGTGTCGACGGTCTTGATGATGCGCTCGACTTCTGAGGAAAAGTCGGCGTGGCCCGGTGTGTCTACGATGTTTATCTTGTAGCCATTGTGGAGGACCGAGCAGTTTTTTGAATAAATTGTAATCCCGCGTTCTTTTTCCAGATCATTGGAATCCATGACCCGGTCAGCCATCTCTTCGTTTTCGCGAAAAATCCCGCTTTGGGCGAGGAAGGCGTCGACCAGGGTGGATTTCCCTGCGTCTACGTGGGCTATAACTGCAATGTTAATTATCTTTTTTCTTTGATTGATGCTCATAAAATTGTTCTCAGCATCTCCTTTTTATCTATGTGCAAATTGGAATTCCAAGAGTACACGAGTGAAGAAGTCGCCCTCAAAAAGAGCCAGGCACTATAATACACCTAAATGGTTGTTGGCGGTGCCATCCTGTTGGCGGTGCCAGGCACCTAAGTTGCTAAGTTACGTGGGCTCCCTGCTCTGCCGGACCAAAACTATCTTACAAGCCTTCCTCGGTCACGAAGGAATAAAAGGCGGCTTCTTCGCTTTCTTCGCGGTCTCTGACCCTGCCGACGGGCTGCAGGTAAACGGTGAATTCATTGTAGCCGTCGACTTTGAGGACCTTGTCACAGTGGCTCTGTGTAAAGGCGCCGATTCCGCAGGTTCCCAGTTTTAGGGCTTCTGCAGCCA
>LFSM01000098.1:0-185 GCA_001512745.1 Clostridiales bacterium DTU032
AACCTGATCGAGACTGTCACCAACGACGGCGGCTACTTCGAATTCTCCGTCCTGACCTTTGGTCACGGTGATCAAGGCACCTACTATTACCTGATTAAGGAAGTTGAAGGCACTCTGGGCGGTGTTGATTACGACCTGACCGAGTACCTGATCAAAGTCGTTATTGTCGATGACTTGGCAGGCGC
>LFSM01000098.1:333-2725 GCA_001512745.1 Clostridiales bacterium DTU032
CTTCTGGTGTTCAGGGCAACCTGATCGAGACTGTCACCAACGACGGCGGCTACTTCGAATTCACTACTCTGACCTTTGGTCACGGTGATCAAGGCACCTACTACTACCTGATTAAGGAAGTTGTGGGAACACTTAGCCACGTTACTTACGACCTGACCGAGTATCTGGTCAGAGTTGTCATTTCAGATAATCTGGAAGGTGCAATGCAGGTGGACGAGCTAACTTACATGCTTATCGGCAGTGAAGTTGAAGAAGGCTGGCAGGAAGCAGAGATAGCAGTTTTCAACAACCGCTACATTCCTCCGCCACCTCCACCGGCTCTCGTCCCTGACCTCGAAGTTGAGAAGTTGGTTGAAGAGACCGTCTTCTCCAAAGCTGGAGATAAACTGCACTACTCAGTCAGAATTAAAAACACAGGCGACCTTGCCTTTGTAAAACTGACAATCAATGATGCAAGACTGGGTATCGCCAATCTGGAGATTGATCTCTCAGCAGATCCGCTCCTTCCCGGCGAGACCTACCTACACGTATTCACAGCACCCTATATCGTTACAGAAGCTGACGTTGACGCTGCTGCCGCAATCATCAATACACTAACAGTGAAAGGTGAAACAGCAGGAGGCAAAACAGCAGAAGACAATGACGATGCTCTGGTACCCTTTGAACAGACAGCACCGGCCATACCGCCGATTCTTAAACTGGTGAAAATGGCCAAAGAGACCAAGTTTACAAAAGCCGGCAATCTCATTCACTACTACTTCACCGTTACAAACGAGGGAATGGTAGCTGTAGTGAAGCTGACCGTCAACGATCCTAAGCTTGGAATCAATAACCTGATCATCGATCTGAAAGACGATCCGCTGATGCCGGGCGAGAGCTTCACCTATGAGTTCAGCCAGGCATACCTGGTGACCAAGGCAGACGTTGATGCAGGAAAAATCAAAAACGTGCTGACTGTGACCGGTGAGTCTCCGGAGGGATTAAAGGATGAGGCCAAAGATGATCTGATCGTTCCTTATGAGCAGATCCTGCCGTTGCCTCCGACCGGTGAACATGTTAACAGCTGGCCCGGTATCGCTGCACTGCTGCTCGGCGGAGCTGTAGCGCTCATACTGATAATCAGAAGACGCAATCTGAAGATACAGAATGAAGACTAATAGCGCTGGCAAAATCAGTGAGATTCCTAAACATGAGGGGAGAGGCGCTTCGCAAGAGGCGCCTCTTTCCTTTGCAGTGCATAGAAAGGTGCCTGGCACCAAATGATGCACTAAATGATGCACCGGTTCGTGTGCAAGGGCACCAAATGATGCACCAGTTCATGCAAGTGCATAGAAAGGTGCCTGGCACCAAATGATGCACCAGTTCATGTGCAAGGGGTGTTTGCTTACTGATCGCGGACCTGCCGCATGAGAGTTTTTATATACTGGGATGAGTCGATTGCAGAAAGAGCTGCCCACTTAGTCATTTCACCTGCAATGGCTTCAGTATGGACTATATGATATTTAAGAATGTTCTTGGCCACATTGATCAGGCAGATCAGGCTGTAGTTCCCCTGGCAAATAATAACAAGGCTGAAGACATGTGACTCGATAATATTGATTCGCTTGTCCTTTTGTTTATCCAAATATTTGTAGAAATTTTTCACATATTTTATCCGCTTTCCCAGAGAAATTCCCTCAATCTTCAGGAGCTGTTCGGCGATGCTTCTGGAAAACAAAAAATCAGCCAAAGCATCCGAAGTGATGAAAAGGGCTGCATCATTTTTTAGGAGATTATTGAAAAAATGCAGGGGATCGGGAAAGTCTGTGCTGTCTATGATCTGAGCCAGCTCAGAGATCACTCTCATCTTGCTCCTGACCTCCTCGTTCTCATCAGCACTTTGATTGAGGAAATCTGACACATTGTTCTGATTAAAACTCCTGCGACTAGCCCTTTCCATAGCAGAGTCAACAAATGCGGTATAGCGATCCAGCTGAGCCCGGTTGCGGAGTAAAGAAATTTGCGGGGTTCCATCAACATACTCATTGAAGAGCAGAATAAACTGATTTTTCAGCATGAAAAAATGATTGGATGACTCGAAATCCAGTTTCCAGAAATAAAGATCTGAATATTCTTCCTCTTCGAAAATTTTTGCAACGATGTCTTCTCCATACCCGACACGAGCGGTGTTTTTACCATGCAGATAAAAAAACTGCTGCATACTCATCTTGTATTTTCCCGCCGGGATCAGAGGAACTATGTCTTCAAAGCACTCTATAAATCTATCTGAGTATCTCGGCAAAGAAGAGAAAAACTCATATTCTTCCAGTATTTCCCTTGTAAGATAGTCGGAGCAGATAATGCAAAACATGTATTTGCATTGTTTCGGCCCGGAACAATGCAGGTCTGTCTT
>LFSM01000098.1:2804-5682 GCA_001512745.1 Clostridiales bacterium DTU032
TCCTGTAGCTTGTAGTAGCAGTTTGGCTCGTAGATTTCATTGGCAAGGATACGGGCAGCCCGCTCACTGAAATCATTTGCTTCCTTTCGGCTCAGCAAGATATTGCCATTGATTAGCTTGCTCAGCTTGCTGGGAGAAGTGAACATCCTGTCTGCAAATGATTTTTGCCTTAGCCCTGCGATATCGAGAAGAGACTTTAGAAGCGTGCCGGTAGTCATGGGGGCCTCCTGAAAGATCAAGTAAAAAGCTTGCGCATGGATTGCCCTGTTAACTAAATTATAGCTGTTCCCTAGATTACCTACAATATTTTAATAGCCAAATGATACGGTTAGATAGTGTGTATTGCCGGAAACTATGTAATGTCCGACACCAATGGTTTTGTACCGGTCAGAGAGTTGGTTCATATCGTGAGCGGGAGAATTTTTAAATGCCTGCAAAGCCTTGGCAGCGACATCACTCTTGGCTACCCCCGAACACATAAAAATGTTCTCACCATAATTGCCGTACTTGCTCATGCCGGCGTGGCTGAACTCTATGCTGATTTCAATGGAACGCTTTTCCGCAATTCCGGTCAGCTGGCTGGACTTTTGAAGCGGGGCTAAGCCATTGGCCAGGCGGTAGTTGTTTAGAAGAATTATGAAGTTGTCAGCGCTGGAACAGTCGATAGAAGCTGAAGTCTGTGGGAGGCTGGTCGTAGTCTCTGTTTTCGCCGGGGTTTTTGTTGGAACCTCAGTCGGTGTAATCGCTGTTGTTTCAAAAGTTTTTGGCTTTGTCAAAGCCACTGTGGAAGGAGCTGCTGCAATAGTTGGCGCCGGGCTTGCTGCCGGTGCCTGTGACGGTGCCTGACTCGGGGCAGGCTGCGGGTTTTGGCTGGTCGGGGCTGCGCCTGTAGTGACTGGACTCCTGGCCATGCTCACAGTGGTCTTTTCTTCAGTAGAGGCAGGATCACCGGTGCCCGCTTTGTCCGAGGGCAGAAGTAAGGCTTTCTGACTTGCCGCAGGATCTTCGTTTTTTGTATCTTCGACAAGTTTACTGCCGGTTGGGTTATTCTCAACTGCGCTGTTTTGATCTGCAAGAGCAGGTGGGGAGAGAGCGCTTATGCTTAGGAAGAGCAAGGTCACAAGTAAAACAGTGACTGCCAGAAGAATTAATCTCTGCTTGTCCCGGTTGGGGTTTTTCTTCATTAGATACTCTCAAATCGTAATTTTTGATCGAAATTTAATCTTCAGTCTGCCTTCAATTGCAGAGTGAAGAAATTTAACAATGACAATCTTAACACAGGCGTAAAATTAACAAATCTATAAGTGCTTAAAGTTTGCTTATTATATTGTTACAGTTTCCACTGAGAGAGAAAGGACAAAGCCCCTGATAACAGGCCTTTTCATGTGTGTGGAAATTATTAAGGAGTAATATTTCGCAAAAATAAATATTTTATTATTAAAGTTTTTAATTTAGAAATTCCAGATCATTGATTTTTACATAATTGATAAGTTTTATTCTGATATATTCTAAAAAAACAACTGGCAATAAGCGATATATGTCGGGAAATAGACAATAACCTATTGGTTATAGTTTATAATTAGAACACCTTCCTATAAAGCTGAGCTAGTGCTCTATGATTGTCGAGGTAGTGCGCATGAAACTGAAGAAAGCTTACATTGCCAAGCCAGCTAAAAAAGCCGATATTACTAGAGAGGCCAAGAAGGATAGTCATTCTTCATCTGAAGAGAAGAAATGCAGGGACTGTACAAATCCTCATTGCAAATGCTCCAAAGCTTAGCCAAGTGAAACGAGCGGAATGTGGGGGGACATCAGAAGAAAGATGTCCCCCTTTTTTGTGTGTCAGATAGCAAACGATGCAAGTGCATGAAATCGTGCCAGGCACCGAATGATGCAGTCGGATTAAAAGCTGAAGATTACGGCCCAGTAATGTGCACCGCAGGGTGTTACATAGTGACCAACGCCGACGCTATTGTATTTATCGTAGAGCTGATTTGTATCATGGCAGGATGAGTTCTTGAATGCCTGCAAAGCTGTGCAAGCCAGGTCGTACTTGGGCAGACCCGAACCCATGAAAATATTTTCTCCGTAATTGCCGTATTTTGCGATGCCAGCATGGCTGAAATCTGTAACGATCTCCATGGCTCGGCTTTCAGCAATGTTCGTCAGCTGACTGCTTTTTTTGAGGGTGCATTTACCATTTTCAGCGCGGTACTGATTTAGCAAAGAAATGAATTCATCGCAGCTGGCGCGGTTAAAGTAACCAGCTTCTTGAGGCGGGGGAGCCTCGGTCGGCGCTGCGGTTGTTGGTGGTGCGGTCGTTGGTTCTACAGTCGTCTTTACAGCATCAGTCTTCGACGCTTTCGTTACCGGAGGCTGACTTGTCGTCGCTCCTGCACTTGTCAGTGAAGGGGCCACAACATTTGTCTGTCTTGCTTTTGTCGGGGCTTCCGTCTGGGTGGCAGACGGAGCCTGGGTTGCCGGTGATACTGAAGTTGGATTAGTCGTTGCCGGTTCGGCACTGGCAGATCCTTTGCCGGCCGGAGCTGTTTGCTCTGTCCTTTCAGGCGGGAAAAATTCAAGCTCCTCCCACGTTTCAGGTTTTTTTTCAATATAATCTAAACTTCTGTCCTGATCAGAAAGTGAAAGGCCAGGCCCATCCTGCTGATCTTTTTTTAATGCATCATCGGACTTAGCCACTGTTCGAGTCTGAGGGATTATTTTGCCATCACCGGCGAAAACTTTGCCGCTAACAGCCGGTATTGAGGTGCTGGCTACAACGAAAAATAATATAGCAACAGATGAGAGAGCAATTGCCAGCCGGACTAGCTTTCTATTCTCTTTCATAGGCTTTTTCTTCATACGCTTCTCCTACGTA
>LFSM01000031.1 GCA_001512745.1 Clostridiales bacterium DTU032
ATCTAAAGGCACAGATTGTCAGCTAAGTTCTTTCGTCGCCTCCAAAAACGTTACGCCAAGCTGCTGACAGTGGGGACAGAAGTGTGTACCGCGTCCGCCAACGCGGATTTTCTCAATCTCAGAGCCGCATACAGAGCATTTTTTGCCTTCTTGCTGGAAGACTCTCAACTGTAGCTGGAAATGGCCCTTGTTGCCCAGACCATCCACATAATCGCTGAAACTGGTGCCCTGATGACCAA
The DNA here is from genome assembly GCA_001512745.1 of Clostridiales bacterium DTU032. Taxonomy (GTDB): domain Bacteria; phylum Bacillota; class Clostridia; order Saccharofermentanales; family DTU023; genus DTU032. The sequence continues at coordinate 240 of LFSM01000031.1, forward strand.
TGCCATCAGCTATGACCTCACGCACGGCCTGCTGCAAATTGAGCACCTCTTCTTCTGACAGCGTTTGATTCCGCCGGGCGGGATGGATTCCGGCGCGGAAGAGAGCCTCGTCGCAATAAATGTTACCTATGCCGGCAACAACCTCCTGATTCAGCAGCAGCGATTTGATTGTGCTGCGGGGGCGGCGCTTTATCTGAGCGAGAAAGTCAGCTGCAGTCCATTCGTCAGACAGGGGCTCAGGTCCTAGTCGAGCAAAGCCGGGATCCAGCTTCTCTTCCCCGGGAGGGAGCAGCCAGACCTTACCGAAACGGCGCAGGTCGTTGAAGTCGAGAAAAGACATTTCTTGCAGCGGATCTGACAGGTGAAAACGGACATGCGTATGTTTGGCTGCTTCTTCAAAATGATCTTTATACAGCAGTTTTCCTGTCATGCGGAAATGCACCATGATGGTGCTGAGATGTTTGGGCCTGCTTTTATCCTCGCGCAGGTCGATCATGAGATATTTACCACGCCGGCGCAAGGCGAAAACTATGCCGGTCAAAACAGTAACCTTACCGTATTCAATCAGGACATCGGGACTGTAGACTTCAAGCCCTTCTACCCTTTTACCGAGCAAAAGCGGAGTCAGGCTCCTGCGTATTGTTTCTACTTCAGGAAGTTCAGGCATATGATGATCCTTAAGGCAAAGGAGCTTCTTCTGACAGAATAGTCAGTCGTGCGATATAGTCGGACTCCACCTGCACAGCCAAAGTGAGGTCGACTCCATTACTTTCACCGCGAATCAGATAGTCATTTTCCCGTGCAAAGGGGTATTTAATATAGAGCAGATTAATCGGATCGCCAACCCTAAGGCCGCTGCCGGTTTCATAATCAGTATAAAAAATATCTATGCGTTTGATGACACCGTCAAAATATTGCTTATCTATATTAAAGGAACCGAAGGCATCGATCTGAATTCCCGGCCAGATAACACGGAAATTCACTTCGTTGCCTTGGGTAATTATGCCTGTATCCGCATCATCCTCTGACAGCAGCCTGATATCCAGCGGGATGCCCAGGGCAGACAATGAAGTAGATGACATGAGTCTGCGCGTAGCACTTTCCAGTCTGAAGCTTAGCTTTCCCTGGTGATGAATCTCAGTATCACTCAAATCCAGTACTTGTGGAATCCTCTCATTGATGCTGATCACAGCATTATTCTCGCGGAAAGAAACAGTGCGGCTTCCCACTCCATCCGGCAGATTAGACTGCACAACTCTGGCGTTACCAGGCATTAATTCAACTACCCGATAGGAACGCAATTGCAGGTTACTGAACTCTCCGTAGTAAGAAAGCAAAGCAGTCACACGGCTTTCGACAGCCTGTTCATAAGCGGCTATATTGGGATTAATCTGCTGATGCAACAAGCCGAAAAGGGCAGACGGACTCCCTTCTTCCAAGGCACTGAAGTAAAGACGTATATAGTCATAAAGGAAAGCTTGCTTGGCTACCCAGGCCGAAGAAAAATAAGGAATTCCGTCTTCAGTATTATTGATGCTGATAGCGAATCTTTCCTGCTGGTTATTATTTCCCTGCGTATTGATATACCAGAATGAGCTTCTATCGGCTTCATCTGTTAAAGCAGGCACAGAGCGGGAAATATTCAGCCGCAGGGCTGCGCTTTCTTCAACTGTAGCTTCTGAAAATGAAACAACGGTATTCTGCAAAACCTGTTTTAAGATTCGTATATAACTGACAAAGAGAGACAGGTTGATTTCACTGCGTTGCTTACTGGGAATGTGCCGCCAGATGGATTCAATCTTATCTGTGTTGTTCATAGCCAGTATCAGGGTGTGGACAGTTTCAACTTCATTAAGATACTCACCGTTTTCCGGTTCTATAAACAATTCCTTGTCTACTTTTTCCGTTCTTTCTGAAGTACCAAACTCCAGTAAACTGCAGGCACTGCTAAGAAAGAGCGACCCGGTCAAGGCAAGAAGCAGTATCAGACTAAGGCAGCGTTTACGGATCATATATCGTGATTTACTGCGAGAATTCATTGCCTTCTGCCTTCCCATAATCTCTTAATTTCGAGCGCAGCCGCTGAATGGCATTATCTACACTCTTGGTGCTGCGCCCCAGGTTAACAGCTATTTCCTGATAGCTCATACCCAGACGTAAACCTTTTACAACACCCTGCTCCAGCTCACTAAGATTATTTTGCATGAAAGCGAGAAAGGCTTCAAGCTGTTCCGTAGATATCACTTCCTGATCAGGTGCCGGAGAGTCATCTTCCAGCATGTCAGCTAAAACTATCTGCGAATCTGACTCCGCATCACTGATCTCGGTTTCCAGTGAAATCGAGCGGTTAAGCGGATCATGACTTTTGCGGGATGCTGACCGCACTGCATCCAGCATGGATCGTTGAATTACCAGGCGTGCAAAAGTGCGAAAGGCAGTATTCTGACCGGGATCGTATTGTTGAATTGCCTGTAAAAGCCCGATCATACCCTCCTGCAGCAAGTCATCTTTCTCGCCTCCCTGAAGAAAAAAAGGCTGTGCAACACTGCGCACCAGACCTTTATACAGACGCAATAATTCAGAGATAGCATCCTCATCATCGGCCTGACTGAGAAGCCAGAGCTTAAGATCACGTTCCTGAAGCAAATCTTTCTCCGGTGCTTTCTGGGAATCAGACATTAGAGACCTCGCTGGCGCATTGCCTCAAAAGTTATGATGCCGCAGGCGACGGAAGCATTTAGCGAGTTGATCTCGCCCCTCTGGGGGATGGTGATCTGAAAATCACAGTGTTTCAGCAACTTTTCACTGATACCTTTACCTTCACTCCCGATAATCAGCGCTATCTTGCCTTTCCAATCGACATCGTAATATTTTTCCTGTGCAGCATCACTTGTGCCGTAAATCCAGAAGCCGGCATCTTTCAACCTGAGCACGGCCTGCGTCAGATTGGTTTCCTGACAAACAGGCACGTATTCAATTGCTCCGGCAGAAGTTTTTGCAACCACAGCGTTGAGTGAAACTGAGCGGTGCTTTGGAATCAGGACAGCGCTGACACCGGCACCATCTGCTATACGCAGGATTGCTCCCAGATTGTGAGCATCCTGCAAATTATCCAGCAAGATGATAAAAGGTGAAGTTCCTGCAGCTTCTTCTGCACAGAGAACAGCATCAAGATCAGCATAGCGGTACTCCTCCACTATCGCGATCACACCCTGATGGGCGTTGGAGATTGCAAGTGAATCGAGTGTAGCCCTATCTACGTAGAAAACACTGGCGCCGCCGGCTTCACTTTGCCGGGCCAGCTTAGCCAGCGGATCACTCTGAGAAACCTTATTGGCTCTGTTCAGAACATAGAGCTGCCGCACCTTGCGCCCGGCCCGTAAAGCTTCCTGCAGAGGATTGCGCCCTTCAATCTGTTCACCGGATGCAAGCTCTATCTTTTGCCTGTTCTTTTGAAACTTGTGTTCATCTTCTCGCGACACTTGCTTTAGCCTTTCTGAATGACATATTTGCTGGAAATCTTCCGGCCGGAAGATTTAATTCATAGCTTCCAGGGCAGAACGGATAAGTTCAGCGACACGTTCTGTGTTCCCTGCCAGCATATGTGCGCCCAGGAGTGCTTCCAGGGCGGTTGCTGCACGATAATCTGCCTGGTCCGCACCTTTGGATATGCTCTTGCTGTGATAGTTGCGCGCCCTCTGCAGAAGTGTTCTTTCCGCTTCATTGAGCCGGGCAGGATCATCTTCCTGCAGCAATATTTCCAAAAGGTCAGATTGACCCCTGGCGCTGACCATTTCTATAGCCCGCAAATTCAAGCTGCCGGCAGGTGCTTCAGTCTGTTTTGCCAAAGCCAGCCTCATTTCCAACTCATAGACTGCGTCACCGATCCAGGCCAGAGTGGATATCGGATAATCAAAGAGTTGCAGCTTGTTCAAAGGACTGTAGCTTGGTTCATCGATACGTATAGTGGGTATGCAGCTGCCTAAAGCCTTTTTATCCTTAACTTCAAGCCTTCCTGCAGCTTTTTTAATTCTTTTCAATGAGAAAACTCCAAAATTAGTCTTCAAGCAAGTGAATCTGTACGCCCTGGGCCGTGTCTTCCAACCTGAAACCAAATTTCTCGACTTCATCTCTCAGACGATCAGCTTCCGCAAAATTACGTTCCTGCTTAGCTTGCGCACGCTGGTCCACCAGCTCCTTAACCTGGGCAGGGATGATAAGCTCTTCCCGCTCATCCGGTTTCAGGCCGAGTGTATGACAGAGTTCAATAATCGTCTCCCGGGCTTTCTTTAGCAGGGCCCCGGAGGCTTGCTCACTGGCTGCTGCTGTATTAGCTGCGCGCACCAGGTCAAAGATAGCGGCGATAGCGTCCGCGGTGTTGAGATCATCGTCCATAGCTTCTGTCCACTCACGCTTGCAGCTGTCAATTGCTTGCTCCAGTGTCGAATCAATCTCTTCGTCACCGGATACTGCTGCGCTTTCTGCCACAATGTCGAGTGTTTGCAGAGAAGTACGGATGCGGCGGTAGCTGGTTACAGCTGCATCCAGAGGATTGTCCTCATCGTCATCATCTGTGAGAGTGAAGTTTATCGGCATACGATAATGCGACTGCAAAATATAGTAGCGAATTATTTCGTAGGGATAAAGTTCCGCCAGATTACGCACCAGAAAGAAATTGCCCTTAGATTTAGACATTTTTATCTGATTTACATTGACGAAACCATTGTGCATCCAATAACGGACAAAAGGCTTGCCGCTGGCCGCTTCGCTTTGAGCGATCTCGTTCTCATGATGGGGAAAAACCAGGTCCACGCCACCACTGTGGATATCAATAGTATCCCCTAAAGCTTCCTGACTCATGGCGGAACATTCTATATGCCAGCCGGGTCGGCCTTCGCCCCAGGGACTGTCCCAGGAGGGTTCGCCTTCCTTCTTAAATTTCCACAGAACAAAGTCCAGCGCACTGCGCTTGCCTTCTACATCTGTAACGCGCTCGCTGGCACCTTCTTCCAGATCTTCCAGCCTGTGGTGTGACAGCTTGCCGTATTCTTCAAAAGAGGCGACTTCAAAATAAACACCGTCATCTGCAACATAAGCATGCCCCTTATCGACAAGTGTGGAAATCAACTTTATGATGGCCGGTATGGATTCAGTTGCCCGCGGATGAATATCCGCCCGCATAACATTAAGGCTGTCAGCATCATGAAAATACTCTTCAATCATCTGGTCAGCCAGCTCTCTGACAGTTATGTTCATCTGCCTGGCGCGGGCGATCATCTTGTCATCAATATCAGTGAAGTTTTGCACATAAGTTACTTTGTAACCCTTGTATTTGAGATAACGGCGTAATGCATCAAAGGTTATTATGGGGCGCGCATTACCCAAATGCATAAGATCGTAAACGGTAGGACCGCAGGCGTAAATCTTGAAACATCCTTCTTCCAGCGGTATAAGTTCTTCCTTTTGACGACTTGCAGTGTTATAAATACGCATAATGCCTCCATGCAAAAATCTAATCGGCCCTCATCTTTATCAAGCCGAAACATTAAAAATAAAAGCCATTTATTAAACAGCAAAAAACACCTGAAATGGCGCACCCCCTTTTTGATACCCAGCTATTAATAACCAGGTGGGTGACCTGTGGTGGTCTTAGAATTTCCTGCAAGCAGGCGTATTCACATTCCACATCAACTCGGACTCCCCTTTAAGAAACGGTGGTCCAAAAATGAGAGCGCCATCCATCTCAGGCACATTAATATTAACATGTCAGGCATTTGGCTTCAATGTCAGAGTATTTATCTAAGGTCTATGAGCCACAGACTTGCACTCTTAGCGAAGCTTTGCCAAAAAAGTGCTGCAGCCGGCTAATCTGTAGTAACTAAGGCATCAGAGGAAGAAGTCCCGGCTATTTTATGGTAGAATGCTTTAGCTTACTTAGTAATATAAATAGTAGATAAAACAAGGAGGACGACCAATGCCGTCGCAATTTGAGGAAAAAGAAAACAGAGTTGCCTATCTAAATATTGAGGTTCCCGCAGAGGAATTCAAAAGCTCCCTGGAGAAAGCTTACCAAAAAAGCAAGCGTTACTTTCAGGTTCCCGGTTTCCGTAAGGGCAAGGCCCCTTATCAGATCGTAGTAAACCACTATGGTGAAGGCATCTTGTATGATGATGCCATTGAGTATGCCTTTCCGGCTGCTTATGAAAATGCATTGAAAGAGCACGACCTGAGACCGTATTCTGAACCGAGATTAAATCTGGTCAGCATCAGCGGAGCAGACGGACTGGTTTTAGAAGCCAGATTCGCTCTGAAACCGGAAGTAAAACTTGGCGAATATGAAGGTATTGTAGCTTATCGTCCAAATGTTGAAGTTTCTGAAGAAGAAATCGATGCCAAAATTAAAGAGGCACAGGATAAAGTAGCCAGGCAGCTGCCGGTAACTGATCGGACCCTGGAGAAAGGCGATACAGTAACTATCGACTATATCGGAAAGAAAGATGATATCGCTTTTGAAGGCGGTACGGCTGAGGATTTTGATCTGAAATTAGGCTCTAACACCTTCATTCCGGGTTTTGAAGATGGCATTGTGGGCAAAAACGTCGGTGATGAATTTGATCTTACACTTAACTTCCCGGAAGAATATCATGCTGATGATCTGGCCGGGGAGGAGGTAGTCTTTTCAGTAGTGGTAAAGGCAGCGACCTTTACGCAAGTACCGGAAATTGATGACGACTTTGTAAAAGATGTAAGTGAAAGCAGTGACACGGTGGAAGAATACCGGGCTGAAATCCGTCAGGAATTGGAAAAAGCAGCAGCCGAACAGGCTGATCGGCTCTATGAGCGTAATATTGTTGAGCAGATTGCCGAAAATAGTGAGATCATCATGTCAGACTTCATGGTTGAAGATGATGTGGAGAGAGAAATCCAGCACCAGAGCCAGCAGTTCGAAATGTATGGCTTGCGTTATGAAGATTTCTTATCGTATTCGGGGCAGACTCTGGCAAGTGTTCGTCAGCAAATGCTGCCCAATTCTCGCAAGAATCTGGACTTAGCATATACCCTTGATGCACTTGATGAAAAGCTCGCTCTTGAGGTTACAGATGAAGAAGTTGAAGCTATGATAGTGGAACTGGCTGAACGGTCAGAGATCTCTGTGGAAGATTATAAAGAGAGCTATCTGGAAGCTAACGAAGACAGCAGAGACCGTCTTGAACACCAGGTCAGGAGTGAGAAATTGCTTGATCTCCTGCGTGAATGGAGTGTAGCGACTGATGTTGATCCACACGCACATGATCATGAGCATGTTCATGATGAGCACTGTGACCACGACCACGATGATGAGGCAGACGAAGAAGAATAGACCGGAGACGAAGAGGATTAGTAGTGTTAAGTTATAATAGATCAGGTAGCTGGCAAATTGCTGCCAAAAAGGAGTAATTATTATGATTGAAGCAGTCTACAACAATCTGGTACCAGTAGTCGTTGAGCAAACAAGCCGTGGAGAACGTTCTTACGATATTTTTTCCCGCTTACTTAAGGAGCGCATTGTTATCCTGAGCAATCAGGTCGATCATGTCAGCGCTAACTTAATTGTTGCTCAGCTATTATTTCTGGAAGCAGAAGACCCGGATAAGGATATTCAGTTCTACATTAACAGCCCGGGCGGAGAAGTCTCCTCGGGACTGATGATTTACGACACAATGCAATATATCAAGCCTGATGTTCAGACAATTGCCATGGGTATGGCTGCCAGCATGGGAGCTTTCCTGGTGGGCGCCGGAACTAAGGGAAAACGTTTTGCCTTGCCTAATGCTGAAATTATGATTCATCAGCCATCAGGCGGCACGCAGGGTCAGGCTTCAGATATCAGTATTGCAGCTGAGCACATTCTGAAAATGCGCAGACGTCTCAATGTGATTTTGGCAGATATCTGCAATCAGCCTCTGGAAGTAATTGAACGCGATACAGAGCGCGACCACTGGATGGATGCACAGGAAGCCATTGAATATGGAATCATTGATAAAGTCATGAGCAGACAGGCCTGATCAATGAGCCTGACTGACTTGTGCTTAAGGACAGAGAGATGACAGATAAGCAAAATAAAGATAACAACTTTGAACGGGTTCATTGCTCTTTCTGCGGTAAGCCGGATTCTCAGGTTGAACGCCTGATTGCCGGTCCCGGTGTTTACATTTGCAATGAATGTGTTGCTCTGTGCAATGATCTTCTGCATGAAGAAAGAGAAATCAGTTTTGGCTCATACGAGCTGAAAAAAGACAGCCTTTTATCTCCCGATCAGATTAAGTGCAAGCTGGATGAATATGTAATCGGTCAGGATCATGCGAAAAAGGTTTTGGCTGTATCGGTTTACAATCATTACAAGCGTGTGTTTTCCGGTGAAATCGATAGTCAGGACAAGGATGTTGAACTTTCTAAAAGCAATATTATGCTGTTCGGACCGACAGGCTCGGGCAAAACTTTGCTGGCGCAGACTTTAGCCAGAATTCTGCATGTACCTTTCGCAATTGTTGATGCTACTGCGCTTACAGAAGCCGGTTATGTCGGAGAAGACGTGGAGAATATTCTCCTGCGCCTGATCCAGAATGCTGACTTTGATATCGAAGCTGCGGAAAAAGGCATCATCTACATTGATGAGATTGACAAAATCTCCCGCCGCTCTGATAATCCCTCGATTACCAGAGATGTCAGTGGAGAAGGCGTCCAGCAGGCACTGCTGAAGATTTTGGAAAGCACTGTAGCTAATGTGCCTGCTCAGGGTGGGCGCAAACATCCGCATCAGGAGTTCATTCAGATTGATACAAGCGACATTCTGTTTATTCTGGGCGGAGCCTTTGATGGTTTGGACAAAATAATTCAGAGCCGTATTGGCAGTTCTGCCATTGGCTTTGGTGCTGATGTCAAATCCAAAACTGAAGATGACTCAAAGATCTTTACCCACCTCTTGCCCGAAGATCTGCTTCGTTATGGTCTGATACCTGAATTCATCGGCCGCGTTCCTGTTCATGTAGCTCTAGAGGGGCTGGATGAGGATGCGCTGGTTCAAATCCTGACCGAGCCGAAGAACGCACTGATCAAACAGTATCAAAAGCTAATGTCCTACGATGATGTCGAACTGATTTTCGAGGACGAATCTGTCAGGGAAGCTGCGCGTCTAGCTCAGGAACTGAAGATGGGAGCCCGTGGCCTGCGTACTGTCCTTGAAGAGGTAATGCTGGATATTATGTATGAAATTCCGTCACGTGCTGATGTCACAAAGGTAATTGTTACCGCGGAAGCTGTGCGCAAGCAAGCTCCGCCGACAGTGGTTTACGCAGACCAGCAAGCCCTTGAAGAAGGAGCCTAGACACTAGCGCAGAGAGCGCTCAGTAATTTATAAGCAAAGCCTGGCTGTACCTGAGACAAAGCGGATTTGATATCCGCAGCGGTCAAAGTGGAGCCGGGCTTTTTAATTAAAGCAGCGACAAAGCTGCGACCCAGACTTTCACGGTCAGCATCATGGACAAAAGCAGGGCATTGCCGCTCAGCAGTACTGAGCTCAGCCTGCTCTTTCAAAGCCAGCTTACTGGTATAACCGGGAGTACCACTTAAAGAGATGGCTTTATTACAGCAATCATCAGCGAGCAGCTTCGAATAACCCGGCAGAAAAACTCTCGATTTGTCAAAGTCTATCAAAACAGCGTTTTCTTTAGCTGTGATCATGATATTGTCCGGACTTATGTCTCCATGCCACAAGCCGACTCCGCTTAATTCTGCAAAGTCTTCCAGAGCCGACAGGATCTGATCAAAAAAACTCTCATAGAGGAGGGAAATCTCTTCCGTAATGGCTGCAACTGTCCGGATGGAAAACTGACGTAGTGTCAGGCCGGACAGGTGTTCAAACAGTACGACAATTTCAGCAGGATCCTCTTTAAGATCGATTTGACCCATCTGATTGAGCAAGAGTCCTGTGCGCAGATCAGATACTGTTTCAAGATCCGCATTGTCTGTATTGCTTAAACCCAGGCAGCGCAGTAAATGCCGGCCGCGATAGCGATAAAGGTGCGGCAGGAGAGTATAGTCCGTAAAAGAAGAAAGCGCTTTTGCCTGATAAGAGCGCCCATATACATCATGTAATAAGTTGATGTTGCTTTCCCTGATACTGTTCACTTCTGTCTGTCTTTCTACTAACATAAACTACTCCTTGCATCTAATATTGCAATTAGCATAAGGCCACAGATTCGAAAGTATAGCCGGAGATTTTGACAATAGCTGACAGCAGCCGCTAAAAAGTAGGATTGCCAGCTAGTCGCTGCCTTTATTAGCGGATAAAACGGCTGAACTATATTTAGGGCCCAGTCATGATAGAATGACAGAAGCTAAAGAACGGAGGTTTTGCGCAAACGACCATGTCTGATACAAAACAGGATCGTAATCGAACAGTTAAAAGTCGCCAGTTGGCGCCTCGGGATGAGTCGCCTGTCCGGGAGAAGACAACGGACAGACCGGCAGTTAGTCCAGCGCGTAATGCAAACATTAATCGCAATAAAGCCCGCAAAAAGAAAACAAGCCAGCGGACTCCCGGTCAGCAGGGCAACAAGCAACAAGCTCAAAAAGCAGCAGGCCAGCAAGGCCAGAAGCAGAATGTTGCCCGCGGCCAGCAAGGCCTGAAGCAGAATGTTTCCCGCGGCCAGCAAGGCGGCCGTACTAAAGCTCAGCAGGAAAATCAAAAGCAGGCTTCAAAGCAGAAGAATATTGCGGCACAGGAGTCAGCTCAAAAGGAAGTTTCACAGCAGAACATGCCAAAAGCTCGTAAGCAGCGCCCCCGCAAGAGACATTTTGACAATATTGATGAGAAACAAATTCGCGCTGTTGAGACCGTTGACGATGTGCGCCGTGACATTGAACAGATAGAGCGTTCTATCCGTCTTGATATTGATGGCATCCAGACCATCAGTCTGGATCTTTAAAAGTCTGAGATTGTTGTCATGAATAAAAGTGAATCAGCAGTATTTGCCGAGCGGGAACTCCCGCTCGTTTCAGCTTTGAAAACAGGCAGAAACCGACACTCATTCCATATGCCCGGCAATCGGGCAGGGCAAGCTTTTTCTGCCGAATTTCGCAGTCTTTTAGCATGTTTGGACACTACCGAGCTGGCTGCTACCGGAGATATCAATGAGCCGGCCGGCATTGTACTCCGGGCGCTCGAATTAGCTGCCAGAACTTTTTCTTCTGCACAAACTTATTTCATCACCTGCGGCAGCACTACTTCTCTGAGAATTGCACTGGCCGCGGCATTCAAAGCGGGTGACCGCGTGCTTATGGGCAAAGGCAGTCATTTATCCGTGGCTAACAGCTGCGCGCTTCTGGGTCTGGAAGCAGTTTTAATCAAGCAGGATACTTTGCCCCGTTTTGCCGATGGTCAGATGAAGGAAGCTGAAGTTTTGCGCAGCCTGAAAGAGGAGAAGAACCTTGCAGGCGTGCTTCTGATGACACCGGGTTATTATGGCGAAAACCTGCCTCTGGAAAAAATCTGTCAGGCAGCTCATGCCCGGGGTATTCCGGTCATAGTTGATTCAGCCCATGGTGCCCACTTTGCCATTAAGGTCAGCGGGAAATCTCCCGGCGAAAAAAACTGGCCCCGCACCGCCTTATCTCAGGGAGCAGACCTGGTTGCTCAAAGCGCACATAAGACGCTGCCGGCACTTACTCCCGCTTCTATGCTGCATTTGTCACAGGCAGCTATAGATTCGGGGCGGGTATCGCCTGCCCGTCTGGCTAAGATGCTGCCGGTCTTCCAGACTTCCAGTCCCTCTTTTCCGATTGCAGCCAGTCTGGACTATGCACGTGATTTTATTGATCATGACGCAGCCGCCTACGTGTCAAGACTGCTGGACTTGCTGGAAGAGTTTGTGGCTCAGCTTCCTTCTGAACTGAGTCGTGAATATATAAGCGGTGATGATCCTTGCCGCCTGGTGCTGGATTACTCGGCCAGTAACTGTTCCCGGCAAAAAGTATTTGAGATTCTCGATGCACACAGGGTTGATGTAGAGCTGATTGATGCCAGATGTATGGTCTGTATTCCGCCTCTGGATACACCGCGTGAATCTTTTATTGCTCTTGGGCAGGCCTGTGCGGAGATTGCAAGATCCGGGCAGTCGGAACACTCGCAAGTTAAGATTGACCTTGCCCAAAGGCAGGCATTTTTGCGCCAGAGCAGGACATCTCTTACCCTGCGGGATAGTTTTTCAGCTGAAAGTGAAGCGCTTGATTTTCAAAATGCTTTGGGTCGGCAGAGTGCCGGTGTCATCGCGCCTTATCCTCCGGGAATGCCCTTGCTCTGGCCTGGAGAAGAGATTAAAGCTGCCGATATCGCCCTCTGGCAGGATCTGCTGGACCTGGCTTATGATATCCGTGGCATTAAGTCGGGGAAAATTGGAGTTTTAACAGATAAATAAATCAGCTATAGCCGAAATCTACGGCAGGAGTTTCGCTTCTGAAAGCTTTGACCTGTCCGCGATATGGTAATATAAAATTGAAATTAGCGGTTGGATACAAGGGAGGCGGAAAACAGATGCAAGGAGGCAAATTTGTTACATTTGAAGGCGTAGACGGGACCGGGAAAACCACCCAGAGCCGACTTTTGGGTCAAAGCCTTGAAGCAGAGGGCATTGAGGTCCTGATTCTCCGTGAACCGGGAGGAACTGCAATCAGTGAAAAAATACGTGATATTCTGCTTGATGCCTCACAAAACAATATGACAGCAGAAAGCGAAGTACTGCTCTTTGAAGCAGCCCGTGCTCAAATTGTGCGTGAAGTTATCCGGCCGGCCCTGGAACGGGGGACCTGGGTGATTTGTGACCGCTTTATGGATTCGACCGTAGCCTATCAGGGCTATGGCAGAGGCCTGGATCTTGAACTGATTGACAAGCTGAATGATTTTGCTGTCGGCCAGACCAAACCGGATTTAACTGTTTTGCTGCAGTTGCCGCCGCACAGCCTGGCGGAAAGGCTGGAAAAACGTCATGAACTGGAAGCTGCTGATCGTCTCGATGGAGAATCTGAGGATTTCCGGTCTGCAGTAGACCGTGGTTTTCGTGCTTTGGCTGCAAGGGAGCCTGCACGTTTTAGCTGCATAGAAACACAAGGTACTAAGGAAGAGACTGCCGGTCTCGTTCTTGAACTAGTTAGGAGAGTGCTATTATGAAGCTGATTTTTGCTATTGTCAGTGATGAAGATTCTTCGCGGCTGATGACTGAATTAAATCGGGCAGGTCATCGCGTAACAAAACTCCATTCAACCGGTGGCTTTTTGAAATCAGGTAATACTACTTTGATGACAGGTGTCGAGGAGGACATGCAGGATGAGGTTATGGCAATCATCCGCAAGTATTCCCGCAGCCGTAAGACCTCAATCAATGCCAATATACCACCACCCTCTATGGGCACGTCTTACATGCCTTATCCGGTAGAAGTCAAGATTGGCGGCGCTACTGTATTTGTTGTGCCGGTGGACCACTACGAGAAGATTTAGCATGGTGTCAAAGCCCGGTTCCCGGAATAATTCTGCCCCCGATCTTGTAGATTTCGGTATGTTTCAGCTGTCTGCTCTGGCGATAAGTGACCAGCTGCGTCAGGAGTTAAAACAGATTGTCAGCTCTAAACCCTATCCGCTCCTGATCATCGGAAACGAAGGCTCGGGCAAGCACACTATAGCCAAATGTCTGGCTGCATCTTATCTTTGCGATTCTGTTAAAAGCGATGGATCAGCCTGTGGCACTTGCCCTTCCTGTCGCATGATCTTATCTTCCGGCTCACATCTTGATTTAGTGATCCTTGATCCCGGTCCTTCCGGCAAGTCTAAAGTAGAGGAAGTGCGTACGGAAGTAGCAGGCCGGATCTTTGAAGCTCCCCGCATTTCCCATAACAAGGTTTTCATAATTTCGGCCGAAAAAGCGGACACGCTTAGCGAGACTTGTCAGAATGCTCTCCTCAAGCCTTTGGAGGAACACCCGGCTTTTGTTCGCTTTATTATCTTTTGTGAAGACAGTGACAGATTGCTGACAACGATTCGTTCGCGTGTGCAAATGCTGCGCCTGGGCCAGCGCAGTGATGAGGAGATCAGGCAAATTTTGAATGAAGCCGGAATTGAAGATCCGGCAGCAAAGAGCTTTGCTTTGGACTGTTCTGACGGGCGGCCGGGCCTGGCTTTAACTTTGGCTCAGGATGAGAAATACCGGCAGATCTATAACGAGAGCCTGAAATTGTTCAAGGCTTTCCCCCGAGAAAATCGTACAGCTTTTCTAATCGGCGGTCTGGAGTTTTTTAAAGCAAACAAAGAAAATACAGATATGATTATCCGCTTGCTGCAATCTTTTCTGCGTGAGCTCAGTCTTGCTCTTCTGGCAGACAAGCGGGACCGGGTCCAGACTGTCAGCCAGGTTTTTTCGGATAAAGAACTGGCGGATTGGGCGAAATTGAAGATTGACTATGAGGCCTTGCTGAAACTTTTGTCAGAGAGCAGGAGAGCCCTGTCTTCAAATACCAATTATGACCACACGATTTCCCGTCTTTTGCTGCAAATGAGAGCTAAAATTACTGCAGCGCCGCCAGGCAGCTAAGAGATTCAGCGGTATCTGTTCGTCCTGCAGCCCGGTCAAGGCGTCCGATGTGACACCAAAGACCGCGGATAGGGCAATTATTTGTTATACTCTAGCTTAGATATATTTTTTCAGCAGGGATCAGAAAGTGAGAACTGCATTTAGATAGGATTTTTATGAACGAAGAAAAATTGGTCCGGGTCCGCCTGCGCGGACGGGGCAAAGCATATGATTTTTCCAGCAATGGTCTGGACTTAAAAAAAGGAGATATCGTGATTGTCGAGACTGTGCAGGGCATAGAGATCGGCGTAGTTACGACTGTAAACCTTCCCATTGAAACATTTGAAGGCGGTGAAGAACGCACCCTGCGTCCTGTTTTGCGATTGGCCTCCGAAGAAGACCTTGCACAATATGAGGCAAATCTGGATGAGGAGGACAGGGCTTTCTCCATTGCTATGGAGCGTATCGAATCTCATGGTCTGGATATGTCTCTGGTTGATGTTGAGTTCCGTTTTGACAACAAGAAAATAACCTTCTTCTTTACTGCTAACGGACGTGTAGATTTCCGTGATCTGGTCAAGGACCTGGCAACAATTTTCCGCCGCAGGATAGAACTAAGACAGATCGGAGTCCGTGATGAGGCCCGCATGTGTGGTGGCATTGGCAGCTGCGGGCGCGAATTTTGCTGTTCAACCTTCCTCCATGACTTCCAGCCTGTATCAATCAAAATGGCCAAAGAGCAGAATCTTTCCATGAACCCGGAGAAAATTTCCGGTGCCTGCGGCCGCTTGCTCTGCTGCCTCAATTACGAGCAGGAAGCCTATGTTGAAGCCAGACAGCGGCTGCCCAAGAGAAATGATATGGTTACAACTCCGGATGGTCCCGGCCAAGTTATGGGTGTAAATCTGCTGACTGAAGTTGTGACAGTGTCTTTTGATCAGGGAGATGAAAGAGTAAGCAAGACTTTCAAAGCTTCTGATTTATGCTGATCAGCGAGACTTGAACAAGAACCGGGAAAATGTTACACTTTTGGAGTTGATACGGTAGTAGCAACACTATGTATATCAGGAGGGAGTATCTATGGCACATGTAATTAGTGATGAATGTATTCTTTGCGGTGCTTGCGAAGAAGAGTGTCCGGAAGGCGCTATCTCTATGGGCGATGAACACTATGTAATTGATCCTGATCTTTGCACAGATTGCGAATCTTGCGTTGAAGTCTGCCCTGTAGACTGCATTTCGCTGGCATAGGATCTGAAAATCTGAAAATAACTTTTCTACGGCGGGATCACCC
>LFSM01000124.1 GCA_001512745.1 Clostridiales bacterium DTU032
TAGCCCCCGGCCAAGCTGTGGAGCGGAACACGAGATTCGAACTCGCGACTTTCACCTTGGCAAGGTGACACTCTACCACTGAGTTAGTTCCGCACAATTGGGTGTTCGATTTTTCGAACGCTTCGATATATTATCAGACAAGGCGCTTCTGTGTCAACCACCCCTGCCTCTTTCACTAATCGTGCAAGCTGATTATAGCAGAGTGGAGTCAAAAGTTAAAATATAATTGCAAATTCCGACGGCGAAGTAGGATTGCTTCTACTTTAAACTACTTTAAACTTTTCTTTTTTACGGGTATTATATGAGCTAGCTATTTAGGAGTGCGGTTTTCGTCAGGATTGAAATAAAGGCTTATTTTTTCTGTGGATATTTGGCGGAAATAATTTGACAATCGCAGTTGATGTTGATATCATCATTAAGCGTTTGCAATAAAAGCACCCATATATGGCGGCATAGCTCAGTTGGCCAGAGCATTCGGTTCATACCCGGAGAGTCGTTGGTTCAAGNNGTCGTTGGTTCAAGTCCAACTGCCGCTACCATAAGGCCCGTTGGTCAAGCGGTTAAGACACCGCCCTTTCACGGCGGAATCACGAGTTCGATTCTCGTACGGGTCACCAAGTTCGGGTGCTTAGCTCAGCGGGAGAGCACTTGCTTCACACGCAAGGGGTCACTGGTTCAAGTCCAGTAGTACCCACCAGGAGAAAAGGCCTGTGATCACTGGATCGCAGGCTTTTTGCATTTTAAAAAAGACCGGCTCTTTTTTAAAAAAGACCAGCGCTCCTGTCTGAATACAAGTTGTCTCTGACTTACCAATCTTTCTTCTGCAGGCGGCTGGCTAAGTTTTACTGCTTGGCCGCCTGATTTTGCAAGTCTTTGCTGGCGAAAAGCTGAATAGCGCAGTGTTTTTAACATTGATTACCAAAGTTTGGAGACAGTCGTGGCATAATGCCAATTAAAGCAATCAGAAGACTATAAATCCTTTGGAAGGAGAGCTAACTCTCAAATGGATATTAAAGGTATTTTGGCCATTACTGACCACACATTATTACGACCGACCAGCAGCTGGGAAGAAATCAAAGAAATCCTGGATGATGCAATGAGTTTTGGTTGCGCGTCCGCCTGCATCCCGCCTTCTTACGTTGAGGAGGCTGTGTATTATGTTGAAAAAGGACTCGCCATTTGTACTGTGGCCGGTTTCCCTAATGGTTACAATACAGCGGAAACCAAAGTTTTCGAGGCTGAAAACGCCATCGAGAACGGTGCGTCAGAGATTGATATGGTCATTAATCTTGGCTGGGTCAAGGACGGACTTTTTGATTGTGTCGAGGAAGAAATTTCGATGGTCCGGGAGGCTGTGGCGGATGGAGTGCTGAAGGTAATCATTGAGAGCAGCGAGCTGACTGAAGCGGAAATTATTCGTCTCTGCGAAGTAGTTACGAATAGCGGCGCTGACTTTATTAAGACATCGACCGGCTTTGCTTCGGGAGGGGCGAGCTTTGACGTTATCGCACTGATGAAAAAACATGTGGGTGCAGGTGTCGGCATCAAGGCTGCCGGTGGTATTTCCAGCTTTGCTGATGCTGCAAAATACATGGAGCTGGGTGCCACGCGTCTGGGTACCAGTCGTCTGGTTAAACGTGCGATAGCCGGTGATTTTTCCTGAGTTATCAGCTGCTTGATTAAGGGGAAGCAAGCCGGAGAGCAGCCGCTCTCCGCTTCTTATGATATAGAAATACAGATGTTGAGCTGAAGAAAGGACTGGAGATTTATGGACATTAAGGCAAAGATCGATGAAATAGTAAAAAAGGTAAAAAGCGACGAGAAATTCGGTGCGAAATTCAAGGAAAATCCGGTGAAGGCTGTTGAGGGCTTGCTGGGAGTGGACCTGCCTGATGAGCAGATCGAATCAGTTGTTTCCGGTGTGAAAGCTAAACTGAAACTGGATAAGGTCGGCGAGGATGGTGGCCTGCTGGACAAAGCCAAGGGGATCTTCGGCAAGTAAAAGCACTTGCCGCTTAAGAACAAAAACAGCGAACTTGCGTCCGCTGTTTTTAGTCCAACTTTATGGGGTCACCGCAGCACTGCCAGCCGGCCGCTGATCCGGGTCAGCTGGTGCAGTTTTTGTGCCAGCTCTGAACTCAAAAGGCCGGCTTTCATGCGCCATTCCCAGTTTCCGTCGAGGGTTGCGGGTACATTCATGCGGGCCTTGTTGTCCAGTTCCAGCAGGTCCTGCATCTGAAAGATTACTGTATTGGCAACTGTTGTCGCCGCGCCGCGCATCATACCCCAGACAAAACCTTCTTCATCATTCAGGCCCAGATATCGCCTGGCAAAGGCAAGTTCTTCTTCCGAAGCCCCTTCTTCCTGCCAGCCCCGAATGGTGTCATTGTCGTGAGTGCCTGTATAAAGCACTGCGTTTTCGATCATATTGTGCGGCAGATAGTCACTGAGATCATTGGGATTGAAAGCAAATTGAAGAACTTTCATGCTGGGGAAACCGGTACGGTCGCGGAAATCGCTAACCTCTTTGGTCATATAGCCCAGATCCTCAGCAAACAAGGGCAAGGCGCCCAGTTGGTCTTTTATCGCCTGGAAAAGCTTGTCCGCGGGTCCTTGTACCCATCGGCCACGGCTGGCCGTAGAATCGCCATAGGGCACTGCCCAGTAGGATTCAAAGCCACGGAAGTGATCCAGACGCAACATGTCATAAAAGCGCATCTGAAAACGTATGCGATCGATCCACCATTTATAGCCATCAGCCTCATGTACTTCCCATTTGAAGAGGGGGCTGCCCCAGAGCTGGCCGCCATCAGTATAGCCATCGGGCGGTGTCCCGGAAACAAAAGTTGGCTTGAGATCTTGGTCCATCTGGAAAAGCTCCGGCCGGGTCCAGACCTCTGCAGAATCGCCGGCAACATAAATCGGCAGGTCACCCATAATCTCTATGCCCGACTTACGGGCATATGTATGCAGGTGCTCCCATTGCCGGAAAAAGAGAAATTGCAAAAACTCCTGAAATGCGATCTCTTCCTGGTGGCTGTCCATGAATTCAGCCAGGCTCACCGGATTGCGCCGTTTGAGAACGTCTGGCCAGTCAGTCCAGCTAGCTCCGCCGTAGGCACTTTTTATGCTCATAAAGACGGCATATTCTTCCAGCCAGTCTTCAGCTTGCCTGAATTCTTCAAATTCTTCGTAAAGGTCCGGGACTTTATTGTCACGCAGACGTTCCCAGGCCAGGTGCAGGAGCGTCAGCCGGTTCTTCCATAGCAGTGAAAAATCGACTTTTTCTTCATCTGCGCCGAAATCAAACTGCGCCGGCTCGTCTTTTTTCAAAAGCCCATCCTGAACTAGCAGGTCGATATCAATCAGATAAGGGTTGCCTGCGCGGGTGGAAAAACTCTGATAGGGTGAATTCCCAAAACCGGTCGGCCCGATGGGGAGGATCTGCCAGTAGGACTGGCCTGCCTGGACGAGAAAATCGATAAAGTCGCGGGCTGCGTCGCCCATTGTGCCGATACCATAGGGCGAAGGAAGGCTGCTTATGTGCAGGAGCAGGCCGCTTTTGCGGCCGCTGCGAAGCTCCTTGTAATTGTATTTTTCATCTTGAACCGGATATTGAGTCTCGCCAGTCATATGTTCTCCTCAGTATGATTATCTTCTCTTTAGCTGCAGGACAGCTGACTGCAGTGCTGCTGCCCAGTTACAGCATCCAATAACTTAATAAGTTAGGTGCCTGGCACCGAACATCAGTTGATTCTCATTGTTGTTTCGGCGTCGAAGAAGTGCAGGCCGTCCACGTCGAAGCTGAAGTTGTGGTCTTCATTCAGGCCGTAGTTGAAGTATCCGGGTTCGGAAATTACAACTTCCTGATCGTCGGGGAATTTGCAGTAAAGTAACTGCTCCTTGCCCAGCATCTCAATGACATCAATCTTAACCGTGATGCTGTTTTTTTCCGCCTTGCCGGCATTGAAACGTTCGGAGCGGATGCCCATGCAGACTTCCTTGCCTTCATAGTCTTTTAGCTTGCGCGCATCCTCTTCATTAGGCTCCACAATGATCAGATTGTTTTCGGTACGGAAAAGACCGTCTTCGATGCGGCCGCTGAAAATATTCATTGTTGGTGAGCCGATAAAACCGGCCACAAAAAGGTTAGCGGGCTTTTCATAAAACTCAGCCGGAGCTCCGACTTGCTGCACCTTGCCCTGGTCCAGCAGAACGATTATATCCGCCATGGTCATGGCTTCAGTCTGGTCATGGGTGACGTAGATTGAAGTGGTCTTGAGGGACTGATGCAGGCGCACCAGTTCCACACGCATGTGTTCACGCAGTTTGGCGTCGAGGTTTGACAAAGGTTCATCCATCAGGAAGACTGCCGGTTTTCTTACCATGGCGCGGCCGAGCGCAACACGCTGGCGCTGGCCGCCGGAGATCTCAGACGGTTTTGAGTAAAGATATTCCTCAATCTGCAGCGTCTTTGCCGCCTCCAGCACTCGTTCGTGAATCAAAGTCTTGCGCTCTTTGGCCATTTTTAAGGAAAAGGCCATGTTATCGTAAACTGTCATGTGCGGATAAAGGGCATAAGACTGGAAAACCATTGCGATGTCGCGGTCTTTCGGCTCTACCCGGTTCATGCGCTTGCCGTCAAAGAGAAGGTCTCCTTCCGTGATCGAGTTGAGGCCGGCAATCATACGCAGCAAAGTACTTTTGCCGCAGCCTGACGGGCCGAGAATGACGCAAAACTGATTGCTTTCAATTACCAGATCAATATTCCTGATAGTAAAGCTTTCACGTCCTTCATATTTTTTGCCGATATTGACTAATTCAACTTTCATAAAAATTACCTCCTTAACCCTTGACAGCGCCGCTGGACAAACCAGAGACGAGTTCTTTTTGCAATGCGATAAACAGAATTACGATTGGGATTGCTGTCAGCAGACCGCCGGCAGCGAAGGCCGGCTGCTGCATATTGTATTGATCATTGATTAAAGTGTGCAGGCCTGTAGCCAGTGTATAGCTCTTGGGATCGTTCAACAGGATGCTGGGCATCATGTAGTCCAGGAAGGGCCCGATAAAGGACCAGAGGGCAATGATCGCCAGCATGGGCCGGGCTATGGGCATGATGATCAGCCGATAAACCTGGAGGTTACCGCAGCCGTCGATGCGGGCGGCGTCGTCCAGCTCCGTGGACACTCCGTCGATGTAGCCTTTGAGAATAAAGGTATTGGATGCGATGCCGCCGCCGGCGTAGATCAGGATCAGAAAGAGCTGGCGCGTGAAGCCGGGTATGACTGCTGCTATGATCGAGTGCAGTGTGTAAAAGGCTGTGATACCGGCGAAGGTCGGCACGGTCTGCAGGAGCATAATCGTCATCAGCGACGCCTTTCTGCCGCTGAAACGGAAGCGCGAGTAGGCATAGCCGGTGAAGGACACGATCAGCAGGGTCAGCAGAGCCGTGGCTACGGCGATGAAGATGGTGTTTGTTACCCAGTTCCAGAAGTAGGTCTCATTAAAGAGGTAATTAAAATGCTTGAGCGAAAACTTATAGTCGCCGCCGATACTGATATAGGAGCCCTGATTGCCGTTAAAGCTTGAGATCACGATCTGGGCCAGGGGCCAGAGGATGACAAAAGCCCAGAGGATCAGCAGGATGTAGCTTATTACCAGGCTGATTAGTTTCGCAGTTGTCAGTGGTTGGCGGTCGGACAAGTAGAGAGCATCGTTCTTCGTCTTTTTTTTGCTCATAATTTCTCCTCCTTGAATGACTTGGTGCGGCTGAAACCGATCCAGGTCACAAACATGATGAACATTGAGACGACTACCGTGATGGCAGAGCCAATGCCCTGATACTGGTTTTGAATAGTCAGCTTGTAGATATAGGAAATCAGGATGTCAGTTGTTCCGGCCATATTGCCGTACTTGCTTGGTTCAAAAGGTCCGCCGCCGTTAAAGAGGTAGATGATGGAAAAGTTATTGAAGTTAAAGGTGTACTGTCCGATCATCAGTGGTGCTGTTTGATAAAGCAGGAGCGGAATTGTGATGTGACGGGTCTGTTGAAAGCCGGTTGCGCCATCGATTTCCGCAGCTTCGTAGAGGTCTTTGGAGATGCCTTGCAGGATACCGGTACATAAGAGGAAGATATAGGAACTTCCTAACCAGCCCTGCAGCATGATAAGCACGGCTCGCGTCCCCCAGGTCGTATGTTTTATGTTGAGCATGTCCGCCGGGTTTGTATTGCCCAAGAGATTGTTAAGTGCTATGGTTAGCGGCCCCTGGGGCGAGAAGAGGATGGAGAAGAACATGATCGTGATAAAAGCCGGCACGGCCCAGGGCAGCAGATAGATTGTGCGGAAAAAGCGCTTGCCCAGGACTCTGTCCTGGTTGACCAGCAAAGCCAGGGCGAAGCCGATGAAGATGGCCAGTGAAGTTGCGAGCAGGGTCCAGACTATGGTCCAGCCTGTGATCAGCCAGAAGGGGCCTCCGGCGATACCCTGTCCTGCTACGATCTGCTTGAAGTTGACCAGGCCCTGCCAGACGAATTTCGATTGGTGGGTGGGATCATAGTTGGTGAAGGATATCAGGATGGTGACAGCTATGGGCAAAATGACGATAAAGATCGTGACCAGGGCTGCCGGTGCTGAAACTATAAAGGGAAAGCCGTCGACTTTTAGAGAGCTGCGTGTTTCGAACCAGTTGTTCAGGCGGATGCCTTTTATCTCTTTCTTTTCATTCCGGTGGACATCTCGGAAGGAAAAATAATACAGCAGGAGGGCCAGCACCAGGAGGATAACTGCGATAACACCTTCGATCATGAAGATGATGGAGCGGTCGAGGCGGGCGCCGCCTTCGGCCAGGCTGAGCAGACCGGCGATGCCGTCACCGCGATAGTTTCCGTAGCCCAGTGAATAAGGGATAGCGATCAGATAGATATAGAGGGAGCCCAGGAAAAAGAAGATTGATTTGAGGCGCTGGCCGATGATTAACTGTCCCAGTCCCGGCAAGAGTATGGTTAGCCAGGAAATCCAGGGGAAGCGCTTATTTGTCTCAATCGGTGTTCTGCGTCGCTGGTCAGAAATATCGGCATTAAGCAGCTTTTCCTTTCTTGCGGCGTCAATTTTCAGCTTGTGCCTGATGTTTCTCACTCTGTCTTTGGCAAAAGCCAGAGGCAGGGAGCGCTTCTTGCTTTTGATATCCTCATCAGCTGCCAGATCGGACATTTTCTGCTCGTTGGCCAGGGCTTTGGCTGAGATAATACCATCGTGGCGCATCTGCTTCAGCTTGGCCTTTTCTGCATCACGTTCCGCTATGCGTTGGACGCGAAATTCTTCAAACTCTGCTTTGGCTGCAGAATTGTCTTCGGTCTGTGCTTTTTTCAGGTCTGCTTGTGCTTCATCCAGCTCGTCCAGCAGGGCACGCCTTTCGGCTGCAGCTGCCGGCAACTGATCTGCTATATCGAAGTGTTTCTTGTACTCAAGCTCGAAATCATAGGAGAGATCAAGGTGTTTTTCATAAAAGCGATAGCGTTCTTCGCTTTCTGCTGCTTCCAGCAACCAGCTGCGGATTTTCGGATCTTTATCCTTGATTTCTGACAGGAATTTCTGCCGGCGTTCTCTGGCTCCCTGAAGCAGTTTCTTTTCCTGGTCGCGGACCGACTGCAAATCTTTTTCGTAAGGGTGATCGGCTTTCTTTGGCAGAGCCCTCAGCTCCGCGCGGATAGCGGCGCGTTCACTTTTATCCGCCTCTTCCAGCCTTTCCTCGAGAACACCTCGCTCCCTGAGCCTGAGGTTTTTGCGCGGATGTGCATTGCCGATGTCATCGAGCACTGTTGTTCCGTACTTCATCCTCCACTCTCCTCTCAACGTCTTCTGTCGCTGCACTGTCTGCACTGTCTGCACTGTCTGCAGAATAACTTAACAACTTAGGTGCCTGGCACCGTTTCCAGTCGATGTATGTTTATCACGACCAGGAAAAGTATCGCCCACAGTGCCAGTGTCAGGTACCAGAGGATTGATTCGGTCTGGAACATGAGCAGGCGGCGAACTCCGGCCAGAAAAACTATCGCTCCCCAGATAAGTCTGTAGAGGGGCGGTGTGCCTAATTTTTTAATTGAAAAAAATGTGTAAAGGGATAAGCTGACCGGGACCACGATATTAACTAGAAAGAGGGACAGCACGATCGATGAATAATCTGCTGTGTTTCCTTCCGGATAAAGCATGAGCCAGAATTGGTAAGCCTGGGGATTGGCCAGAATCAAAGCCTCCAGTGTGGCTACAATAATCAAGGCGGCACAGAGCGACAGCAAAACCGTCAGCTGACGCTTATGCTTGTTCCGATCGGTTTTCTGCTGCACCGGGCTATCCTTCATCGTCATCCTCAATTTTTACTTGCCGAAGCCTGCAGCATCAAAGTCAGGCTTTTGATAGTACAACAGCAGGGGAATTGCTTCCCCTGCTGTCTATTTTAGCAAAGCATCTCAAATAATGCTTTCAGCTTCTTTCTGATTCGAGGTCAGTTTGCTTAGCCAATATTGGCCATCATGGCGCTGAAGGCTGCCTGCAGTTCTGCGTAGGCTGCTTCAACGTTTTTCGGCTGAACATTGTTCCAGGAAAGGACACTGTTCTTCCAGGTATCCCAGACCTGACCGAATTCCTGATAGAGGGGTCTGCCCGGTGAAATGTTGAAGGACTTGATGACTGCCGCGATAACGGTCTTGTCAACTTCGTCCAAGCCGGATGCTGCGTATTGCTCAGCTGTTGCGTTCTCGAGAATCTTGCCTGTGGCGCGGAAGAGATCTTCTGCAAAGTCAGGATTGACGATTTCTGCGATCATGGCTTCTGCCAGTGCGACTTTGTCCGCATCATCCTCGATACGAGGGTTGATGGCGAGGCCCCAGCCTCCCTGCCAATGTCTCAGCGGCTGTCCGGCAACAGTAATCTGATCAATGTTGTAAATGCCCAGATCTGCGCCGTCATTGGTTCTCTCTTTCATACCGCCGGTCTCCCATGGGCCACCGATGCGGAGTACGCCTGCGTTGCCGCTGGTGAATTGCTCATCAATGTAGCCCCAGCCTGCGTCGGCGTCAAAGAGTGTTGTGTTGTTTTCTGCGTTGAGCTTCCAGTAATCATAGAGAGCTTCAATAGCGGCCTGTTTTGCAGGTTCCAGATCTGACCAGTCTTTGGCCAGGTCAGATGCGAAGCCGTCGCCGGCAGGTGCCAGTAGATCAATGTCTGCAGAGTTAGTCAGGGCAACACCGTACCAGGCGTCAAAGGCAGGAAGCAAGACGTGTGCCGGGTTTTCAATGTCATTCATTTCAACCGGTGCGGACAGGTCAATGCCTTCAGCTTCTGCGTTGGCTTCGTTGGCGAAGACGATCAGAGTTTCGATGTTGAAAGGGAAGGCCAGATACTCACCGTCCACGACGAAGAGTCCGCCTAAACCGGCATCAAAATCATCCCAGCCGCCTGCTACTGCAGCTATGGCGTGTGAGTCGAGTGCGCCGAGCAGGTCTTTGCCTGCCAGGTTGGTTAAACGGTCAGCAGGCAGTGCAAAAACGTCTGCTACGTCCGGGTTGGTTGCATCTGTCTGATCCAGAGTGTCGATGTGGTCGAATGAGCCGACTTCCATCAATTCGATTTTGCTGTCAGGGTTTGCTGCGATAACACGGTCTGCAGCGGCCTGATAGTATTCCAACCATCCGGTCTCTGCCTGAACGACGATGGTCGCTGCCAGTCCGCCGACGGGTGCCTCGGTAGGGGCCTCGGTCGGTGCTTCACTTCCACCCGGCTGAGTTGCCGGCGGGTCTGTCTTTACGGGTTCCTTACCGTTGTCACATGCAACAGCAAAAGCTAGAACCATGACCAAAGACAGGATTATTGCCAGTGCTTTTTTCATATATTTTCCTCCTTGTTC
>LFSM01000083.1 GCA_001512745.1 Clostridiales bacterium DTU032
GTCTTCAGGTCTTTTGATATTTCACCTGTCAACTTTATGGGGAGCTTATCACTGGCACCAAATGATGCACCGAGTGATGCAAGCTGCATGAAATCGTGCCTGGCACCAAACGATGCAGAGAACGCACTGCATGAAATCGTGCCTGGCACCATTCTATGCAGAGAACGCGCTGCATGAAAACGTGCCTGGCACCAAATGATGCATGGCACCGAATGATGCACCGAGTGATGCAATTCTAGTAATTTTCGTAGCTGTGATCTTTTTTTGTGTTGATCTTGCGTTTCAGGGAATAGCGCCATTTAACCAAGCCGTAGAGCTTCATTCGCATAAGCAGGAAATAGATTCCGGTTTTCTTAAAACCGCTGCTGAAGGCTGTCATTTTCACTGCTTGCAGGAGTTCCTCATCACTGATAATTTCCGAAATTTCCTTTTTAAAAGCGTCTTTATCCTGGGTTCTGCAGGCATTATTAAAAGCCAGCACAGAACGCTTAACCAGCATGAGATCAAGTTTTTCCCAGATCTCAGCTTCATGCGGTAATTTATCCATTAGCTCGTGATAGATATGTTTGGCCATTGACCAGTAATCTCTTACATAGTTGATGGTGATGGAATCTTTGCTCTCAATGCAATTGTAGAGGGGTTCATCGATGATAAATAATCTGTCGATTCTAAAATGCAACTCTGTCGTAAAGAGATAATCTTCGTTTCTTTTGACTTTTTCCGCAAAACGCAAGTGATGCTTTTTCAGGACGTCTGCTCTGATCAGCCTGATCCATGCATAGGGCGGCAGGTAGGGCGGAGACATATTGTCCAAGAGGTCGATGGCGATTTTCCTGCATGCTTCGCCTTCATGAAGGCCACGCGGGTAGGGGTATTCGTGTATGGTTATTGTTTTGTCAGTAATCCGATAAAAACCACAGATAGTGACATCAGCTTTCCAATACTTCGCTTCATCATACATTTTCTCGATAGCATTGAGCTCGATGTGGTCATCCGCATCTACAAAATAGATAAACTCCCCACCGGCGCGATCGATGCCCAGATTGCGCGCCGCTGAAGGCCCCGCATTTTCCTGAGTAAAAATCTTGAAACGATCATCAAGCTTTTCGTATTTTTCGCAAATTTCCAGGCTGGAATCGGTTGACCCGTCATTGATTAGCAAAACTTCAAAATCTGAGAATGTTTGCTGATGAAGACTGTTAAGACAGCGTTCAAGCGTATTCTCTTCATTATAAATCGGAACAATTATACTAACCTTACACATTTCAGAACTCCTCAAATTTCGCCATTCTAAACAGTATACTGGTTAGCCGCCTTTCCTTCAAATATCAAGCACTGCTAGACGGCGTTCCAAAATTGGAGGCGAAAAAACAACAGCTCCCATTCTGTGCTAAATTTGGAT
>LFSM01000035.1 GCA_001512745.1 Clostridiales bacterium DTU032
GGTCTTATTTGGAGCGGCGAAAGTTTCGCACAAGCAATTAGACGACTCTATCGCCACGGGCAAACCCGCGATGTTTATGTTTATTATTTGCTTGCTAAAGGTGGTTTTGATGACTATGTTTATAATGTAGCAATAACTAAGGTCGAAACTACAGAAGATTTCAAGAAATATTTGACCATTTGAAAAATAAGATAAAAAAATCTTAAAAAGCTCTTGACAAATGGGAAAAAATATGTATAATTAAGGTGGTGACTTATAAATGAAGGCAAGCACAAGCCGAAAAATGATAAAAATGTTGGCAAAAAAAGCGGCAATTTTACCCGATAATGACCTTACAATTCAATTCTTACCAGAAGATATAAAAATAACCGATGAATTTATTCGCGAAGTTTTAAAAGCCGATAAAATCGGGAAAATTGACTTTGATGCCGACCTTGATTTGTATGTTGATGGAGAAGGCATTTCTAAGCATCGTCGGTTAAATATGTTGGCATATACAGTTTTTAAATTATCGCTTTATGGAACGGTGTTAGTAGTTAAAAAAAAGGAGGTAAAGCATGAAAATCAACGTTCAAGTAGAAAATGACGGTACAAGAGAAGTTTCTGTCAATATTAAATTTGATGAAAACTTTGATTCAATTGACGCAACGATAGCACTCGTTGCTATCAACGAAGCCGTCTTAAATTGTTTTTCGTCAAAGGAAATGCAGTTACTTGCAAAAAACTTTTTGCTTAAATTCCTTGATGAAGAAGTTGCAAATTATTCTGCCAAAATAGTCAATTAAATTTTATTCGCTATTACGGTTGGGGGGCGAACCGCTAATCGCCCCAAAAAACTTAATCTCGAAAGGAGAGTTTGTCGGAGATGCTTGAATTAAACAAAATCTACAACATGGACTGCGTACAAGGAATGAAATTACTCGATGATTGTTCGGTTGATTTAACGGTTACTTCCCCACCTTATGACAATTTGAGAACATACAAAGGGTTTGAATGGGATTTTAAAGCAACAGCAAAGGAATTATACAGAGTTACGAAGCAAGGCGGTGTAGTTGTATGGATTGTAGGCGATGCGACAGTAAAGGGGAGCGAAACAGGAACATCATTCAAACAGGCATTGTATTTTAAAGAGATTGGTTTTAATCTGCACGACACTATGATATGGTTCAAGCCAAATTGTTTCAACTTTGGAAGCAACAATTGCTACAAGCAAAGTTTTGAATACATGTTTGTTTTCAGCAAAGGAAAGCCCAAAGCAATAAATCTTATAAAGGATATCCCAAACGCAAGTGCGGGGAAAGTGATGAAGGGTGGAAGGAAACATTCCGACGGAAGTAGGGACATTGTTCCTAATTTTGTTGGATCAGAATACAAACGGAGATTCAATGTTTGGTCTATCAATGTAAGTGCTAAAACCTATGGGCATCCTGCGATATTCCCAGAACAGTTAGCAAAAGATCATATTGTTTCATGGAGTAATGAAGGAGATGTAGTGTTAGACCCATTTCTTGGTAGTGGAACTACAGCGAAAATGGCTTTATTAAACAACAGAAATTTTATCGGCTTTGAATTAAACCCGGAATATTGCAAGATTGCAGAAAAGAGGATTGAACCGTATTTGATGCAGCAGACAATATTTGAACTACTCAGATGAAGATTGGAGGGCGAACCGCTAATCGCCCCAAAAAACTTAATTTCGAAAGGAGAGTGTGGATGAAGCAACTTAGAATCAACTTTGATAAGATGCCAGCCCAAGTCTTAATCGTTGATAATTTCGTAGGTGGTAGNNTCTGCGGCCATTCATTAGAAATATTAAAGACTTTTTCGGATGAATGTATCGATATGGTGATAACATCGCCGCCTTACTGGGCTTTACGAGATTATGGCGTGTCTGGGCAATTAGGATTAGAACCTACATTCCAAGAATACCTTGCGAATCTGAAAGCGATATTTCGGGAAGTCAAACGGATATTAAAACCACAAGGTTCTTGTTGGGTAGTTCTTGGAGATACTTATTTTGAAAAATCGCTTGTACAAATCCCTTCTCGGTTTGCTCTTATGATGACGGATGAATTGGATTTTATTTTACGAAATGAAATAATATGGCATAAACCGAATGCTATGCCGTCGTCAGTCAGTGACCGGTTTACTATTGACTTTGAAAAACTTTATTTTTTTGTTAAAAGTAAAAAATATTATTTTAAGCAACAAAAAGAGCCAATGAAAACTAAGGACACAAATCCACCTAACGGTAGTATTGCGGCATTTGGGTCTTTGCAGCTTGATCACCACAAGAAACGCAACAAACAAGACCAAGTCGGCAGACATGATTATACGGGGTTCAATGCCCGATACACCACACCGAAAGACTTAATGCGGATTAAGCGTTGCGTATGGAGCATTTCTACAAAAAATTTTAAAGGCGCCCATTACGCAGTTTTTCCTGAAGATTTAATCGAAACACCGATATTAGCCGGTTGCCCAGAAGGCGGCGTAGTGTTAGATCCCTTTATCGGTAGCGGCACAACAGCACTAGTTGCTAAACGACTAAATCGTAATTATATTGGGATAGATATTAATCCTGAGTATTGTAAAATGGCTAAAGAACGATTGAAAGGACTTACCGACAAGGATAAACAGTCAATCAAACAAGGACAATTGACTTTGGAACTCAAAATATAAATAGAAAAGGAGCGAAAATGACAACGATTAAGAAAGACTTGAATACTAGACAATGGAAACTCTACAAGTATCTTAAACAGCACAAGGGCGAGTGGAAGAAACTCGACGAAGTTATCGCCGAAACCGGACTTTATAACGAAAGCCGGGGATATCGGACTTTAAAAGCGGATATTCGGGCGNNTGAAGAACAGCGAGGTTATCCAGACGGTCATCACGACCGACACTTCCAAAGGCGTGAAACTTGCGACCAAAAAGGAATACGCCGAGTACTCGAAACGTCGTTGGAAAGCGATTATTAAAATGATAGAACTGCAAAGACACCAGGACAAGAAAGC
>LFSM01000090.1:0-383 GCA_001512745.1 Clostridiales bacterium DTU032
ATGTTAAAATCGGTATTTACTCCCTGTGCTTTTGCCATATTGACATTGGCTCCTGTTGCTCGCACCGCCATTCCGCTTTCAGTACCGAAATACCAATATAAAATACCGATGATCAGCAGGAGAAAAATACCGACACTAAAAATAGGCGACCAGTAAAAGGCTTTCTCTCCTTTAGCTACTTCCTGCAGATAGCGCAGGGAAACAAGCAGATTGTAATTATTGATGTTAATGGCGATATTAGGCCGGCCCATAATCAGCAGGTTAACAGCCCAGAGTGCGAACTGCGTCAAAATTCCGGCCAAAATCGTGGATATCCCAAAGAAAATATGAAATATCCCTGTAGCCAGTCCGGCCAGCATACCAGCCAGGAAGGCAAAGACCAG
>LFSM01000090.1:416-8047 GCA_001512745.1 Clostridiales bacterium DTU032
GCTCCCCCTGTGCAGAAGGAGCCGTCAACAGTCAGATCAGCAATATTAAGTACTCGAAAAGTAATAAAGACACCGATGGCCATGATGCCCCAGATTAGTCCCTGGGCGACCGCACCCGGCAATTGGTCCAGAAGGTTAGGCAAGCTTAGTGGCATAATCACTCAACTCCAATCAGTATAATTCCATGGATTAATGGTCGGCTCGTCTACGGTACAATCGCCTCATAGTCATCAGAGACACTTATTCCGAGATCTGCGCAAATTTCCGGATTATACATCTTTGCAAAGTTAGGTGCATACTCAATCGGCATTTCCGAGATGTCTGACTCACCTGAAAGTATTCTATAGGCCATTAGCCCTGTAGCATATCCTAAATCGTAGTAATCTATGGACAGCGTCGCAACACCACAGCCGGCACAAATGCCTTTTTCACCTGTTACAACAGGAATCCCTGCCGGTCGGCAGATATTATCGATCAGCGCGGTATTTGCAGCAACTGTATTGTCTGTAGGCACATAAATTACATCGACTTCATTAGCAGCAGTAGTAGTAATGGCTGCCAGGTCGTTGGAATCGGTAAAAGGATAGACCTTGCAAAGATAACCCAGTTCTTCCAGCAAAGTCTGCATTGTATTGACCTGATAGAGTGAATTCGCTTCAGCTGAACAGTAAAGCAGTCCGACTGATTCCTGGTCCGGAAAGAGATCCTTGATAACTGCAGCCTGCTGGTCAAGCGGAGCCAGATCGGAGGTACCGGACACGTTGCCGCCTACCCTACCCTGAAAATTCTCAATGCCAAGCGCCACACCGTACTCTGTGATCGATGTCCCCAGAACCGGGATATCCGCTGTAGCTGTTGCAGCAGCCTGCAGAGCCGGAGTTGCATTAGCCATAATCAAGTCATACTTGGAGGCAACAAATCCATTGGCGATTGAAGCTGCTGTGTTGGGGTCGCCCTGAGCATTTTGATAATCAAAACTCACCTGATCCCCCAGTTTTTCTGTAAGAGCATCTTTGAAGCCTTGAGTTGCCGCATCAAGTGCCTCATGTTGTATCAGTTGTGATATACCGACCTGATAAAATTCCTGGCTCCCTCCTGTAGTCGATGGTGTCGACTGAGTCGTTTGGGGCAATGTTGTACCGGATTCATTACCGGTGTCACATGCGGTAATACTGATAACTAAAACAGTGACCAGCAAAACAGCTAAGATACTTAACACTTTTTTCATGATCTGTTCCTCCTTCTTTTAATTTTTCATTAAATTGAATCTTACCTTTGATACAGGAGATTGCATAGTTATAAACAGGAAAATCAATAATGTGCACACCAGGATCAGATAATCGGCTCAAACTGTGAACAAAAAGACAAGAACAGCTTTGCTCCGGAATGATTAATTTGAGCACGTTTAAGTTCCCAGCCGGAAGGCAGCTCCTGCTTTAATAAAAAACCGACCTGATCTGCTTCATCGCCTGAGCCGGCGAACAAGCCCAATAAGGAAGGGCCTGCGCCTGAGAGGCTGACCGCAGAGCAGCCACAGTCAAGGGCTGTTTTTTTAATTGTGTCATATTCTGCAAGCAATTTGCGGCGATATGGTTCGTGTAAGAAATCTTCATTGCCATGTCTTAATAAATCATGGCTGCCGGCTGCCAGCCCCTGCAAGAGAAAACCGAAGGCCCCCAGCTGTTTTACTGCTTGCCTGTGCGGAATTAATTCAGGTAAAACGGCACGGGCCCGGTCTGTGCTAAGTTCAAAATCCGGTATCATCAGAAATGTATGAATATTCTCGTGGCAAGGCAAGTTCACCGTTACTGGCCCCGCTTCATTACTGGCGGATAAAACCAGTCCCCCCAGAATTGCCGGTGCAGCATTATCCGGATGACCTTCCAGATCAGTAGTCAGCTTTAGGAGCTCCTCTTTATTGCAGGAACCTTTATGGATGTATTGTCCGGCCACGATACCGGCAATAGCACAGGTCGCAGATGAGCCCAATCCGCGGGCAATCGGAATATCACAGCTGAAGTCTATTTCTATCGGAGGCAGGTCTGCTCTCTGCTGATCTGCATAGTAGCAATAGGCTGCAGCAATGGCATGTTGGTCAAAGGGCAGTTTCTCTGCCCACTCATGCAGCTGATCCAAAGTCAGCTGGCTTCCTTCCTGCCAGGATACAACTGCAACATTGAAAATATCCAGAGCCAGTCCCAGACAATCAAAACCCGGTCCTAGATTAGCAGTAGTAGCCGGGATGCTGATCTCAATCTTTTTCATAATTTGCTCCAATCAGTTGGTCGATTGCAGCTTCCATCTCCTCAGGCACAAGACATTGTCTTTTCTGGGGCTGAAGCGACCACAATTCCTCTATTGCCTGCGGCAAATCAGCACCGATTAACTGCTTGAGCTTCAAAATCTGCCCTCTGTCATCCGGCGGCAAGTCTTGTCCCAGAGCGGTTAGCACGGTTTTAGCAAACTTATACGGACTAGCTGTGCTGACGACAAGACGTCTGCCTGACATCTCGGAATTGAAAAGTGCATGTGCGGCCACAGCGGAATGAGGATCCAGCAAATAGCCGTAGTCAGTATAGACTTTTTCTATACAGGCAAGAACTTGCTCCTCCGTCACCCATGAGGATCCGAGATCAAAAAGTTTTGCATCAAAGGAGAAGCAGCCATCTCTTTTCAAGGCCGCCATCAAATCTCTGATATAGGAATCATCTCCCGTCAGCAAGTACAAATAGCGCTCCATATTGCTGGCAACAAGTATATCCATTGAGGGTGATGTCGTCTGCAGCAGCTCTCTGTTGGCATCATAGATGCCGGTAGACAGAAAATCATGCAAGACCTTATTACTGTTTACAGCCAGGTGGATCCGGTCCACCGGCAGTCCCATTTCTCTGCAATATCGTGCTGCCAGAATGTTGCCCACATTGCCGCTGGGTACAACAAAAGATATGGGGTCCCCATATTTCTCACAACTTTGCAAATAGGCATATATGTAGTAAACCATTTGAGCTATCAGGCGGCCGACATTAATGGAATTAGCTGAAGTCAGACGAATCGATTGTCTCAGCATTCTTTCGCGAAAGTTTTCCTCCTGCATCAGTGCCTTTACGCTGCGCTGGCAGTCATCGAAGTTTCCCTCCACGGCAAAGGCCCGCACGTTGGGGCTGGTATTACTGAGCATCTGCCTTTCCTGGAAAGGACTTATGCCCCCATGAGGATAAAAGACTGCCACTAAGGCATCCTTCTTTCCTGAAAAGCCTGACATCGCAGCCTTACCGGTATCACCTGAGGTCGCAGTCAGGATCAGGAAACGTTCCCTGATCGCCTGAATCTTCTTTGCCTCTTCGAAAAGCTGGGGCAGGCACTGCAAGGCCAGATCCTTAAAAGCCAGCGTCGGCCCATGCCACATTTCCAAAACCCCTGTTTGTTCGTCAAGCCAGTGGATCGGAGTGATCTGAGGACTGTCAAAATTTGAAGAATATGATTTTCCCACCAGCTGTCTGATCGCTTCAGGAGAAAAATCAGTCAGGAAGAGAGAAAGTAAGTTCACCGCCACTTCCTGATATGTATAATCCTGCCAGCTTTCAAAGTCCGGCCGAGGGAATGATTCCGGCACAAAGAGTCCGCCGTCAGGCGCTATTCCGGCCAGAATAGCTTCAGAGGCGCTAACTGAATACTTGTCTGATCGTGTACTGACGTAACGCATAATTACTCCCTCTCCATGCTGATAAAAACTACTAAGCTATCTCAATGACAGTGAATCCCTTATCCCTCAGGCAAAGCGCCTCTTTCACAGAAATCTGTTTAATTTCACCGCGGGCTTTCTCTGCCTCCCGCAGATAAAAAGCTGCAGTTCGTTGCAAAGAATGATCTGCCTTCCCTTTGCCACTATTCATATAATACGTGGGCCGGGAACTGATTACTTCCAGGAAATCAGCCCAGAGTCCATGTGCTGTTGAAAGCATGCCGCCCCCGGTTCCGGAAAAGACCAGTGAACCGATGGTATCGCCTTCCAACCGTACCTGATTCATGATCCCCCCCACACAAGCCAGAGGATTTGTTTCCGCCAGAGCGGTCGGTAAAACAGACAGGCTGTAAGAGGAATCATCTTGCGTGAGGGCTGCAATCAGTTTTAGCCTGCGCCCTTCTGATCCGGCCCAAGCAAAATCATCATCTGACAGTTCACAGATGCCGATTGTCGGTATATCCATTTCCCTGATCTCCTGTGCCACAATCATTGAGGCCAATATCGCAATCTTTCTTCTCGCATCATAGCCTTCTACATCATTGGTCGGATCATCTTCCAGAACTCCCAGGGTCAAAGCTTCTGCAAAGACCTCCTCCCGCGGTTTTTCCAGACTCAGTTCAGACAGAATATAGTTTGTGGAACTGTTAATAATTCCACCCAGATAAGATATCGAATTCAAGTGCCGGATTTTACCCAGAGGATCTATCAGGGGAATCCCTCCGGCTGCCGCCGCTTCATAGCGGAAGTGAGCACCGGCAGCCCGGGCTGTTTCCTGAAGCTCAAAAAATGCTCCTGCGATCGCAGCTTTATTGGCACTGATCACATGCTTTCCCCGGGCCAGCAACTGCCTGATATATTCAATGCCTTTAGCACCATCACTCATTACCTCAAAGACAATCTCAACTGAATCATCAGCCAAAATCTCTTCAAAAGAATCAGTCAGCGGCAGGCTGGAAGCCCTAAAGGCTCCCCGGTCTTTATGAAGATCTCGCACCAGAATACTTTTCACCTGAAGTTCTTGCCCACATTGTCCTTCCAGAGCCGGTCTGCGATCTTCAAGAAC
This sequence comes from Clostridiales bacterium DTU032, assembly GCA_001512745.1. Classification (GTDB taxonomy): domain Bacteria; phylum Bacillota; class Clostridia; order Saccharofermentanales; family DTU023; genus DTU032. The sequence goes on from LFSM01000090.1 coordinate 5,225, forward strand.
CCTGTAGATACCCTGGCCTACGGTGCCAAAACCTAAAATAGCGATATTCATTTTTCTTCATCCTCTCCGAAAAAATAGTCATAGAGGGTTTTGATGGCTAAATCATACTGATGACTCTCAATCCCTACAATTATGTTGTACTCGCTGGCTCCCTGGGTAATCATACGGATATTTACACCCCTGCTGCCTAAAGCAGAGAAAACTTTACCCGCGATTCCGGGCTGATAGGCCATGCTCTCACCAACTACTGTAATTAAGGCCATATTCTGCTCATAGCTGCTTTGATCAGGCCGGCAGTAGAGGTCAATCTGCTCTATAATCTGCTTCAGCTCTTTTTTATTATCAATATGGAAGATAACAGACATCGTGTCCAGCGAAGTCGGCATATGGTGGATTGTTATTTTGTGTGCCTCAAGAATAGTACAGACTTTTCTGATAAAACCGTAATCTTCATTTCTGCCATATTTTTTAAGATGAATAACAGTAAAATTCTGCTGACCTGCTATACCGGTTACCAACTGGCCATTAGCAGGCTTTTTCGAGTGAATCATCGTTCCGGGAGTTTCCGGCTCATTGGTATTTTTGATCAAAAGCGGAATCTCAGCTTCCCGCGCGGCCGCTATTGCATCCGCCTGGATAATCTGTGAATCCGAATAACTTAGTTCTCTCAATTCAACATAACTGAGCGACTTGATTCTTTTGGGATTATCGACGATCTTGGGGTCTGCTACTAAAAAGCCGGCCACATCTGTCCAGTTCTCATACAGATCCGCCTTCAGGCCTGCTGCTAAAACTGACCCGGTAATGTCTGACCCTCCACGGGGAAAGGTGACAATTTCACCAGAGGGAGTCGCCCCATAAAAACCGGGCACGACAATTCCCCTGGCAGTTTCCAGTCTGTCAGCGGCAAATTGCTCCAGCAGCTTATAGGTAGCAGCCTGATCGTACTTCCTCTCAGCGTCAAAGACCACAAGCTCTTTAGCATCTACAAATTCATAGCCGAGATACTCTGCCATCAGGAGGGCATTCAGGTATTCGCCGCGGCTGATCACATAGTCTTCACTGCCTCCGGATATCAGCTTTTCCCTGATAATATCGAGCTCTTTCTCCAGCGGAAGAGTCAATTCCAAATCGTTGAGAATGGCCCGGTAGCGATCAGCAATTTTGTCGAAAATCTCACCGGTATCCAGCTGTTCCCTGGAAAGCTGATAGCAAAGGTACAATGTGTCAGTGATTTTGAAATTATCACCCTGATGCTTTCCGGGCGCCGAGACAACGACAACTTTACGTTGTGGGTCAGCCTCAACGATATCCTTGACCTTTTTGAACTGAAAACTGTTTGCGCAGGAACTGCCGCCAAATTTCGTTACTATCATCTTTCTCTCCTTTATTTAAAAAACAAGCTGCACCAGCAGCATATATGTAAGGGTTCCGCCCGCAATCGGAAGCAGCATCTGCCGCTTCCAGAAATAAAGGGCGCAGGTCACTATAATTGCCAGCACTTCGGCTATAGCAAAACTTCCTCCGGACAGATCGATATTCCTCAGAGAATAGACAATCAGCATGGCAAAGCTTGCCGCCGGCAATGCTTTGCCCAGATATGAAATATATTTGGGCGTCGGTCTTTTGTCCGAGAAGACAAGGAAGGGCAAAAAACGCGTCAGCATGGTAGCGAAAGCACAAAGGGCGATGACAATGATCTGTTCAGTTAAGTTCATGGCTGATCAACCGTCCTTTCGTCAGCTGTCAGCGTCAGTCCGCCCGCCTTCTCAATCGGTTTGCGGAAAAGCATCAGCAAAAGCAGGATGATCCCCATAGCAGGAAGCAAAAAGGAGTCCGGACCAAAGAGCAGAAGACAGACGACAGATGCAAGCAAGCCGATCAGAGCAGTGTAATGCTTCTTCTCCTTGCTCCATTGTTCCAGGAAAATCACGACAAAAAGAGCTGTCATGACAAATTCCAGGCCCTCCGTATTAAATTTGACCAGTGAGCCCAGCAAACCGCCTAGGGTTGACCCACTGATCCAATAAATGTGGTTGAGTAAACTGACAAAGAAATAAAACCAGCCCCGGTCAATCCCCGGCGGGACCTCCAGCGTATAGTTTAATGAGAAAGTCTCATCACACAGGGAAAAATAAAGATAAAAGCGTTTCCAGTCCAGACCTTTATATTTATCCAGCATGGCTATGCCATAAAAAACATGTCTGGCCTGAATCATCAGAGCCAGGAGAAAAGTTGCCAGAGGAGCGAAAGGGCTGACCAGCATTGTAACCATGACAAACTCCAGAGAGCCGCCAAAAACAACAAGGCTCATGACCATCGGATACCAGAAGCTGAAACCCGACACATTCATGTACACGCCATAAGCCAGGCCCAGAAACCAGAAACCAGCAAATATCGGAATTGTATAAGGGAATGCCGCCCGCAAAGCCCGGCGCCGAACACCCCCAGCTTCCTTCCTCATCTTCTCCCCCAGTGCATAGAATGGTGCCAGGCACCATTTGATGCAGACCACCATTTGATGCAGAACTCTTCTCTATTTCATTTGTGACTAAAGATTCTGGTTAAGCAAGGAGAGAAAAAGCCCGACATCCGTCACTATCCCCTTGGCTTGCGCAGATCCCCTGTCTACAAGTTTATTTACTACAGCAGGATTAATATCGACACAGACTGTCTCCACATAGCTGGGCAGCATGTTTCCTATGCCGATTGAGTGGAGCATGGTCGAAAGCATAATCACCAGATCAGCGTCTCTTATCATTTCCGTATATGCCTCCTGAGCGGCAATCAAATCCATGATTGTGTCCGGCAGCGGTCCGTCAT
>LFSM01000092.1 GCA_001512745.1 Clostridiales bacterium DTU032
GAGACTCCAGTCAATGGACCTGCATAGGTCGGGTCACCTGCGGTGACCGTTTCAGCAGCGAGCCCTGCTGCCTCCCCTTCTCCGGCGCCGACGAGAACTACAACGTTCTCCGCTCCGTACTCATTGGTGAGGTCTAAAACTCTTTGCTGATTCTCAAGGTCCATTGCACCTGCGGCTGTTCAGACGAAACACTCCGTTGAGGAGTAGACAACCTCTGCGCCTGCAGACTCTACACAAAGTGAAATTGCAGGACCAGGAACACCGTCACGGTCGCCAATTATTATGGCTTTTTTACCTTCGAGTATACTCACTGTCCAGACTCCTTTCTTTGTTATTTATCAGCAACATCCGCTCCCAGATGCGGATGCAGGCTAATCACTTTAATAGTATATCTTACTTGCCTTAAATATATTTTTTAATCATTTCTTCCACGGCATGAGGAGTTGCTTCATCTTTGACCAGCTCATCAATCCTTGCACCGTCTTTATAAATCGAAATATTCGGCAATCCCATAACTTGCTGCGAAATGGCTACACGTCTTGCCTTCGTTGTGTTCAATGAAGTAAAACGAATTTTATCACCATACATCTCTTCATACTTTTCAATATGCGGCATTAAAGCCTCGCAGGGCTCACAGCCGTCACCATAATAATCAACTAAGCTTAAGCCTTCGCCTTCTAAAATTTCTGATTGAAAATTCTTTTTGTCTAATTCAAACATTTTCTTCCTTTCCCGAGCCTTGATTGCAGACTCCCACACTAAAACAACAATTTAAACAAAATTAGTATATACAAGCTTTATGTATCTAATCGTAATAATTGTAAAGATTAATCCAGTTCTCCGGAGGCCAGATCATGCTCGATCTGCATGGCGGCAATCGCCCCGTCTGAAGTAGCTGTTACCACCTGACGGAAGGGCTTTATCCGGATGTCTCCCGCGACATATACACCTTTTAGATTGGTGCGCATACGCTCGTCAGCGACGATGTAACCATCTTCCATCTCAAGCTGACCCTGGTAGAGTTCCGAGTTAGGCAGGAAACCGATAAAAACGAAAACGCCAAAGAGTCCGTCGTCCGGATCAGCTTCAACAACACGTTCTTCACCGGTTACAGTATCTTTAACAGTCATACGGGAGAGTAGTCCGTCACCATCAAGCTTGGTCACAACTGAATTCCACATAAAGTGCAGTTTCTCGTTCTTGAAAGCACGTTCTTTGATCGATTCTGTAGCACGCAATTCGTCTCGACGGTGAATGACTGTAACCTTGCGGGCAAATTTAGTAATGTACATAGCTTCTTCGACCGCTGTGTCGCCGCCACCGACAACAAAAACTTCAAGATCTTCAAAAAATGAGGCATCACAAGTGGCGCAGTAAGAAACACCGCGACCGGTGAATTCTCTCTCACCCGGACAACCGATGAGTCTCGGATATGCTCCGTTGGCAATAACAACTGCCCTGGACTCATAAACAGCATCATAAGTGTGAACTTTCTTGACTTTACCTTCAAGTTCAACTCTTGTCACTTCAGAACTCACGCGCTCTGCTCCAAATTGAGCAACCTGACGTGACATACGCTTAGTAAGTTCGCTGCCACTCTCAGTACTCTCTTCGTTTGAAAGGCCACCCGGATAGTTTTCAATTTCATCGGTAATTGCAATCTGCCCACCGTCTGCAGCTTTTTCAATAATCAGTGTGTTTAGTCTGGAACGACCGCTGTACAGCCCGGCTGTAAGACCTGCGGGTCCGGCTCCAATAATAATGACGTCGTACATTCTTACTCCTTATAAACTCGTTTTCTTAAGCGGAGCCGATAATAGTATCGGCTCCGCACAGTTTCTATTATTCAAAGACTGTTTGGTCCTCGACCTCTTTAGTCAAAGCATCGAGAGCTTTCGCTACAAGGCTTTTTCTCAGCTTATACTCATCTTCTGCTGATAATTCAGGATTACCAAGAGGATGAGGGATGGCTATAGCAGGTATAATCCTATTTGCACCTACGGTCAGTGATATCGGTGTTACTGTACACATATGTACAACAGGAAGTCCGGCACGTTCTATTTCTTTAACCATTGTTGCTCCGCAACGTGTACAAGTTCCTCAGGTAGATGTGAGAAGAATAGCATCGACTCCGTCTGCTATTAATCTTCTCGCGATTTCCTCTGCAAACTTTTTGGCTGAAGCAACAGCTGTACCGTTACCGGTTGTGGTGTAAAACTTGTTGTGCAATTTCCCGATAATGCCTTCGCGTTCAAACTCGCGCATAACATCAACCGGCAAGACACGATCGGCATCCTGATTAGCATATACAGGATCGTAACCGCCATGGGCTGTTTCATAAGTTTCTGCAGTCAGATCTTCAACACCGGTGATATCATACTCACCAAATTTGGTAGCTGATGAGCTTTCAATGCGGTCCGGATTTCCTTTAGGCACGATACCACCTGAAGTTACCAGAGCGACTGTAGCTTTGCTCAGATCTTTAATCGCGGGCTGAGGATCTACACGGTCGAAGTCCGGCATCGGATATTCAGTGGTGTAGGCTTTGCCGTTGATTTTTGCCAGAAGCATTTCTACCGCTCTCTCACTGCCGCGCTTCTTTTCAAAGAAGTTCTTGCGGATTCCGTTAGGAAGGTAATTATCTTCAGCTGAAGCACCAATTTCCTCGCCCTTAGCCAGTTTTAACGCCAGCTTGGCCATCTTCGGTGCGGCCTTACGCATATCAGCTGCGCTGTTTTTGGTCTCGATAATGTAAACCTTCTCACGGTACATGTCTGCACCGGGGTTCTCAATATACATACCGGTAACAACAGGAATGCCCAGTTCATTTTTAACTGCTTCGGAAATGGCACCGCAGGCGACACCATAACGTCCGGCGTTAAAGGCAGGACCGGCAATGAAGACGTCCGGCTGGTCTTCACGGACCATTTCCAGAACTGTTTTCTTGGCTTCTTCCAGATTTTCGTTGAACCAGGAGTCACCGCAAATAATTGTGCTGACGATTTCAGCTTCGTCTCCGAAAGCTTGGTTTAAAGCAAGGCCCGGCCCTATAGCACCTGCACGTTTTTCGGCAGGTATATCAGCTTTTTCTTCTCCACCAATTCCGCCGTAGAACTGATTGATATAATGTACTAGCTTATATTTACTCATGTCTTCTCCTATCTGGCGCTGAGACGGTTAAAGCCCATCTCATTGGTTGATCCAGTGATAACTTGAAGTTCAGCTTCAATAGAGCCATCAGGTCTCAATGAACCGTCGTGACCGCCGGCAATTTTGTCAACATAATCCAGGCAACCGATTACGCGATCCATCGGAGGCAGCAAGATTAACTCATTAGCGTTACCACCTGTTACTACAGCGTCAGCTGCAACATCGGCGTCAGCCAGAGACTGGCTCTTGCCATCCTGACCAGCATACTCATCTGTAATAATAACCGTCTTAACACCCTTGGCTTCAAGCTTTTTGCAGTTGAGAATCAAGTCTGTATCGGGGTTACCAAAGCCTTCCTGGGAAACAATCGCTGCATCCAGAGAGAGGAAATCAGCCAGTTTCGCTGTCCAGTCTGACGAGCGAAGTTTGTCTGCCAGATAAACGTTTTCGTTGGTAATAATGGTACCGACGTAATTAAGAGTTTTGCCATGCTGTTTGAACAAATCCTGAATAACCGGGTTATTCAAATGGTGATATGTTGTGTTCTTGTCGCAAGCAGAAACGCAGTTTCCGGAAACGATGGCGCCATCCATTACTTCAGTTGCACTGATCATCGTAGTCAGTGTGCGTTTGACGTCAACGCCATAGCAGTATGTATCATGCAGGAGGCCCTGACTTTGCAGCATCATTACATAGGCTACCCGAGGCAAATCCTTTAGTTCATCACTATAACTCTGTGCGATTGTGGGTGTCTCAAAGACCTCAACTTCATCCGGTACAAGCTCACGAGCCAGTTCGCCAACACGGGCCGCAGTAGCCAGACCGGCCATGCGCGCTGCTTTTTCGTACTCGTGCGCAGTAGCTCCGTTGTCTTGCATCTCCATTACCAGGACTAAGTTATGGAGTTGTGAAAAGGGTGAGTAATCAGCACCCGGGCCCGTCATGTCGATGATACCTTCCTGGAATCCAACGATAGGTCCTGCTGTAACTACTGCCATTCCACGCATTACATGCGTTCTTCCTGATCCGACAGTGTCGACTTTTGCAATCATACCGGGGAAAATTGCACCCGGCCCCTCTACCTTAACACGCGGTTCAATAACGTCCTTAACCGGTGTAATCCGGACACTTTCACCCGGCGCGGCTATCTCGAAATGAGCGCTTTTGATCAGCTCATCTTCGAGGACAGGTTTGACTAGTTCATCGGGGTTAACCACGAGAACTCCGTCTTCGATCGCATTGTAGTCATCAAAGCGGATCCCTTTGATGTCAATGTAACCTAGTTCTAATTTCACCTAACTACCTCACGGCTTTTTCTAGGGCGGATCTAATGCCGTCCCTGTGCCTCCGCTGATGGAAGTGCGCTTTGAATCAAGCTGAGGTCAATCAACTGGAAATCAACTAACACTTTCTCATTCAAAACAACGGGGCGGGCTTTCGATTTCTCCAGAGCAAAAATTGCTTGTTCAATCATCTCGAGAGAAGAAATATCAATCTTATCTTCTTTTTCTGCAGTAATCATTACAGAACGATAAGGCGTTTCCCACGGCTTAACACTGCCAGCTAAGGGGTGAGTAAGAATACGATAACCTTTGTGAACAAAATCCCTGACTCGCTCCAGAAGGTCACGATGAGTATCTTCTTCAAAGAAATAGAGTTCAACCGACTCGTCAAGCCTCTCTTTGACCAGAGGATTATTCGTGACCACTTTATACGCTTTCGCACTCACTTAAGCAACACTCCCAAGATCTATGGACATAACTAAAGATGCACAGCTGCGCACCACACATATTATGACATAACCGTAGATATTTTCAAGGTTAAAGGGCCTGTTTCTGCTGAAAAACAAGCCTATTTTTCAGCCTCCGCAGGCAACAAAGCCAGATTCAGCACCTCATCCATATGATCAACTAAACTGAACTTTAGATTCTCCTTCACACTATCCGGAATCTCAGATAAATCGCGCTCATTTTCCTTGGGTAAAAGCACATGCTCTATTTTGGCTCGGGCAGCTGCAACCGCCTTTTCTTTCAGGCCTCCTATCGGCAAGACCCGGCCTCTCAGTGTAACTTCCCCTGTCATAGCAATTTCATGCCTTACCGGACGCCCGGTCAGGGCTGATGCCAGTGCTGTCGCCAGCGTGATCCCTGCTGATGGTCCGTCCTTAGGAATTGCTCCCGCCGGTACGTGGACATGAATATCCTGCTCGCGGGTCTTCTCCGGATCGATATTCAAATCTTCTGAGCGGCTGAGTATATAGGTCAGCGCGGCCTGGGCTGACTCCTTCATCACATCGCCCAGTTTCCCGGTCAGGCGCAATTCGCCCTTGCCCGGCATAACATTAACTTCAATAGTCAGAGTATCACCGCCCGCCCAGGTCCAGGCCAGTCCTGTTGCCACTCCTACCTGATCAGTCTTTTCCGCCATGTCGTAGCTGAAACGTGGGTTACCCAGAAGTTCCGCCACTTGGCTCTTTGTAACCGTCAGCGAGCTTTCGCCTTTTTCTGCGATAGCCAGGGCAGTGCGTCTGCAGAGATGTGAAATTTCACGTTCCAGCTGGCGGACTCCTGCTTCAGCTGTATATCCCTGAATAATTTGCGCTATGGCAGGACGTCTGACCTGCAGCTCTTTTCCTGTAAGACCATGACGTTTACGTGCACGGGGGATCAAGTGACCTACCGCTATTTCTATTTTCTCGGCTTCCGTATAGCCTGAAAGTTCTATCACTTCCATACGATCGAGCAAAGGCCCCGGTATTGTGTCAGTTGTATTGGCTGTTGTAATGAAAAGCACCTTGGAGAGGTCATAGGGGATTTCCACATAGTGGTCGCGGAAGCTGTTGTTTTGTTCAGGATCAAGTACTTCCAGCAAAGCGGAGGACGGATCACCGCGGAAATCATCGCCCAGTTTATCAACCTCATCCAGCAAAAAGAGAGGGTTGTCAGTTTCCACCTGACGTATGCCCTGAATGATGCGGCCGGGCATGGATCCGATATAAGTGCGGCGGTGGCCGCGAATTTCAGCTTCGTCACGAATACCGCCAAGGGATACACGGATATAGCGACGCCCCACGGCTTCAGCTATAGCACGCGCAATAGAAGTTTTACCGGTTCCGGGAGGACCCACCAGGCAGAGAATAGGGCCCCTCAACTCCAGGTCATTCCCCTTATCCACCTGCAGCTTGCGCACGGCAAGATGCTCCATGATCCGCTCTTTTACTTTTTCCATACCATAGTGGTCACGTTCAAGGATTTTCCGGGCAGAGTTTAAATCATATTTTTCCTTATCTGTACGCCCGAAAGGAAGCTCCAGCAGCGTTTCCAGCCAGGAGCGCTGGGTGGCATACTCCGGGAAATGTGAGGGCATGCGACTCAAGCGATCAAGCTCTTTATACAGTTTTGGTTTATGTTCTTCCGGTATACCTGATTCGTCCAATTGCTTGCGCAAGGCATCCATCTCGTCGGCACTATCAGCTTCCTCGCCAAGTTCTTCCTGAATCGCCCGCACTTGCTCGCGCAGGTAGTATTCTTTCTGATTTTTATCTAATTTAAATTGAACTTCAGCTGTAATTTTCTGTTCCAGGTCCGCCAGTTGTATTTCCCGCTGCAAGAGCTTAATTATAAGACGCACGCGTTCAGCAACTGAGGAAGTCTTAAGCAGCCTTTGCTGCTCAGGCATATTGATCCGCAGCTGCCCTGCTACCAGATCTGCAGCCTTGCCGATATCTGATTCATTCAAAATGAGCGTAACAGCATCCGGCGCCACATGTTCAGTAAGGCTGGCATAAGTTTGAAAATGAGATCCCATGACCCTGCCGGCTGCGGTGAGACTGGGTGTATCTTCGGCATCCTTGTCCGGCAGAGCTGTAAAATCAACCTCATAAAAGGATTTTACTTGTGTATAGTTTTCGATTTTGACACGCTCGAGACCATAAACAAGTACCTTATAACTATCGTCGGGAAGTTCAAGGATTTGCCGCACCAAAGCACGTGTGCCTACATCGTATATATCTTCAGGCTCAGGATGCAAATCTTCGACATTTTTCTGTCCTGCCAGAATCAGCTCATTGTTGCTTTCCATAGCTTTCTGCAAGGCCAGAATTGAACGTTCCCGTCCTACATCAAAGGAGAGCAAGACGTTAGGGTATATCACTACCCCCCGCAAAGGCAGAAGCGGCAAATTTCCCATCCTGTCCCAGATCAGATGGTCTGAATTGTCTGAAGACTGCATGGAAGAAGACGCATCTTTCACCAGTTCCCCAACTTTATCTTTTTCTTCTACTTTCTTATCCTCTGTAGTCATCTGTTTCCCTTTCTAATATAGCCTAGTCATTTTAGCATCGAAACAGTAGTCATGCAGTTCAAATGAAAGCTGATTATTATTATCCCGGAATATTTCAGTTTAAAAGTAATATTTAATGACAAGAACTGACAAGGACTGTCTGCAACAGCCCCTTACAAAAACTGTCCCGTAAACAAAACGCTCACGGGACAGCTCCAATAACTATTTAACTTTGTTTGCCTGCAAGATTACTCAGCAACTGCGATAACTGTTCCTGATCCGACTGTACGGCCACCCTCACGGATAGCAAACTTCAGTCCGGGTTCAATAGCGATCGGTGTGATCAGCTCAACAGAAATTTCAACGTGGTCGCCAGGCATGGTCATTTCTTTATCTTCGGGCAAAGTGATTACGCCGGTTACGTCAGTTGTACGGAAGTAGAACTGCGGGCGGTAACCATCAAAGAAAGGCTTATGTCTGCCGCCTTCTTCCTTGGTCAGAACATAGACCTGACCCTTAAATTTGGTATGAGGATGGATGGATCCGGGTTTGGCAATTACCTGGCCGCGCTGAACGTCATCACGCTCAACACCACGCAGGAGCAGACCGACGTTGTCACCGGCTTCTGCTGAATCCATGTATTTGCGGAACATTTCAATACCGGTTACAACTGTGTTATCAGCTTCATCCTGCAAACCAACAATTTGAACCTTATCGTTCAGATTGATTGTTCCACGGTCAATACGGCCAGTTACTACTGTGCCGCGTCCGGTAATTGTGAAAACATCCTCAACCGGAAGCAGGAAAGGCTGGTCGGTAGGACGGGCAGGTGTGGGAATAAATTCATCTACTGCCTTCATCAGTTCAATGATGGGCTGATACTCAGGAGCACTCTTATCTGTGCTTTCTGACTCCAGAGCCACTAAAGCGGAGCCGCGAATAATCGGAGTATCATCTCCCGGGAATTCGTACTCATCCAGAAGTTCACGGATTTCCATTTCGACGAGTTCCAGAAGTTCTTCATCGTCAACCTGATCCGTCTTATTCATGAAAACTACGACAGCAGGAACACCAACCTGACGGGCGAGCAGGATATGCTCACGGGTCTGAGGCATAGGGCCGTCTGCAGCTGACACGACAAGGATTGCACCATCCATCTGAGCTGCGCCTGTAATCATGTTTTTGATATAGTCAGCGTGACCTGGGCAGTCTACGTGAGCGTAGTGGCGATTCTCTGTCTCATACTCAACGTGAGAAGCGCTGATTGTGATACCACGGGCACGCTCTTCGGGAGCTTTATCGATATTGGCATAATCAGTAAAGTTCGCCATGCCTTCAGCAGCCAGCACCTTGGTGATTGCTGCGGTCAATGTTGTTTTACCGTGGTCAACGTGTCCGATTGTGCCTACGTTGACGTGGGGTTTAGTTCTTTCAAATCTTTCTTTTCCCATTCAGATTTCCTCCTGAGTAACTTATGCTTGGAAGGTATCGCTGTATTAAAAAACGACACATATCCTCATTTTACACAAAACTTTCTTTTTATCAAATTATAGTGAGCAATTAGCTCTTTAGCCACCTTTGACTATTTTATCATGAACACTGGCGGGCACCTGTTCAAAGTGACTGATTTGCATTGTGAACACACCGCGGCCCTGCGTTTTGGAACGAAGCGCCGTAGCATAACCAAACATCTCAGATAACGGAACAAAAGCATGAATTTTCTGAACATTGCTTTCCTGATCCATTCCCTGTATCCGGCCACGTCTGGAACTTACATCTCCCAGAACATCTCCCAGATACTCAATCGGGACAATTATATCTACCTGCATAACAGGTTCCATCAAGACCGGCCTGGCCTTATTTACGGCATCACGCAAAGCCATTGAACCCGCAATGCGGAAAGCGACTTCCGATGAATCTACCTCGTGGTAAGATCCGTCGCGCAAGATCGCCTTGATATCAACCATTGGATAGCCTGCTATCGTGCCGCCCTGCATGGCTTCGCGAATTCCCTCTTCGATCGGTTTGATAAACTGTTTGGGAATCACTCCGCCGACAGTTTTGTCTTCAAAAACAAAACCTTGGCCTGCTTCCAGAGGCTCGACATCGATAATAGCATGGCCATACTGACCGTGGCCGCCCGATTGGCGAACAAAGCGTCCTTCGCCCGAAGCTGCCTGAGTAATTGTTTCTCTGTATGCAACCTGGGGCATACCGACATTGGCTTCAACTTTAAACTCTCTGAACAAACGGTCAACAATGATATCCAGATGTAATTCACCCATTCCTGAGATAATGATCTGGCCTGTCTCCTCGTCAGTCCGGGTCTTGAAAGTCGGATCTTCATCTGCCAGTTTTGCCAGAGCTGCTGTCATTTTGTCCTGACTGGCCTTTGACTTAGGCTCAACAGCTACTGAAATCACCGGCTCAGGAAAATCCATACTTTCCAGGATAATCGGAGCTTGTTCAAAGCAAAGAGTGTCACCGGTGGAAGTATTTTTTAACCCCACCACTGCAGCGATATCGCCGGCATAAACCTCATCAACATCTTCACGGTGATTGGCGTGCATCAAAAGAATGCGGCCAATGCGCTCCCGTTTGTCCTTGCTTGCATTCAAGACATAACTGCCTGCCTTCAAAGTACCGCTGTATACGCGGAAGAAACATAGTTTGCCGACATATTCATCCGTCATCACTTTAAAGGCTAAAGCAGAGAACGGAGCATCATCATCGGCTTCACGTACTTCTTCCTGCTCGGTCCGGGGATTCATACCCCTGATCGGAGGAATATCCAGCGGCGAGGGCAGATAATCTACCATGGCATCCAGCATCAGCTGTACGCCTTTATTCTTATAGGAAGAGCCACACACAACCGGGACAATGCCCAGATTGATTGTAGCTGCGCGCAAACCAGCCTTAAGTTCTTCAACAGAAATATCCTCATCCATAAGGAATTTTTCCATCAAAGTGTCGTCTTGCTCGCAAATGGCTTCCACCAACTGTCCACGGTATTCTTTGGCCTGCTCAAGCAGTTCCTCGGGAATATCCGCTTCTGTAATACTTTCACCCAGGTCATCACCTAGGTAAAGTTCAGCTCTCATGGAAATCAGGTCAACAATGCCCTGAAAATCCTCTTCCTTACCAATAGGCAATTGGATCGGAACAACATTCGCGCCCAATCTCTCACGCATGGAGTCCAAAGCGTTGAAAAAGCTGGCACCTGTCATGTCCATTTTGTTGATATAGACAATGCGGGGCACGCCGTAACTATCGGCTTGCCGCCATACTGTTTCTGTCTGAGGTTCACATCCGCTTTTGGCACATAATACTGTTACTGCACCATCAAGTACACGCAAACTGCGCTCCACTTCAACAGTAAAATCAACATGGCCGGGCGTATCAATAATATTGATGCGGTGGCCTCTCCACTGTGCTGTTGTCGCGGCAGACTGGATCGTTATACCGCGCTCCTGTTCCTGCTCCATCCAATCCATCGTTGTTGTGCCCTCATGGGTTTCACCCAGGCGATGGATCCGTCCGGTGTAGTAAAGGATACGCTCAGTTGTTGTTGTTTTTCCGGCATCAATATGTGCCATGATGCCGATATTTCTAGTATTTTCAAGCGAAAATGCACGAGACATGACTCGTCAACTCCTTATATGTCCGCATTTGTTTTGTGCGCAAATAAATATTTAAAACACAGTTACCAGCGGTAGTGTGCAAAGGCACGGTTCGCTTCTGCGATGCGGTGAATTTCTTCTTTGCGCTTGAAAGCGGCTCCGGTATCATTTGTAGCGTCAAGTATTTCATTGGCAAGACGTTCTTTCATGGTACGTTCGTTACGCTTTCTGGCTGCATCTACTAGCCAGCGCAGTGCTAATGTCTGGCGACGATCGGGTCGCACTTCAATCGGTACCTGATAGTTAGAGCCGCCGACACGGCGAGCCTTAACTTCAAGCACAGGCATTATATTCTCTAATGCTTTTTCGAAGACTTCGAGTGGATTCTGTCCTGTACGATCCGCAATGATATCAAAAGCATCATAGACAATGCGCTGAGCCAACTGCTTCTTGCCGTCAAGCATTACATTATTTACGAGCTTGGCGACACGCTTGTCATGATAAACGGGATCGGGCAAAACTTCTCTCTTAGGTATATGACCTTTCCTTGGCATCTTCCTTCCCTCCTTTCATGATTATACGGGATCTTCCCGAAATCATAGGTACTCACGATATGGACACGTGTCATGCTTTGAGAACAGGCCTAAAAAAAGGCATGTACTGATGGCATGTTTTTATCCAACCGCTGGTGTACTATCTGGTCTTGGCGACCTTTGGCTTCTTCGTACCATACTTCGAACGGCTCTGTTTACGATCGGTTACACCGGCCGTGTCGAGAGTTCCACGAATAACATGGTAGCGAACACCAGGCAAGTCCCTGACGCGACCGCCGCGAATAAGGACCACACTATGCTCCTGCAAGTTATGGCCTTCACCCGGAATATACGCGTAGACTTCATACTGGTTTGTTAGACGGACACGAGCAACCTTACGCAAAGCTGAGTTAGGTTTCTTAGGCGTAGTCGTTCTTACAACAGTACACACGCCACGTTTCTGCGGCGACGGATACTTTGTGCTTTTCTTCTGAAGCGAGTTCAGGCCATACGACAATGCCGGCACGTCTGTTTTCGACTTCTTCGAGCTCCGTCCTTTTCTGACCAACTGGTTGAATGTAGGCATCAACACACCTCCTTCCATAATTTTTTCCAAAAAGCTGCCCACGAAAGGGCACCGACTAAATACTATAGCAGGAATACTTTTTCCTGTCTAGCAGTTAGCCTGAATTCACCTTCGTGAAAAGCTGTAGGCAATCATTGTATCAAATAACAGTCCTTCAATGTCAATCATCAGATACAATTTTCTTAGTGAGCTGATTAACTGATACCAGCAGATGTTATGATGAATTAAAGCAGAAGGGAGCAGACTTATGATCTTAAAAGCTTATGTATTACCCCATCCACCAATCATCCTGCCCGAAGTAGGCCGTGGTGAAGAGAAGAAAATTAAAGACACAGCGGCCGCCTTTCACAGGGCAGCCCGGGAAATAGCTGAACTGGAACCCGAGAGCATCATCATTTGCAGTTCACACTCACCATTTCTGCGTTCAGCTTTTTATGCTGCGAACGCCAGTAGTGCAGAGGGAAATATGAGAGCTTTTGGCATTCACTCTATCAATGAAAAAGTCAGCTACGATCAGGAACTCCTGCAACTTCTGCAGGATGTCAGTTATGAACGGAATATATTACTGGAGGCTACTAATCTTGAGGCACAGACATTAGATCACGGGATTTTACTGCCACTTATTTTCATTCATAAGTATTATAAGGACTTTAAACTCCTCCGGCTCGGTATGTCTCTGCTTGGCCCTGAAAAGCACTTTGAGTTTGGCCGGGCTGTTGCTGAAGCTGTGCGTCGCTCAAATAAGCGCACCATCTTTATTGCCTCAGGCGATCTGTCACATGTTTTGAAAGCTGATGGCCCCTACGGCTACCGCGAAGAAGGACCGCAATTGGATAGTGAACTCACAGATATTTTCGCCGGCGGCGAGCTCGACCGCCTCTTCAATCTGGACAATAATCTGGTAGAGGGTGCAAAGGAATGCGGTTTGCGCACTTTTCAAATCATGGCGGGAGTTCTGGCTGACAGTGACTTTGACTCTGAGCTGTATTCATATGAAGCTACTTTCGGTGTGGGCTACGCAGTGGCCGCTTTCTCCCCCAAAGACAAGAATATAACCACTGATGATCCCTATATTAAATTAGCACAGGCCAGTGTTGAGGCCTTCATACTTGAAGGAAAAACTCTGACCACGCCCTCAGACTTGCCTGACGAAATGCTGAAGAAGCAAAGTGGCGTGTTTGTCACTTTATATAAGGACAATAATTTGCGTGGCTGCATCGGTACTATTGAAGCCAGCAAGGCCAATATAGCTGAGGAAATTATTCATAATGCTGTTTCCTCAGCCAAATATGATCCCCGCTTCCCCTCAGTACAACCATCTGAGCTGGATCAACTGGTGTATAGCGTAGATATTCTGGGCGAAAAAGAGGAAGTCGCTTCAGTGGATGACCTGGATCCTGATCGCTATGGTGTCATTGTCACTTCCGGTAAGCGGCGTGGTCTCTTGCTG
Source organism: Clostridiales bacterium DTU032 (assembly GCA_001512745.1). Taxonomy (GTDB): domain Bacteria; phylum Bacillota; class Clostridia; order Saccharofermentanales; family DTU023; genus DTU032. Next base: position 13,621 of record LFSM01000092.1, read on the forward strand.
CCAAGGCTGGATGGAGTTACAACTGCAGAAGACCAGATCGCCATTGCTTTGATTAAGGCAGGAATTGATCCGGATAAAGAATATAAAATCGAGCGTTTCCAGGTAGATCGGCATGAACGCGAATAATATTGATGCGCAGACCAGAATCAGCTGTCGGGTTTGCCCGCGCTATTGCCGCCTCAAAGATGGAGCTGTCGGCTTCTGCGGTGCCAGACAGGCTAAAGACGGCCAGGTAATCTCTATCAGTTATAACCACGTCACAGCCATCGGCCTGGATCCCATTGAAAAGAAGCCGCTCAGCTTTTTTCGGCCGGGTGAAAAAATCCTTTCCGTCGGGAGTTTTGGCTGTAATATGAATTGTTATTTCTGCCAGAATTTCGACATAGCCCGGGCGGGAAAAGACTCTGTTTCTACACGCTATATCGCTCCCGTTGAGCTGGTGGGACTGGCACTTTCCCTTAAGGACCAGGGCAACTGCGGCCTGGCATTTACCTACAATGAACCCTTGATTGGCTATGAGTATGTGCGCGACACAGCTGAAATAGCCCGCGAAAACGATCTGGAAACAGTTGTGGTAAGTAACGGCCAGCTTACTTCTGAATTTTTGGACGAGCTTTTGCCCCTAATTACAGCCTGGAATATCGATCTCAAGGCTTTCTCAGAAGAAGGTTACCGCAAGCTTAGTGGTGATTTTACCACCACTAAGGAGACTATCCGGCGTGCCGCAGCCCATGCTCACGTGGAAGTAACCACTCTGATTGTGCCCGGTTTATCTGACA
>LFSM01000120.1 GCA_001512745.1 Clostridiales bacterium DTU032
CATCAAGCGTATAGAGCAAGCAGTTATTTCCAAATTCACGTACAGAAAACAGATTTGAGCCTTTCGTTTTACCATCAAACAAGGAAACTCGAAGTGGAAAATGCGAATTATCAGAAAGAAGTTGCGCCAATAAATTGTATTCGCCCGTTTCCGTCTTTAAACCAAGATTTTTCTTAAAGGTTTTTTCCTTCAAGATAATCCCCTTGGACCCATAATAACCAAACAGTTTTGAGAAGGTTAAATCTTGATATTTTGCTGATATAGTCTCGATGGTTTCAACCCGACCATCCAGTATTTTAAAAAGTTGAATTTCACGTTTAGGATACTCTCTTAAATTTACCTTCGATGATCCAATACGAATAAATCGTTTCTCTTTATAAGCAGTCGGCACTCCTTCTGCAGCTGGAATAATAAGAACGACAATTCGTTTCTCATTAATTACATCTTCTACAAAAGAGAAATTAATACTAGGTGACAAATTTCGAGCTAGTTGATTCTGATATGGTTCGTTTTTTACGTGTTGATATTGATTAAATGTTGTGCCAATAATCTCATGAGTTTCATTATTTATTCCCCAGATAAAATACGCGTATTTCTGGTGGTGAAATGCAGCTGCATTAGAAAGTGCAGAGACATATTCACCTAACACTACTGGTTCAAACCAATTTTCCTTGAATTCAAACCACTCTTGTTCATCCGCGTATTTACTTAATTCAAGGACTTTTTCTTTGATATTCATACTGCTACACCTCTCTTTTATTCCAACATATATTGTACATTAAGTTGGGAATAAAGTTGGGATTAATTTCAGCATCTAGAGCATAAAAATGAAGCTAAAGGCGTCATAAATCTGACCATCAAAGAAAATATTTTGTTTCACTTCTGTTTGATTTGCGATGTAGTTAAAGACCTTTTCTAACTTCTGATCTGTTTCTAATTGGATAAAGTCCGTATAGTTGGTGTAAATTGAAAAAGTGAGTCATGTCCACTCTTTGCTACAATGGTTTTAGAAGAAATCATAAGCTAGGAGCAGAAACATGACTCAACTTAATATTACCCTAAGTGAAGCAACTCTTAAAGAACTTATGATTGGCGACCGCGACGAAGCTGTAAGGGAATTGCTTGAGGCAGTCTTTAACGCGGTTTTGAAAGCAGAGGTAAGCGAGCAAGTGGGAGCAGAATCTTACGAGCGTACAGACAAACGGCTTACCTACCGCAACGGCTACCGGGAGCGGCAGTTCAAGACCAGAGTAGGCACATTGGATCTTTTCATACCAAAGTTACGTAATGGCACTTTTTCGACCGCTCTCTTTGCCAATTACGAGCGAAGTGAAAAGGCCCTGGTTCTTTCATTGATGGAGATGGTTCTTCAAGGTGTCTCCACCCGCAAGGTTTCCAGGATAACTGAGACCCTCTGCGGCACAAGTTTTAGTAAGAGTACAGTCTCGAGGCTTTGTGAGGAACTTGACAAGGAAGTGGAACAATTCCGCCAACGTCCATTAACCAATGCTTACCCCTTTCTCATTGTTGACGCCATCTACGTCAAGGCAAGAGCTAACGGCAGTGTTAAGTCTAAAGGTTTGCTTGTGGCAATAGGAGTTAACGAGGACGGTCATCGCGAAGTCTTGGGATTTAAGGCCGGCGATGGCGAGAGTTACGAAATCTGGTTCGATTTTTTCTCTGAGCTGAAAGAGCAGGGTCTTCACGGAGTTGACTTAGTTACTTCCGACCAGCATAAAGGTTTGGTTAAAGCAATAAGAGAGCAGTTTGAGGGTGCATCCTGGCAACGCTGTCAAACTCACTTCTCCCGGAATGTTCTGGACAAGGTGCCTAAGAAGACACAAAGAGAAGTCCAGCTTCGCCTGAAGGACATTTACAACAGTCCTG
>LFSM01000115.1:0-1399 GCA_001512745.1 Clostridiales bacterium DTU032
TTGAACTTTTCGCTGGACTCACGGACCAGACGCGGTGCCAGGACAACATCTTCGGTGCTATAGGCGATAGCTGTAGGTCCTGCGAATACTTCATCAATGTCCTTGATTCCAAGTTCATGCATGGCACGGATAGAAAGAGTATTCTTTACCACCTGGTAATGGATACCTTCTTCACGGAACTTAGCCCGCATTTCAGTGTCCTGCGCGACAGTCAAACCTTTGTAATCAGAGAAGACAATAGATTCAGCTGACTTTAATTCTTTGGCCAGCTTTGTTACCTCAGCCTTCTTTCTCTCCAAAATCTTTGGACTTGGCATGACATTCCTCCTTTTATATATTTGAAAAACCCCTCTGCGACAGGCAGANNTATGCCCTGACGGGCTCCGGCTTTCTTCGGCTTCGTGGTTATTCATTTTTTATAACAGGCAAGTATATTATCACCTGTTTGTTTACATCAGTTCTCTTCTTAAGCAATACTGTGGTTTGTACGTACTCCGGGCCCCATTGAGCTTGTCAGGGTGCAACGACGAATATACTGTCCTTTTGCTCCCGGTGGCTTGGAACGGATGACGGCGTCAATCAGCGCTGTAAAGTTATCTTGCAACTTCTCGGTACCAAATGATGCCTTGCCGATTGAAGTATGAATGATGTTCTGCTTTTCCAGACGATACTCTATCTTACCGGCTTTGGCTTCTTCAACTGCCTTGCCGACTTCCTGAGTTACTGTGCCGGATTTCGGGTTCGGCATTAAGCCACGCGGGCCAAGCACACGTCCCAGACGTCCTACCACACCCATCATGTCAGGGCTTGCAATGACGACATCAAAATCAAACCAGCCTTCGCCTTCGATTTTTTGAACAAATTCTTCTGCACCGACATAGTCTGCACCTGCTGCTTTAGCTTCATCAGCCAAAGGGCCTTTGGCAAAGACCAGGACACGGGATGAGCGTCCGGTACCATGTGGCAGCACAACTGCACCTCTCACCTGCTGGTCTGCGTGACGTGAGTCAACACCCATGCGCAGATGGACCTCGATAGTTTCATCAAATTTCGCTGTTGCAGTCTGAAGCACTAATTCCAGAGCCTCACCCAGCTCGTAAGTTTTCTTAGGGTCGACGAGCTTTGCCGCTTCGCGATAACGTTTTCCGTGTTTCATTCTCGTCCCTCCTAAGCGTCGTAATCGACTGTAATGCCCATACTGCGAGCTGTGCCTGCTACCATGCGTGCACCGGATTCAACATCCGAAGCATTGGTATCAACCATTTTCATCTCTGCAATACGTTTGCATTCAGACCATGCTACTGTTGCTACTTTTTCTCTGTTAGGCACACCCGATGCTTTGTCCAGATTTACTGCTTTCTTCAGAAGCACAGCGGCCGGAGGAGTTTTAGTAATGAAA
>LFSM01000115.1:1509-2651 GCA_001512745.1 Clostridiales bacterium DTU032
TCTGAAGTTTCACATATGCGGATACTGCTTTTTTAGCCATGTGGCCACCTCCCAAATTTTTAATTCGTTTTGCTTTGGCCTCAGCCTCAGCTATTTAAAAGCCTTACGGCTTTCAGACAATACTTATATTCTGATTACCTGTATCCAGTCAAGCTCTACCGGTGTTTCACGGCCGAACATAGAGACCATAACAGTAACTTTTTTCTTTTCTAAATTAATCTCTTCAACCTTGCCGTCAAATCCCTCAAGGGGGCCGTTGATAACTTTAACAGTGTCACCCACTTCATAGTCAACAACAGGTTCCCAGGAAGACTCCAGGCCGATCATCATCAGCTCTTCTTCGGTCAGAGGGACAGGATTGGTGCTGGACGGACCGACAAAACCGGTTACACCGCGCGTGTTGCGCACTATATACCATATTTCATCTGTCAGGATCATTTTGATCAGCACATAGCTGGGATAGATTTTTCGCTCGATTGTGCGACGCTTGCCATCCTTGACTTCAACCACATTCTCGGTAGGAACTAAAACCTCGTGAATCATCTCCTCGAGGCCGCGGTTTTCTATAATCAACTCCAGGGTATCTTTAACTTTGTTTTCGTGACCGGAATAAGTATGTACTACATACCATTTGGCCTCCGNNCCATTTGGCCTCCGGAGCACGCTTTTCTTCTTCAGACATTTACTAGTCTCCAGCCGGGTCAGCATCTGTCGGTACGACAGTCACGCCGCTTCCATCACCGTCCGGATCTGTTGCAGCAGTTTCTGTTATTTCAGAAACCGGAGCGTAAAAGCCGGTAGAGGTCAGAATAAATTTTATAAATGTATCAAATGCCCAGATCAAAGCGGCAGCTGCGACAATAATAACTAAAACAGTAGCTGAGTTCTGCTTTAATTTCTTCTTATCAGGCCAGACAACTCGCTTTAATTCTGTGATTAAATTGGAAAAAAAGTTCTTTAAACGCGTAAAAAACGGCTTTTTTCCGCCTTTATCAGACTTTTTGGATCGCGATTTTGATGAATCCTTTTTTGCCACTTTTAAGACACCTCTCGTTCGCTCTAATGCAAAGTATTAAATAATATGCTTCCGGGAGACTTATTTTGTCTCGTTGTGAATAGTATGTTGTTTGCAAAAACGACAA
>LFSM01000115.1:2724-13052 GCA_001512745.1 Clostridiales bacterium DTU032
CCATGTGGATACCTCCATCCGAGTTTAAGCATTTTTGCCGCACAAAAAAAAAGACTCGTGCGTTGACAAGCATAAGAATACTAGCATGGTCACTCTCCACTGTCAAGATAAATCCGGAAAATGTTCCCCATGATCTGCCTGTCCGCAGTTTTTTCTTATATATAAAGCTTCAGCCCTGCTGACAAAAGCTAATTCGATTCGGGATCAGACAAACTGCGTCTTTTTCTCAGCTCAGCATTTACTTCATCTAAGGGTATTTCCCTTGCCGCCAACAGAACTATCAGGTGGTAAATCAGGTCTGCGCTCTGATTGATCATATCACTATTGCTTTTATTTTTGGTCGCAATTATTAAATCCAGGGTCTGTTCACCCAGGCGAGTCAGTATTTTATCCACACCTTTGTTTAATAAATAATTAGTGTAAGACCCGGGCACGGGATTTGCTGCCCGCTCTATAACCACGGTGTAAAGCTCATCAGCTATGAGTTCTAAATTATCTTTCATGCAAATTTCCTCACCCTTCATTGATATTCTCTTGACATTATATAAATTTTAATTTATATTTATGCTAATCAGAAAATATTCATACGTTTCTGCTTCTTATCCCACACAAGCGATCGGATCCCCTCCCGGTCGCTTGTATTATTGTAGAGACTCTCACTTCCATCACTCCGCTAAAAAGAAAAAGGCGAGATCAGACCAGGATTCGCGGAACCCGGCAACGTATGCCTGTAAAAAGCTCATAATCAATTGTTTCAGCCTTTTCGGCCTGTTCCGCCGCTGACAGTCTCTTTCCATTGTACTCACCAAAGAAAAGCGCCCTGTCACCAACTTGCACCTGCGGCAAATCCGTTACATCCACCAGACAGCAATCCATGCAGACTCTGCCGACAATAGGAGCTTCAACTCCATTAATCAGCCAGCTGCCGCGATTAGATAAAATACGCATGATTCCATCTGCGTAACCTGCCTCGATCAGGGCCAGTCGCGTATCCCGTTCTGCGTGCCAGGTCTGTGAGTAGCTTACGGATGTCCCGCGCGTAACTTCCCGGAGCAGAAATACCCGGCTGAAGAAGGACATCACAGGGCGCAAATTCTGCCAGAGTTCAGGTGGCGGAGTCTGTCCGCCATAAAGGGCGATCCCGGGGCGAACCATGTCCAGAGCAAAATCCTGATTGGTCAGGGCACTACTGGCGGCAAGGTGACAGACCAGCTTTTTGCCGTTTTTCAGCTGAAAGGCCGACAGAAAACTATGATACAGGTCTAACTGTCTTTTGCTGAAGTCCGGGTCTGCTGCTCCTGAGGCCAGATGGCTGAAAACCCCTTCCAACTGCAGCTCCGGCCTCTCTTCTATCGCCCGGGCCACTGCCAGTGATTGCTCCAGCTCCTCTTTGCGGGTGGAAAGACCCAGGCGGGCCATTCCTGTATCCAGTTTCAAGTGAAGGCGCAGGGCGCCTTCGCTTTTAGCTGCCATCTGCGCATAAGGCCCGACATATAACTGATCCATAACTGTGACGATCAAATCATAATGCTTCAATTCCCCAACATAACGCGGATCAACAGAGGCTAAAATCAGAATATCACCCCTGATTCCAAGTTCTCTCAGCTCAATAGCTTCTTCCAGGGTTGCTACAGCAAAAAAGTTCACTCCTGCTTCGTTTTCAAGAATAGGTGCGACCAGTCCGGCCCTATGGCCATAGGCATCAGCCTTTACAACAGCTGCCATCCTTGTCTCCGGAGCTAAGTGTGACCTGATTACTGCTACATTATTGAGCAGAGCCGAGCGGGAAATTTCCGCCCAGACTCTTGTTTTGTCCTTACTAGTATCTCTTTTTTTATAAGTCACGGTCCTACCTCCGTGCCACAGTATTTTTAAATCAGACGTTTTTCAACATAAGGTGAAATAAAGGCTCTGGTCAGGGCGCCATAGTCACAGCTGAAGTCAAGGCTGTCTCCGACTTCAAGCTTATTTACATAGTGCGTGACATCACAGATCATATGGTCACTGGAGGCACCCAGAAAATCCACATGATGGTCCCGCGGCGTCAGCGTTTCACAACTTGTATCCTGCCTGCCGACACCCAGAATAGCACGCTTCATCATGCCCTTGTCCTCAAAAACGGGCAGTTCGCCAAAGGCATTGAGGCCTAGTTTTCCTGTCGGCACCGAAGCTTTGTTGCGGCATTCGATAACCTGAGCCCGCAGAGTAAAAACGTCAGTGTAAAGGTCGCCCACCCTATTGCCATAGGATGTCTCGCGGCCCAGGAGGTATGCTTCTCCTATACGCAGATGATTAATACCCCGAGGCAGGCTGCCGTTTTCCAGCATATAGAGTGCGCCTGAGTTGCCGCCGGAAACTATGGGCAGTTCGATATTAAAACGTGAACGCAAATATTCCGCTATCTCCACCAGCTGCTCCATCTGACTTTCTTCAGCGATAACACCGCCATAGCAGTTAAAGTTGGCACCGATCCCGGCCAGCCAGAGTCCGCGCAATGTAAGTACTCTCTCCGCCGCTGCTGCGACCTTATCCGGCATAAAACCCTCACGCAGATCTCCCATTTCCACCATAAGAATAGCACCGTGGGTCTTATCATGACTCAAGGCAGCATCTGACAATGCTTCCAGAGTGGCTATCTCGGAGTTCAGACTGAGATCTGCGTAGCGAACTACTTCATTTACTTCTGATAACATCGGAATGCGCACCAGCATCCTGGATTTGCCCAAATCGGTAATCTTCTGTAAGTTCTGCCAGCGCGAGTCACCGAAATTCTCAACACCGGCCAAGGCCATCTCTTCAACTATTTCACGATATGCACAGAAGCATTTAGTGATGAAGTGGATTTGAATACCGGCTTTTCCGGCATTTTCCACAAGCCATTTTACATTATGCCTGAGCTTTTCACGGTCTATAAGAATTTGTGGATAATGCATTGTCGCCTCCTATTCCGGGCTGACTTTCAAATCAGCAGAGTTTCGAAAAATCTTCAGAGCTCCTGCAGGATAACGGCTGGCCATTACGCCCAAAGAAGCCATTATGTAGTCACGGTCAATAATAACACGGGCATCCGCAGCGGGGTACAGCTTATCTGCCGACGCAGCAGCCAGAACGCGCCGCAAGATCTCATCCGGCCTTTGCAGATTAGTCAGCGCTCCTCCGGTCAGTATAATCGTGGAAACCTGAGTAAGATCCTTGCCCTTGACCATCTTCTCCCGGCCCTGTGGCGAATAAGATTCAAAAATACGGCCAGCATGACGTTCCAGTGCTGTTGACAGACAGGTCTCGGTCAGAGCTTCCAACAGTTCCCAGTCAGCTTCTGTCTGCGGCTCTTCCTTCAAAGTATCCAGGGCGGCAACCGCTGCCGGACTCAGCTGACGGCGTAATTTTTCCGGCATCTCCTGAAAGACCAGATGCCGATTAATGAAGACACCAAGATCGCCTTCCACTGTACGTTTGGCGAAGGGCTCCGGGGCTACCGATATCTGCTGCATGGCATCACTGCCCGGACTGACTGAATGTACATCAGTAGTTGCTCCGCCGACATCAATCACCAGCAGGTCGCCGACTTCTGCATAAAGCAATTCTGCCATGGCCATCACCGCTCCCGGAGTGGGCATGATTTTGCCGCTCACCTGATCATAAATATGCGCCATACCCGGTGCTTCGATAATATGTTCTTCGAAAATAGTCTGGATAATAGCGCGGGCCGGTTCAATATTAAGCCGGTCTATATCCGGATAAACATTTTCGCTGAGATGCAGTTCAACCTTCTGCTCACCAGCAATCTGCTGAATCTCATGTTGGTTTTCACAGTTTCCGGCATAGAGAAAGGGGGTATCCGTCACTTCTTCTGCAAGTTTTGTAAAGTTAAAAATTGCCGTATCACGTTCACCGAAGTCGACTCCGCCGGCTACCATGATGATGCGGGGACCAATTTCCCGGATTTGCTCCAGATCGGAAGGACGTAACTTTCCCGCTGTGACCAGACGCAGGACAGCGCCCGATCCAAGAGCCGCTTCCCTTGCAGCCCGCACTGTCATATCCCGCACCAGGCCATGGACAGTCATGGATAGACCGCCGGCTGCTGAGCTGGTAGCAAAATAGTTTCGCGCAGTAATATTTTCGGCCTTGAGTTTTCGGGCCAGCGCAGCTTTGGCTTCTTCCAGACCCAGTCTGACGTCTCCGGTCTGAACTGATGTTGCACTATTTGCCTGAGCAAGGAAAACGGGGTGCTCCCCGTTTTCCAGGCCATCAAAGGCGTTTAGTACTGTCGTAGTGCTGCCTATCTCGGCAACTAATAAATCAATCTCTACGTTCTTCATCATTTAATCGAGAATACCCTCCTCCTGCATCTGACGCCGGCGCTCAACCAGGAAACTGGCAACATCTATGCCTTTGCTGCCACGGCCGAAGCCAACATCCATGCCGGCCTCTACCGCCAGTTCGGAGTTGACTTGTGTGCCGCCTGCTACCAGTATCAACTTATCGCGCACTCCTTTTTCCACACAGACATCAGCCAGCTTTCTCATATTGTCGTAATGAATATTGTTATGAGAAATTATTGTAGAAGCCAGTATCGCATCAGCGTTTGTCTCAATCGCTGCGTCCACCAGTTTTTCTACGGGAACGGATGTGCCGAGATAGTGGTATTTGATACCGAATCCTTCTATGCCGCCGTGCTTGATGTCCAGAGTTTCTTTCAGACCGACTGAATGCTCGTCTTCGCCGATTGTGCCCGCAACTATTGTCATGCCTTGAGCATGGATAGCGTCACGGATTTCCTTCTCAGACAGATTCTCCTTAACTTCAGGCATTTCCAGTTCATTAAGGTCAATATCGAAATCGACCTTACCCTTCATCTCTATGTAGGTGCCCTCACACGGATGCATGACCTGTGAATGGATAACTTCACATTCGGAAAGGTTCATTCTCTTTCCGATCTCGAGTGCGGCAACTTCCGCATAGCGCTTCTCGCAGGGCAGCTGCAGAGTAACGACTATATAGCCGTCAGCCATGAATTCCACTTCAGGACGTACAATATTTGTATTGTCGTAATAAAGCTTCTTTTCTTCCAGGCGAACGTTGACATTGTCGCTCTCATCCAGCTCATCGATAAATTTCACTTTGGACGGATCTTCGAAAGTATCTCCGCCGATGACGTCGGTCGCATGCTTTACACCTTCAGGTAAATTGTTATTGCCGTAATGGACACTGACAGGAGCAAAGTAGTCGTCATCACGCAGATAGAGAGCATTGACTCCGATGCCGCCTTCAATTTCGCGGGCAATACCGTCTCCTTTTCGTTCAGGATACTCAGCGTTGTCAACAAAGAAGCCTTGCTCGACTGCTTCAAAGTAGCCGCCGACATGCAGGATTTCTTCCAGGAAAAGAACGGCGCGCTCTTTAAGCTCGCGCACACGGTCTCCCAAAGGTCCTTCACGGTCAATTTTAACCATCTGCCGCATGCCGTCCATACCGTTTAAAGCCTGACGTGCTGTATTGGTAGCATTAATATTGAAATAATGCCAGGGCACGTTACGGCCTTCATCGGGTGTTATGGTCGACTGGACATCAACGGAGGTCAGACGTGAGATCACCATATTCAGGGTATGAGTCACTGTTGCCTCTCTGGTTTCCGATTCCATGAACTTTGTATTCTGCTGGGCACGCATTTTAAAGTCTTTGAAAAGGTCACGCAAGGCTACTGCATAAGGCAGGTCAAGGCGCATGCAAGGTGCGGGCGGAGCGGTCGGAGGCACGGTTGAAAGTGCTATATTATCCGCTTTTATGCCGCAGCCCAGTGAGAAGGCGGTGTTAATGGCGTGCTGTACAATCAGCTCCGGCATTACCTTCCAGGCTTCCATAGCAGTGGCATTAGCGTTATGAGCACCGTCAATCTGCAGCATGCCGCCATCGGCGATAATCGCTTTGCTCTCGCAGGCATCAATAAAGCTGCGCAACATATTGATATTGCGATAGAGCACGTTATACTGCGGATCCTGGTGGACGCCGGAGACGCCTTCCTCGTGGAACATAACTGCAATATCCGGTCCCGCCACTCCGGAAACATAGGAGTGGAAATTGATGGGACGGCCGACTTCTTCTTCTATCAGGTCAAGGGCACGTCTGGTAGCCCGGCACTGTTTGCGGGTTACTGGAATGCCGCCGATGCCCTGAGTGGTACCCTCCAGCAAGGAATCGATGTGTGACTGGCCGGCTGTACGTATAACCATAATATGATCAGCACCGTTCCAGGCAGCCATGCGCATGCGGCGCACGTCATCTTCAAAACGTCCGGAAGCAATTTCGGTAGTAATAACACAGTCAGTCTGTGGATCAATGTAACCGAAACCACGGCTTCCGGGCAGCGGTACTGATTGCTTCAGGGGTTTAGATGCTTCGTAGTAGGAAAAATCCCCATGTTTGTGCTCGATATCTCTTTCTTCGCGCCAGTGCCAGGGGCGAACCGGAGATTTGTAATTCTCAAGTCCTTCCAGGATGTCCCGGACATCCATACGTTTATCAGCTTCTAATGGCTTTAAAGTCATGATGCCACCTCCCCAAAGAGACCCGGGACCTCATCCCAATACTCTCCCCTGGCCAGAGCTTCACCTGTTTCCAGCACACTCTTATCCAGTTTTTGCGATAAGCGCCAGACTACATGGCCGGCACCCTTGCCCAATAAGTTATGGGAAATGACGCCATCAACTATCGCGCCGGCTTCAATACTGTTAAAGCCCATGCGCAAAAGCACACTGCGCTCAACCGAAGGTGTTGTGTAGACTTTACCCGCTTCCAGCATGGGCTCGACAACCTTTCCGGCTAACTCCCAGAAATAATCATATAGCTCCTGGTCATCCATCTCTTTCAGATGTTCTCTGCGTTCGGAAAAATCCTGACTAAGCTGAACTCTTTCCTCTGGCTTATTCATTAAGCTTCCTCCCTTATCTCCTTAATTAAACGTGTGGTTTCATCGACTGTTGATTTAATCTCCGCCGCAATATACTCCATATCACTGTCGCTAATCTCACCATCTTCCGGAATCAGGTGACGCAAGGTAGATTTGTGCAAGCGTTCCATATCCAGGTAGCGGACCTTAATTCTTGAAGGGTGGTCAGGCATAATGATATTTTTACCGGGGATCTCTTCCTCACTGTTGCCAACAATTAATTGAATACCCTGTTCTTCAGCGAAGCTGAGCTGAGCCATCGGATGTTTACCCGCACCGGTGTATTCAGTTTCCTGCACAACGATGATTTCATCTTCAGCCATAGTCTGTGCCAGGGCGAAAGCAGCTGCCAGCGAGGTGTTGCCTGCCGGTCCTCGCTCCATGCCTTCCAAGGCTGCCAGCATTTCTGTTGTATAGAAAACTTCACCCTGTTTTACCAGCAGATAACGGTCAATATAGCGCATAGGACGCGCAGCATTACGTGGTACATCGCTGCGATCAGGATAAGTTGAGTAGGGAACACCAAAGCCGGTATGACCGGTTGTAAAAGATTTTTTGTTAAAATCCCGGTCTGATGCCATTGAAAGCCCGCTCAGATCGACACTGGCAGCGTAAACCTTGGTGTTTTCGAGTCCGGCCTTGAGTAAGCCTCGTGCAGTACCGGTCAGGTTGCCGCCGCCGGCATTGGTTGCCACTACCACAGTCGGTTCAGCTGCAAACTGTTCCCTGCACTGCTGAGCGATTTCATAGCCAAGAGTTTCAACACCGGCAATGGCATATGGTGTATACAGTGAGGCATTATAATATCCTGTTTCTTCCAATAGGCGCAGATGCTCATAAAAGAGTTCCGGACCGACGGTCAGCTGCATAACTTCAGCACCGTAGGCTTCACATGCACGCTGCTTTTCCAGAATCTCAGGCTGACCGATCATTTTGCTGTCGTAGCATTCCTGGATAATCAGAGCTTTAAGTCCCAGCCTGTTGGCCAAGGCGGCAACAGCTGCACCATAGTTGCCGGAAGTTGCTGCTATAACGCCTTTATATCCTTTACGTTTGGCATCCCAGACTGAGATAGCTGCCCGACGCGCTTTGAAACTGCCGGAAAGGTTGTTGGCTTCATCCTTTACCATAATGCGGGCACCTTTGCCGTCAGCTGCTAATTTGCGGACTAGAGCAGTCACATTTTTCAGCTCACGCAGGGGAGTATTGCCTACACCCATTTCCAGCTGGATCTGAAGCACCTGGTCCANNTTTTCTAGCCATTACAGCTTCATACGACATTGATTTCATGCTTCTTCCCCTCCAAAAACTAAGTCACGCACTTGACGGTGCACCCGCATTAGCTCGGGTACAAAACGTCCATAATTATGCTGGGCTGATGGATCGCGGGCAGTCAGAACAGCCTTATCCTTGCGGCCGCTCATGGTGGTTACATTAACCACATCTCCCGGGACTGCGCTCTCATCTTCCAGATATCCTTTGAAGAGTGCTATCAAGGGTACTTTAGCAGTATCTTCGGGTACCTGCGGGGCACGTTGTTCTTCGGTCAGCACGATACGCTGAACAACAACGTAGTCGCCCTTCTTACGCTCTGCATGTTGTCCGGGATCGAGGTCAACCTGTTCAGAATAATCTCCCATAATTGCGCGCGGGACCGGCAGGTCCAGCATAGTACGTAAACCTGCTTTCGCTCCCAGAACATGGGGAATCATATTTACTACCATAGAGATAGTGCCAATACCGCCCGGTGTTTCCGGAACAATGGAAAGATTCATATCATAGCCATCGGCATGGATTGTGACATAGTCACCGGTGTGAACACCTTCGTCTTCCGGGCAAATCTGCTGCGGATGATCCAAATGATAGAAAATCTCACCCTTGTCATCCCGGGCATAGGCCTGCTGACGAATACCGGCCAGAGTACCCTTGCCGGCAAATCCATAGGCGGAGGTGCGGTCAACATTGGTAATAATGGGGTCACGGGTTTGTTCAATATCTTTGAGTTTAACGCCCATGCCATGTGCCATCATTTCAATTGACTCAGGGAAACCAACGTGTCCGGCCAAAGTATCGGCGGCAATTCTTTCATTAAATTCTTCTACACTGATACCGACACCCTGTTCTTCCATAACAGCTTTGCCAAAAGGAGCCAGATCGTTAATACGTGCTCCCTTAATAGATTTGACGTCTTCGCAGGTGCCTGATGCGGCTAGAATCAGGTAGTCAAGAACAAAGCCCGGGTTGATGCCGGTACCGAGGATCGCAACACCACGTTTTTTTGCCTCTGCGTCGATCCTGTCCGCCAGCTCTTTATTCTGAGCCCAGGGCCAGGACATTTCTTCTGCTGTAGAAATGACAGGTACACTGCGTTCAAGACAAAAGATTATTTTATCAAACTGAGCTTTAACAAATGAATCGGTTGCCAGAATAACAATATCTGTTTTATCACGATCCACAATCTCTGCTTCGTCAGCTGTAATAATAACTTCCGGCCGGCCTGCACGGTCAACTCCAAGATAGTCATACATTTCCTGACCGACCAGCTTATCCCATTTGTCACAGACACCTGAAACCTGGATTCCCTGTTTGGAAGTAATCATCTTGCCGATACCGCTTCCCATCGCTCCAAAGCCCCAGATGGCTACTCTAATTGTCTTCATCTCTTACTCCTTCTAGCAAATTATTATTCCCTTTTAGAGAAACAGCGCAGTGAAGCTGCGCTGTTTATGCTTGAATATTACTTTGTCCCGGCCATGCTGATTGCTGTTCCTGTTTCACCCCGGATGCCGTCACTTGCGCGGGCAAGAGAGGTGATCAGGGCTGTTCTCTCTGGACCTGAACGCGCAAAGGTAATTGCAGCCTCTACCTTAGGCAGCATCGATCCGGGTGCGAAATGCCCCTCCTCACAATACTGCTCCATTTCTTCAACAGTAACCTGGCCCAGCCATTTTTCATCTTCTTTGCCAAAATTCAGAGCGACTTTTTCTACAGCGGTCAGAATAATCAGGAAATCTGCATCAACTAAATCAGCCAGGGTCTCCGAGGCGAAGTCCTTGTCAATAACTGCTGCTATACCTTCCAGCTTATTTCCATTTCGTATTACCGGGATGCCGCCGCCACCCACTGTGATGACGATTTGCCCTGCTTCGATAAGAGTCCTGACAGTTTCCTTCTCAATTACATCGATCGGTTTGGGAGAAGGTACAACACGACGATAGCCGCGACCGGCGTCCTCTCTCATCTCAAAACCTTTCTCCACAGCAATCTGCTCTGCTTCTTCCTTAGAATAAAAGCTGCCGATAGGCTTAGTGGGGTTCTTAAAGGCCGGATCATTAATGTCGACTTCTACCTGGGTAACTATAGTGGCAACTGCCTTATC
>LFSM01000044.1:0-21309 GCA_001512745.1 Clostridiales bacterium DTU032
GATAATGATTAAGCCTGCAGAAGGGAACAAGAGAATATACTTTGACCATGCAGCCACAACAGCAATCCGCCCGGAAGTTATGGCTGTACTTATGGATGCCCTGGAGAATAATTATGGCAATCCCTCCTCTTTTTACAAAGAAGGTAATATGGCGGCACGGTCTATGGAGCAAGCGCGCGCCAAGATTGCTGAGATACTTGATGTCAGAGCAGAAGAAATATATTTTACATCCGGTGGTACGGAATCTGATAACTGGGCCATTAAAGGTGCTGCCAGGATGCATGGTAAAAAGGGCAAACATCTGATAACTTCAAGTATTGAGCATCACGCTGTCTTACACAGTATGAAAACTCTGGAAAAAGAAGGCTATGAAGTTACATATTTAGAAGTTGATGCGGACGGTTTAGTCAATCCGGAAGACCTGCGGGCTGCAATCCGTCCGGATACAATACTGGTCTCTATCATGTATGCCAATAACGAAATAGGCAGTATTCAGCCGATAAAAGAGCTGGGTAAGATTTGTCAGGAACACAAGATCTTGTTCCACAGTGATGCTGTACAGGCGCTGGCTGCTGTTCCGCTGAGGCCAAACGACTTGGGCGTTGACCTAATGTCTTTTTCTGGCCATAAACTATATGGTCCCAAAGGCATAGGTGTCCTTTATAAACGCAGGGGGGCCCGTATTGCTCCTTTTGTTGACGGCGGGGCGCAGGAGCGGAAGCAAAGGGCCGGCACGGAAAATGTACCCGCAATAGTAGCTTTGGCAAAAGCGGTTGAACTGGCTTATTCCGATTTAGAAGAAGAAGCGGCAAGGCAAAGCAGATTGCGTAATCGTCTGATTAACGAAATCCCTAAGGTCGTTTCTCATGCTAAGCTGAATGGTCATCCGAGCATGCGTTTACCCAACAATGTTAATTTCAGCTTTGAGTTCATTGAAGGTGAGTCCATCCTGCTCTTGCTTGACGCATTAGGTTATGCCTGCTCCAGCGGATCTGCATGTACATCAGCCTCACTGGATCCTTCCCATGTCCTACTTGCCATCGGGCTGCCACATGAGGTTGCTCACGGCTCCTTGAGAATTAGTCTGGGAAGAGAGAATACTGATGCTGATATAGACCGCTTCCTGAAGGATTTACCAAAAGTAATTCAGCATCTGCGGGATATGTCTCCTTTATATGATGACTATAAGAATGGCAAAATAGAAGCTTTAATTCCAATAGAAGGTGGAAACAGGCTAGTAAGAGAGGGTGGCTATGGAATATAGCGAAAAAGTAATGGATCATTTCATGAACCCTCGCAACATGGGTGAAATCCCTGATGCGACAACCACAGGCACGGTGGGTAATCCTGTTTGTGGTGACATCATGAAGATCGATTTAAAAATAGAAGACGACATTATAACTGATGCCAAGTTTAAAACTTTTGGCTGCGGTTCTGCGATCGCAACCAGCAGTATGGCAACTGAATTAATCATCGGCAAGCATACCGCTGAGGCTCTGGATATAAGCAACAAGGCTGTCGCTGAAGCTCTGGACGGCCTGCCCGCAGTCAAGATGCACTGCTCGGTACTGGCTGAGCAGGCTATTAAAAAAGCACTGCAAGCTTATTACGAAGCTGAGGGCAGGATGACTCCTGAATTAGCTGAAATATTTAAGATTCTTGATGAAGACGAAGATGATCATGGATGCTGTCTGCACGAATAAGAGGAGAGAAGACATGGACAAGCAAGAAGATAAGAATTCTGCTGTAAAGGAATTAGAGGATAAATTGACCTTCGAATTCAAAACAGCCTGGCAACCCGAGGATAAGGATAAATTGGATGCAATCCATACTTTCGCCGAAGAGTATAAATTTGCTCTCGATGTGGGAAAGACAGAGCGTGAATTCGTTAATTTTGCCAGCGCCTATTTAGAATCCAAATCTTTCAAGTTACTGGATTCGTATTCAGAACTGAAAGCCGGAGATCGCGTCTACCAGCTGGTGCGCGGCAAAGGTTTATTGGCAGCTGTCATCGGCGAGAACGATCCTTTGCAGGGTTTTAATCTCATTGGCTCACACGTTGATTCACCGCGTCTTGATTTGAAACCGAATCCTTTGTATGAATCATCTGATCTGGCCCTGATGAAAACACACTATTACGGTGGTATCAAGAAGTATCACTGGGTCGCACAAGCTCTGGCCCTGCACGGTGTCATGATTAAAAAGGGCGGAGAAAAAGTCGAAGTTATTATCGGGGAAGATGATTCTGATCCGGTACTCTATATTTCTGACCTCCTGCCACACCTGGCTGCTGATCAAATGAAAAAGAATGCGGCTACTGTTGTAGAAGGGGAGGAGCTGAATGTCTTAATCGGTGGTTTGCCGTATCCTGATGAAGATGCCAAGAATCGCGTCAAACTGGCCGTCCTTAAACTTCTTTTTGAAAAATATGGTGTTACAGAGCGCGAGTTTATTACAGCAGAACTTGAAATCGTACCGGCAGTTAAAGCCAGAGATGTAGGGCTTGATCGTTCTTTCCTAGGAGCTTACGGCCAGGATGACAGAGTCTGCGCCTACACTTCATTACGTGCGCTGACTGATCTTGAAGCAGTACCCAAGCGTACTGCAGTATTGCTCATGTATGATAAGGAAGAGATCGGTTCCGGCGGCAACACCGGTGCTTCATCCTTCCTATATCCCTATTATCAGCAGAAGATTGTAGGCCTGATGCTGGATCATGAACCAACTTCGCTTGAGCTGTCACAGAATATAGTTAACAGCACCATGCTCTCGTCTGATGTAACCAACGCTTATGATCCAACCTTTGCATCCGTATCCGAACCGCAAAACAGTTGCTACACCGGACGTGGCATGGCTTTAAACAAATATACCGGTGCCCGGGGCAAAGGCGGAACCTCTGATGCCTCTGCAGAGTATTTTGATGAAGTAGTACGTCTTCTGGAAGATAATGATGTCCGCTGGCAGACTGGTGAGATGGGTAAGGTCGATCAGGGTGGCGGCGGAACCGTAGCGGTCTATCAGGCTGAGCTGGGCCTGGAAGTTATTGACTGCGGTGTACCTTTGCTTTCAATGCACTCCTGCTTTGAAGTTTCCAGTAAGGTCGACGTTTATGAAACATATCGCGGTTATCGCGTTTTTTATGAAAACATGCGCAATGACCGAGTTTAGTTTTTGCACAATAATGTAATTTTCACAAAAAGAGGGGGCTGTCTCAACTGACGGCCCCCTAAGTTTTTAGTAGACAAAAGATTTATCGCTCAAAATCACTTCTATCAATTTCTGGCCATTGACTGAGGAAAGCATTCAACTTACTTGCTATATGCTTGACTCCTCCAGCTTCACGCGCTTCAACATTCAGAGGTAATACCGGATCATGCAGTGAAAGTCGCAGCAGAAACCAGCCGTCACCTTGTCCCGGCGCAACAGCGACTCTGACCCCTTCATAATTTTCAGCTACCAGAGACCAGCCCTCTGTGTTAGCCACTAAATGTTCCAGATCAGCCATAACTTTTTTACCTAGACTGACAAAGTCCGTTGTCAGCAGTTTGGGGCGAAATTCCTCAGCCTCCAGCGGTTCAGTGAATTCTGCCAAAAGGTCATTGAGCTCCCTGCCTTCCTGTTTCAACTGAGCCAGTTTAATTAAAATACGGGTTACAGTATAGGCACCATCGTCGAGAAAGTAGTTTTCTTTAAAAGCACCATGTCCTGAGGTTTCCATAGCAAGTTGTGTATCCTGGCCTGCTTCATTCAGGCGAATAGCCTCATTAATAACATTGCGGTAACCACGCTGGAAGCGATGGTGAATACCACCGGACTTGCTGATAAACTGGCCAAGTTCATCAGATGTTATGGAATCGGTAACAATAGTAGTGCCGGGATGGTCTTCTATAATTATTGCTGTCATCAAAGCTATCAGCCGGTTGCGGTTAATTTCAACTCCATTGCGGTCAACTGCTCCGGCCCGATCAACATCAGTATCAAAGATGATGCCTAAATCAGCTTCTTCTCTCAAAACAAGTTCACGCAAACTGGCTATGGCCTCTGAATCCTCTGGGTTTGGGGCATGATTTGGAAAATTACCGTCCGCTTCCAGATATTGACTGCCTGACGTATCTGCGCCCAGGGGCTGGAGAATGCGGTCAACAAAAAATCCGCCGGCTCCATTTCCGGCATCGACTACTATATGCAAACCCTGCAGTGGTGTATCCGGGTGGGTGGGATGCTTTACTCCCTGACGAATTTTCTCCACTAACTGCCCGGAATAAACTCCCATAAAATCAATCATATCTGGCATAGTCCAGGCCGGAGGTGCTTCTATCGGATAGGCATCTGCAGCTTTCTCCAGAATATTAGTGATATCACCCTTATTCAAGCCTCCGGAGGCGGTGAAGAATTTAAAGCCGTTGCGGTTCCAGGGCAGGTGAGAGGCTGTCACCATGACAGATCCGTCATATTCAAAGCCGGTCGTAATACAGGTCATAAACATGGCCGGGGTAGAGGCAAGCCCTAAATAATAGCTCTCAGCTCCTGCAGCAGCTACGCCCTCCAGGAAAGCCTGAGACAGCTCCGGAGCTGAAAGCCTGGAGTCATGGCCAAGAGCGATCTTTAAGTTACAAGGCAACTTAGCCCTTTGTTCACTCAGCCATTCTGTGAATCCTAGACCGATCGCACGGGCAACAGCAGGGGATAAGTTTAGCTTTTCACCTTCAATTCCTTCAAGGGCAACACCACGAATGTCACTGCCATTCTGCAGGGCGGACCAGTTAATCTCTTTAATTTGCATCGATTACCTCCTAATGCATAATCTGCTTTGCTTATTCGATAAATACTCCCTACTCATCAGCAGAAGTATTATCCTTTGTCTTTTTAGGCGTTAATTGATTTAAGGGGTTCTTGTCAACTGCATTATGCAGCTGCTTGTTGTCAATGTGAGTGTATATCTCGGTAGTTGCAACAGTAGAATGCCCCAGGATTGCCTGTAGACTTCTAATATCCACCTCTCCGTATTGGTACATCAGGGTGGCGGCTGTATGACGCAGTTTGTGCGTAGAATAGCGCCTGGGATCAAGGCCTGCCGAAACAATATATTTTTTAATAATATTTTGCACAGCCCGTGGCTGAACCCTGCTGCCAAGACGGGAAATAAAGAGAGCGTGTTTATCTTTTTTCTTGGGTTCAAAACGATCCGGAAGATAGTCCTGCAAGGCACGGATACAGGCACCGTTCAGATAGACTGTACGCTCTTTACCGCCTTTACCCATAACAGTCATCCGGTCTTCCTTAATATTTGGTATATCAATCGAGCAAAGCTCTGCTAAGCGCAGGCCGCAGTTCAGGAAGAGTGTCAGAATACAGTAATCCCGGCTGGAATAGCGAGTCTCGGACTCAGCCGCAGCCTGAAGCAGCTCTTTGCTCTCGTCCAGACTGAGATGCTTTGGCAGCTGCTTGATTTGCTTAGGTGTTTCCAGGCGATCGGCAATGTTTTCTTCCAGCAGATTAGCCTTATTGCTCAAATAACCAAAAAAACTGCGCAGACTGGAAATCCGGCGGGCTCTGGTTGAGGGGGCGACATTTCTGGCCGCTGCCAGCCAGCTGATATAAGCATACATATCGCTGAGCCTGACCTGCTTCAGATAGTCATCATCCACCAAAGAAAGATCAATCTCTTCCCATTCCGGATCTTCGGGCTGAGTGCTTTCACGCGGTCGCAGCATAAAACGGAAAAACATGACCAGGTCATAACGGTACTGTCTGATCGTACCTGGTGACCGCCCTTTAATTGCCTGGTAATATCCAAGAAATTCTTCCAGCCGCGGAAATGTATCTTCAACTTTTTTATTGTTCTCCTGTGACATATTTATATTATACGCTATCATGGTTATGAAAAATAATTCATTATTTGTGATAAACTTTTAGCGCTGAATAAAGCAGATTATGCCCTCAGGCCTTAGAAAGGTAAATACATAATGGAAAAACTGCGTGTAGGAATTGTCGGAGCAACCGGTCTGGTCGGCCAGACTTTTATTTCCTTATTGGAAAATCATCCCTGGTTTAAAATAACTGCCTTGTTTGCCTCTCCACGTTCAAAAGGGAAGCCTTATAGTGAAGCTATGGAAGGACGCTGGCGTTATGCCGCGGAAATGCCCGAAAGTGTAAAAGAGATGATGGTCATGGGTACAGATGAGATATCTGAGATCGCTGATCAAATAGATTTTGTCTTTTGTGCTGTTGATATGGATAAATCAGAGCTGGTCCGGCTTGAAGAGGGGATTGCCAAACTGGAAATCCCGGTTATATCCAATAATTCAGCCATGCGCTGGACACCGGATGTACCCATGATCATACCAGAAATAAATCCCGAACATAGTATCTTGATTGAAACTCAACGCAAGCGGCTCAACACAAGACACGGCTTTATAGCTGTAAAACCTAACTGCTCAATCCAGTCCTATGTGCCGGCTCTGACTGCCTTATTGGACTTTGAGCCAGAAGAAGTCTTTGTAAGTACTTATCAGGCCGTTTCAGGCTCAGGGAAGACTCTGGCAACTGCTGATGAGATGCGAAATAATGTGATTCCTTATATCGGCGGGGAAGAGGAGAAGAGTGAGTGGGAGCCCTTGAGAATATGGGGTAAGGCTAAGGGCGGCACTATCGAATTAGCCCGCAGACCCATTATCTCAGCACAATGCTATCGGGTATCGGTTGAATATGGTCATACAGCTGCCGTATCAGTTCGTTTTCGCAAAGACACAGATGAAAAAGAGATCCTCAGCCGCTGGGCAGATTATCAGGGCCATGAATCTGTCAGAGATTTGCCTTCGGCTCCGGATAAGTTTTTAGAATATCTGACTGAAAACAACAGACCACAAGCTTTGCTTGATGCAATGGCAGGCAAGGGGATGGGTATCACCATCGGACGCCTGCGTAAAGATCCGATTTTTGACTATAAATTTACCTGTTTGTCGCATAATCTCATTAGAGGAGCCGCAGGTGGTGCGGTTTTAACTGCTGAATTACTGTATAAACAGGGATATCTGTCAGAAGCATAGGAACGAAGAATATTAGAATGGCACAGGAACAGCCGGAGACTGCCTTAGACGCAACTGATAATATTATAGACAGCAGATATAAGAGCGTGGATTGCCTTAATCTGGGGCTTTGGCTTGGATTTGGACTGATGGCAAACGGTGCAGAGGCAATCAGAGTTGAAGATAGTGTAACTCGGATTCTCAATGCTTATGATTTGCAGGATGCGGAAGTCTTTTCTGTATCCAATTACCTGCATGTCAGCGCCAGAAGCCGCTCCGGAAAACCGATAAGTTTCGGCAAACGCATGCAGGGCAGCAGCTCTAACAATCTGGATAAGGTTGACCGCCTAAACGATTTAGCGCGCCATATTACAAGCGAAACACCTGATCCTGTCCTGACTCTGGAAGAAGTCAAGAAGATTATAAACTCTCCGGGCTATCCCTTTAAAATTCATGCCTTTAGTGTTGCCCTGGCAGCCTTCGCTTTTTCCATGCTGCTGGGAAGCAGCCTGCTGCCGGCACTATGGGCTGCTTTAGCTTCTGTCGTCATGATTAATATATTAAGGCCAATCCGAAAACATTATGCCAATCCAATATTTATTAACTTAATCGGGTCTGTGCTTATAACTATATTGCTTTGGCCTGTTAATTTTACAATTTATAGCTCTGAATCTTTATTAATGATGACGGCTTCATTTATGTATTTTTTCCCGGGAATTGCACTGATTAACAGCATTCGGGATTTAATGGCCGGTGATTACAGCGCCGGCTTAGCAAAAATGGTCGAAGTATTACTTCTGGCCATTTCAGTAGCCGTTGGTTCAGGAGCGACCTTAGCCATGCTGAACAGAGCCTGGCCGCTTGCTTAGGAAGGAGCAAATCATGGAAATTATACAATCAACCTTTTTTGCTCTCCTTGCCAGCTTCGCCTTTATGATCGTATTTGAGGTTAGGGGAAGGGCCTTGTTTACCGGCAGTATAGGCGGAGGCATCAGTCAGCTAAGCTTTATGCTGTTTCAACTGCTCGGAGACTTGCATTACCTGGTCCCATATTTCTTTGCTTCGATAATTCTGACACTGTATTCAGAGATAATGGCACGCCTGATCAAAAAGCCTGCCACAGTATTCTTGATCGGTGCCTTGTTTCCCTTGGTTCCGGGAAGAGGCATCTACGAATCAATGGTTTACTTTGTTGACGGACAGCAAAGTCTCTTCTTTGCAAAACTTCAGGAAACTTTGGCCATTACCTTAACTCTGGCTATGGGCATCATGATGGTCTCTGTAATTTTCCGTAACTTCAGATTGAGATCCTACTTCAAAGAAGGAGAACAGATTTAACTACCGCTCCTGTTTTTTGTAAACGTCCAGGAAGAAGAGGGGTCCAGTCAGGATTTCTGATCTTATCTCCATACAAATCGTACTTCGTAAAATATAAATTTTACGAAGTACGGTAGGGGTTATTTTACATGGAGGGTCTTTTAGATGGATTTTGGCGGATCTGCCTGTAAAACAGTGCTTTTCTCTTATGGCAGAATATTAGGCAGACCATCAGATGGAATGCTTTCAGTTGTTTCTGTTTCTCCCAGGAAGTTTTTCATGCCGGTTATTTTTTTCCACTCTGCAGTATCTTTGAACGGATTATATAAAGCAAATAAAATAATTAAAGCAATTATAATCATTATGCTTGTTAACAGATTGCGCAATGTTCTCTGAATCTTCTGTTGCTGGTACATGCGATTTACTTTGTCTATTGTCGTGTAGCCTTTTAAACGGTATATTTTGTGTCCAAGTTTCTTTTCAGTCTCCGGATTATATCTATCCTCAAGACCACGGGTCAGCAAATCAGTGTTCGCACTTTCTGTCTGCTTTAAATCAGTATTTCGATATTTACGGGCAAGCTGTGTCCGCAGTTGAGCTGTCTTGCTTTGATTTAATGTATCCTCAAAATTGGAGTCATCAAATTCAGGCGCAGAATCCGGCTTCTTTGATCTCTGATTTATGTATTGATTATTTCTTTCCTTATCCATAATAAGTACTGCTCAATCTCGACATAAGCGGAATTTTTTAATAAGCATAATTTGCAGGTATCCATGATCGTTATGCTTCTGTTTATACAAAGCTGTTAACAATTAGATATTTTACCATAAGCCGGATTATTATTATGGTATTCCTCAGATGCGAAAAATGCTTCTCTTGCTTCTGAACATTTGTTTTGTTATGATTAAAGCGAACACACGCTCTTTATTATTAAGCAGGAGGCACTAATAATGAAAGACACATATCAGTTCACAAAAGCAAATGTTGATGAAACCTGCGATGCTGTCTATGACTATATCCTTGCATATGTCAATGCCAACGGTTATGCTCCCAGCGTACGGGAAATTGGCCGTGGAGTCGGCTTGAAATCAACTTCTACAGTATACGGGCACCTCAAACGTCTGGTCAGTCAGAATCGTATTGAAATGACGGAAGGCAAACGCCGGGCCATACGCCTAGTAGATGAAAGTGAACTGACTGAAGCAGCACATGATGAAATTCCCCTGCTTGGTACTGTAACTGCCGGTGTACCCATTCTTGCTACGGAAAACATCGAGGCTATGCTCAAACTGCCTCAGGAAACTTATGCTTCAACTGAGGATATGTTCGCCTTGCGTGTACGTGGCGACAGTATGGTTGATGCAGCAATTCTGGATGGTGATATTGTCTTGGTCCGTAAGCAAAGCACTGCTGATTCGGGTGAGATTATTCTGGCTCTGCTTGAGGATGAGGCCACAGTGAAAACTCTAATCCGTAATGACGATGGACGCTGCCACCTGCAAGCAGAAAACGCAGCTTATGCAGACATACCTTTTGAATCAGAAGACTGTAAGATTCTGGGCGTCGTATGTGGCTTGCTGCGTTTCCGCGTCTAAAAATCAATTAGTAAAACTGTCAGTTGTGTGACCATGAAGAATTATATACGCGAGGATAGGCGTAGTTATTCTTTTTCCGATTAGCTTCGTTGAAAATCAAATCTGTAACCTCGTAGGAACGAATACATACAACAGCTGATTTAAAGATCAGCTGTTGTGCACTGTCGGCATTTAAGACAATGGTATCCTGATCAAAGCCTACGATTATCCCTTCCAATACAGTCTGGTCTGCCAGCTGTAGGCGTGCAGTCACCTTCTGGCGTCTGCAATGATTAAGGAAGGCCTCCTGTATTTTTCCCGTTTGAGAAATGTTTGAATTGCGAACAGTGTTTTCTTCTTTTTCAAGATACGACATATAAAGTCCTCCTAAAAATTAATGACGATATTATTTCGTCGGTTTAAGGTAATTAGGATTCAATCTTAACTAATTAAAAAAAAGAAAACTTCGACCTGATCGAAATTGCGTTCAGCTTTGACAGATTTTGGAGGTATATAGCAAGCTATTGACATATTCTTTGGGTCTGAACCAGGTTAATTGACGCTTGGCATATCGTCTGCTTGCAGTAGCAGTA
This sequence comes from Clostridiales bacterium DTU032, assembly GCA_001512745.1. Classification (GTDB taxonomy): domain Bacteria; phylum Bacillota; class Clostridia; order Saccharofermentanales; family DTU023; genus DTU032. The sequence goes on from LFSM01000044.1 coordinate 10,513, forward strand.
TTTTCCCGTGCCTCAGCTTCAGTCAGACGACCATTAATATACTGGATGGCTTCACGATAACCAATACCGGAAAAGGCCGGAGCAGTTGAATAAGAGTCATATCGCTCCATCAGTGACCTGGTTTCTGAAATCAGCCCGTCATCATACATTTCTTCTGTACGTTGATTAATCCGATTGTATAGATCCTGTCTGCATTCCCAATTCAATTGATACACGCGAAATTTAAAGGAACTGCTCTTTAATCTTGACTCTGCATTCAATTCACTGAGAGTCTTCCCTGTCAGTTCAAATTTTTCAAAAAACCGCACGATGCGCCTTCGATTAGCGGGAGAAATCTGCTCTGCCGCTTCAGGATCCAGAGCAGCCAGCAAAGCATATGACTCCTTTAAGCCGCGCTTAGTGATCATCTCGTTAATACTATGTCTAAATTCTTCTGTAGGAGCCGGGTCTGAAAATTTTAAACCTTCATAAAGAGCAGATATGTACTGCCCAGTGCCGCCGCAGATCAAAAACCGCCTGCCCTCAGACTGGCCGGCTGACAATATTTCACTGGCATCATTAACGAAATTTGCCACACTGTACCGGTCATTCGCATCTTTTATATCAATCAAATGATGCAAGACACGTTTCTGTTCGTCTTGACTTGCTTTGGCCGTTCCGATATCAAAGCCGCGATAAATCTGCATGGAATCAGCAGAAATCAGCTCACGATCTTCCAATTCACACCAACGCATAGCCAGTGATGATTTACCGCTTGCTGTCGGACCGGTTAAAATCGGAATAAGATCAGCATCCTGTCCTGCCAGATCTTTCCTGACAAGCTCCAGCATCAGCTCCTGAGTATCTGCTTGAATTATGTGTGTTTGGAAGACCATTAAACTATCCTGCCGAACATTCTCTCTAGCTCATTACGACTCTTTCTGATTATGACCGGACGCCCATGTGGGCAATGATACGGATTGTCCAGCTCCAGTAATGAATTAAGTAAAGCTTCTGCCTCATTTTGCGAGAGACGATCTCTTGCCTTAACAGCAGCCTTACAGGCTATATCATGAAATACTTCAGTATCTCTGAAAGCCAGTTCAGGATCACTTTGTTCACTGGCAGCTTCCAGAACAGCTCTGAAAGCTGCTGCAGGATCAAGTTCGTTTTTCGAGCTGCCACTGCTTGGCACTGCTCTGATCACAATGGAAGTTTCACCAAAAGGTTCGCATTCAAAACCCAGACGAGTGAATTCGTCAATATTTTCTGCAAAGAAGGTCATCTCCCCTGCATTAACATTAATACGCACGGGCAGCAGCAAAGTTTGCGAGAGTCTCCCCTCTTCCTTGTTTTCATGAAAAGTATATAACAATTTCTCATATAATATGCGTTCATGTGCTGCATGCTGATCAATAATATAGAGGCTATCTTCCCTTTCAAAGAGCAGGTATGTTTCTAATAATGATCCGATATAACGGGCTCCTGCAAGATCTGATGCCCGCACTTTTCTTACTGCTTCATCAGACGGGCTGCTTGGCATTTCTTTAGCAGCAACTTCAGATGTTGCGGGCTGTTTACTTTCCTTGTCCTCTTCCCCTACCCGCTTTGTTGCATACTCCTCATCTCTTGCTTCAGCTGCAGAATCAGCGAAAGTAATCTGTGCACGGTTGCTTCTACTGGCCGGTAACTCTTCAGGCTTTCTGTAAGTTAATTCAGAAATATTCTCATCTGACTTGACACTGACATCTTCAGCAATCTGTTGGTAAGGCTTGACTTCTTTTATTGTTTCTTCCCGGGAGAGACTTTCCTGTAAAGCATGATAAACAGAACGAAAGAGGATCTTCTCGTCCCAGACTCGGATCTCACTTTTTTGGGGATGGACATTAACATCAACCAGCTCCGGCGGAATACTCAGATGCAAAACCAGGGCTGGAAAGCGTCCTTTCATGAACCAGGTCTTCCCTGCTTCATCCGCTGCAGAGCGCAGTGTAGGAGACTGTATTACACGCTGATTAACAACAAATAACTGACGGCTGCGGTTATGTCTGGCGTCTGCCGGCATAGTCATGTAACCGCTGACTTTGATAGGGCTGACAGTATGTTCTACTGCGACCATTGCTTCAGCCAGCTCCCGGCCGAAAACAGCATAAATAGCACTTAGCAAATCATTATTACCCGGAGTATGCAAAAGATCTTTTTTGTCTTCAATTCGCCGCACACGGAAAGATACATCTGGCCGGGCCAATGCCAATCGGCCGACCATATCGACAACAGCACTGCCTTCCGCACGGTCAGTCTTTAGAAACTTATAGCGGGCCGGAGTATTAAAGAAAAGATCGCGTACAGTAACAGTAGTACCCTCTTTCATGCCGGCTGATTCAGAAGAGATAAGCTTGCCCCCTTCAACCAGCAGCCTGCTGCCAGTGTCAGAAGCTATTAAACGGCTACGCAGCTCGAGCCGTGAAACTGCCGCTATGCTGGCTAAAGCTTCTCCCCTGAAACCCATAGTTTCAATACGCAATAAATCATCAAGCGAGGTCAGTTTACTGGTGGCATGACTTTCCAATGACAAAGCTGCGTCTGCAGCACTCATACCAGAGCCATCATCTTCAACTTCCAGTAGTTTAATTCCACCAGCTTCCAATGAAATACGTATTATGGAAGCACCGGCATCCAGAGCGTTATCGATCAGCTCTTTAGCCACTGACGCCGGTCGTTCAACCACTTCTCCGGCAGCTATGCTGTTGATCGTTTGATTGTCTAATTTATGGATCGTGCCCATTAATCCTCCTCCTGACGCATACGTTCTTGTTTCTCGACCAGCTGTTTCAGATCAAGCAGGAGAGAATAAGCTTCAATCGGGCTCATTGCGTTAGGATCACTATCGCTAACGCGTTCAATTATTTCGTCAGCCAATTTCACGGATTGAGCCTGGGCGAAAAGTCCAAGCTGACCATCCATAGGCTGAGCATCTTTACGAATTTGCCGTCTGTCTTTTTTATTGGTCCTTTCCAGTACAGCCATTATTTCCCGGGCCCGGTCTACTACCGGCACTGGAACACCGGCTAGCCTGGACACTTCGATTCCGTAACTCTGGTCTGTACCGCCGGATTTAATCTGGTGCAGGAAAACAATTTCTCCTCCTCGTTTGGCAACATCTACATGAGCGTTAAATACACCTTTCTGTGTTTTACTCAATTCAATCAGCTCATGGAAATGAGTTGCGAACATTGATCTGGCACCAATAAAAGTTGCATCCGCCAGATACTCAACAACCGCCCAGGCAATTGACAGTCCATCTGCAGTACTGGTACCACGGCCGATTTCATCCAGGATCAGCAAACTGCGGGGTGTCGCCTGTGTCAGGATTGTTGCCACTTCCGTCATTTCTACCATAAAGGTAGACTGGCCGCCGGAGACATCATCTGAAGCCCCTACCCGTGTAAATATCTGATCACAAATACCGATCACGGCTGAGTCAGCCGGCACAAAGCTGCCGGACTGGGCCAGTATACAAATTAAGGCAACTTGCCGCATATAGGTGGACTTGCCGGACATATTCGGGCCGGTAAGTATCATAATACGCTGATCATCAGTATTTAGTTCAATATCATTGGGGACGAAATCACTGGCGGCTAAGATCTGCTCAACCACAGGATGTCTGCCCTGAGTAATCTTTAAGATTGATTCCTCTGTTAAGCGCGGCCTGCAATAGTTGTGACGTTCTGCAACTTCAGCCAGTGAAATCAGGGCATCCAGCTTCGCAAGGGCCCGCGCTGTAGTTTGAATCTCTTCCAGATATCCCGCAACTGTTTCCCGCAGTGAGATAAAGATCTCATATTCTAAAGATTTCAGCTTTTGATTGGCTGTCAGGATCTTTTCTTCGTAGTCTTTAAGCTCAGCTGTAAGATATCGTTCAGAATTAGTCAGGGTTTGGCGACGCCTGTAATGTTCCGGTACCTTATCCGACTGCGACTTAAGCACTTCAATGTAATACCCGGCTACGCGATTATATCCGACTTTCAAGTTCTTAATGCCGGTTTTTTCCCTCTCTTCCGCTTCTAGGTGCAAGATATATTCCTGTCCGTGCAAAGCAATTTTTGCCAGCTCATCACGTTCTTGGTCGTAGCCATCGCGAATCAGTCCACCATCCATTATTTGAATAGGAGCTTCATCCAGCAAAGCCCGGGATAGTTTATCCTGCAGTTCGGGTAAAGTGTGGATATCTCTGGCAATAGCCTGAAGAGCATCCGTCTCTATCCCCTCCATAAGCTTGTGGAACTCAGGCAAGCGCCCCAATGTTTCACGCAGTGAAATTAAATCTCGGGGTGATACATTAAAAGACGCTATCCGTCCGGAAAGCCGCTCCATATCATAGAGACCATAAAGTGCGTCACTTAATGAGCGACGAATCATAAAATTATCTTTTAAGAAAGCCACTGCATCCTGACGAACTTCGATCTGTGAAATATTTAATAAAGGTTGTTCCAGCCACTGACGCAAGTTCCTGCTGCCCATAGCTGTTTTGCAGTGATCAACTGCCCAGAGCAGACTGCCTCTTCGTTTGCGGTCACGCAAGGTCTCAGTCAGTTCAAGGTTGATCCGGGCTGACCGGTCCAGGATCATGTAATCCCGGAATCTATATGGCTTAATTTCGCCAAAATGCGTCGGCACCATACCCTGTGTGTCTTGCAGATAAGAAATCAAACCTGCAGAACAGCGATGCCAAAGCAAGTCTTTTTCATCATATTTGATGCCAAATTCAACAGCCTTTTTACTGCTGAAAGAAGCGTCAGTCAAAGTAGTCACGGTAATTTGTTTTCTAGTACAATAGTCTTTAAATTTATTGTTGTGAATAAATTTCTCACTGACAACAAACTCAACCGGTGCAAATCTTTCTATCTCATCAAATAAATGGGCTTCCGCCTGTTCACCTAATAAATCACTGGTCTCAAAATGGCCCGAAGAGAGATCACAGGCGGCAATGCCATAAGCAGCATCCTCCTCCAGAACAGCACAGATAATTGAATATTTATTGGCATCCAGAGAATCCGGATCAAGTTGTGTCCCCGGTGTAAGAACTCGTACCACTTCACGCGCCACCAGACCTTTTGCTTCGGCAGGATCCTCTACCTGTTCACAAATCGCTATTTTGTAACCACGCTCCAGCAAGCGATTTAAATATTTGTCTACAGCATGATGTGGGACTCCACACATGGGAGCACGTTCATCCAGACCGCAATCCCGTCCCGTCAGCTTTAACTCCAGTTCACGTGCAAGTAAAACAGCATCATCAAAAAATACTTCATAGAAGTCTCCCAGACGCATAAAAATCAGACAATCAGAACGGCTTTCCTTCTCTTCGACATATTGTCTCATTAAAGGTGTCAGACGCTCTTTATCTATATTGTCAAATCTTAGTGTACTCATATTATTTGCTTATCTTCATATATATCATATTCTTATATTATCCAAATATTCTTATATCTAAGCAAGGCCTGTAAAAACTCCTTCCAAAGAGTGTGTTTTAGCTTTTGTTATCCGGACAAAAACCTCACTTCCGTCTGAGATGGTTGAACTTAGCGGTTCTCCTCTTGATGTTAGATCCTGACCCGCAGAATCTGTCATATCTGGCAGAGAGAAATTAACTAACCTGTCATCTTTACTTCTGCCGGAGAAAATTTTGTCATCGTTTTTACTTAAACCACTGACCAGAACATAGATGTTTTCGCCTACACATCTTTCATTTGATTCAAGACTATGCTTATTTTGTAAGTCAAGCAAACGTTCAAATCTTTCCTGAATCTCAGCATCAGAAGCACTCTGCTCCCAGCCGGCTGCCGGCGTGCCGCTGCGCGGACTATAGATAAAAGTGAAGGCACGATCAAACTTGACTGTCTCCATAATTCTTAGTGTATCTTCAAAATCCTCTTCTGTCTCTCCCGGAAATCCGACAATTATGTCGGTACTTATGCTTATACCGGGCCGGGCGGAACGAAGTTTATCCACTAACTCAAGATAGTGTTCGGATGTATAGCGACGATTCATCTGCTTTAAAAGACGGTTGCTGCCTGACTGCAAAGGCAGGTGTACATGTGACTCTATCGTTTCATATTTTCCTATAACTTCAATTAGTTCATCGCTCAGATCCTTGGGATGAGATGTCATGTATCTGAGAATACTCAAATCAGGGAACTTTGCTATCTCTTCCATAAGCCAGGCAAAGCTTGGAAAGTCAGACTCACCTTGTCTTCTCTTATCATTACCATAAGAATTCACATTCTGTCCCAGAAGCATTATTTCTTTGGCACCATTATCTACAGCAGCCCTGGCTTCTGCAAGAATAAGCAGAGGGTCACGGCTCGTTTCACGTCCTCTTGCATAGGGGACAATGCAATAGCTGCAAAAATTATTACAGCCTGACATTATTGAGATCAAAGCACGGTGTTTACTTTCCCGCTTAACCGGCAAGGAAGGATTGCCGGTCTCTTTAGCCTGATCGGTCAAATCCACTATAGAGTGTTTTTTTTGGCTGCCTGATTCATATAGTGCCCGCGGCAAGTTTCCCATATCGCCGGCATTAAGCAGAAAATCAATGAAAGGGAAACTTTCTTTTAGCATAGTGTTATGAGTATCCAGGCCAGGCATACAGCCCATCACGCCGATGCGGCGGTGTTTTTCTTCACTGCGCCAGGTCTTTAGATTACCTAAATTGCCATAAAAACGCCTGTCAGCATTTTCTCTGACACTACAGGTATTAAAGATGACAATATCTGCATCCTCAATACACGGAGCCGCTTTTAAGCCGATAAACTCCAGAAGCCCTGCAGCTATTTCACTATCATTATCATTCTGCTGACAGCCGAATGTACGTATGAAATAGCTGAGCGGCTGTTTTTCCGTCAGCTGAAAGCCATCTGCCCCACTTCGTATTGCATCAATATAAAATTCTATATCCTTCTTATTAGTTGCCATTAAATCCTTCACTTTAAATATTTTTTATCGTGGCAAGGGATGATATTCAGACCATAAAAAACGTTTCAATAGCCATTTTTTTCTCGGCAGCTCTTCTTTCAGACGTCTTTCTTCCCTTGCGTAGAAGTCAAGCAAGCTATCAAGCTCTTCCTGACCAACAATTTGTCCGTCCGGATCATCGTAATATATTCTTTCTGTCAGATCCAGATATACCTGATCAATCTTATATCTGCCTTTTGAATTTATTCTTCCGACATAGTCGCGGATAGTTTCACCATAATTCCTGCTCTTGGCCTCCAGCTTCCATATCGCCTGCAGGTCCAGATCTATTTTAACGATTAAATCTCCGGCTGAACTTTCCTCCAGTATTTTCTGCAAATACTCAGGCTTATGACGCTTTTTATAGATCAGATACCGCCAAAGAAGGAAAAGCCATATTGGCGAGCTGAAGGCCAGCAGATACAATAAAAATTTTACGATAGGAAGCAGAAGATCCAAGAAGGAGGAGCTGTCATCGGTCTCCTGCGGAGCTTCTTCTGGCTTGCTATGGTCATTCTCCGGAATCACTTTGGTGGGGGCAATGGTCTCTGTCGGTTCAGTTCTGGCTTCTGTGGGTACAGTCTCTTCGCCGGGATCTCCTCCCCCTGTATGGTCCATCTGATCCAAAGTAGAGGCCGGGGTCGGATCAAGAGGAATCCAGCCGAGACCATCAAACCAGACTTCAGTCCAGGCATGTCCATTTTCGCCATTTAGTTCACGTCTTGTGCCCTTGTCGGACCGAGGAACGAGAAAACCCTCTACATAGCGTGCAGGTATTCCCGCACTTCTTAGCAGAACAGTCAGGGCGGTGGCAAAATAGGTGCAATAGCCTTCACCTGTTTCCAGGAAATACGTTACAAAATCGCTATCGGCCGGAGGCGTCTCCACATTTAGCTTATAGGTAAAATTATTTGCCAGATAGGACCGGATTAAAGTTGCACGTTCCGGATCACTGTATCCCGAACCGTAGACTAATTCTTCTAATAAAGGATGGCTTGCCTGCAGAGCAGGTCTTAATGTCGGCAGCTGAGGCAGACTAGTCCAACGTGATCTTTCTTTTCCTGACATCTGGCTATCTGGGAACAAGCCGATCAAGGCTTGCAGATTGTCAATATCATGTAATTTACGTACAGCAAACCATTGGCCCATCCCTCTATAGCCATCTGGTGAAACACGTCTGTCCAGATAAAGGTTGCCGCTTTGGTTAAAATAGACATTAAAAGAACTCGAATCCAGACTTACAAATTCATCCGGCCTGCCACCATGGAATATTACCTGCTGATCTTCTACAGGTCTCAGCTCAAAAAACCTGTCCGTCAAAATCTGCTGGACAAGAGCTTCCTGACTCTTATGTAAAGAACCCAATATCCGTGTCTGATCTTCTTTATTACGTGAATGCCCCATCAACCAGTTAGGATTCATGCCGTCTATGGTCCAGCCAAGTCCTGTATATTCAAAATAAGCAGTACCACGTAAATGGATGGAAGCTGAGTCAGTATCAAGGTACATGTAAGTATCTTCCAGTAATTGCGGTGTACCACCCAATCTGTTTTCCTGGGGATAGTAGCCAAGGTCTTTTAAAGAGAACTGCAAATATGGTATAGAAGAAGCTTCCTGATATCGCTGACCAAACAGGCGCGACATATTGTCATCAAAGATCTTTACGTAAAAAGCGCTTGTAGGAATGATTGAGTTCAGAAGCATTAAAACTGCCAAAATAAATATGCTGATAGGCACTGCCCTCTTGCGTCTGCTGTGCTCATTAGCATTACTCCTCTTTTTTATTTGCTTCTCAGTCCTGAGAGCCAACTTATGCTTGTTCTCTCCAAAAGTCCAGATCAGAAGAATGACTAAGATAGAGGCAACATAAGCAAGTTGCATTTCCCTCACACCAACATGTGCTCTTATCTCTTCGGCAAAAGCAAAGAGTGTGGAAGAGAAAATAAATGCTAGTAGCGGAAGCGGCCGCCAAAGAAGGATTAAAGCAACCAGAAGCGTCAGAACCACAACAAAGCCAGCGCTTGAAATCAGACCGGCCTCCATCAGCTCAACTTCAATTCCCAGACCATAGGACAGGCGATTGTAAAGTAAATCAAAGACTGATCGTAAAGCTTTACCTAAACTGCCAAGCAGGGGCAGCCCCGGAGCCAGGGCTCCGATAATCGCTAAAGACATCAAGACAAGGACAAAACCTGAAAGTGCTTTAGAAAAGCGCACAATCAGATAGATTAAAAGGTAGGTTACTAATATAATCAGGGCCTGCTGCAGCAAATTCACTTCTATGTTAAAAGCTATCATCCACAGTGGAGATACTGATAAAGTAAAGAGAAAGCATAATACAAAGCGCCGCAATATCTGCCAGGAGCTGCCAAAGAAAAATGACTCAGCAGGACCGGTCTGACCACCAACTTTTAGCAGTAAATTAGATGATCTGTATTGTCTATTTTTCTCTTTCGATTTCACTTTTTCTTCCGTTCTCGCAAAACTCCGCTGGAGGCAAAGATATACACAAAAACATCAACACCGGCACGGCGCATACGATCAAAAGCCTCTTCCATTTCAAAGCTTGGCGGTTCCTCAATGAAATAGTATAGGCTGACATAGCGGACCTGCTCTTTCAGCTTTAATATAGTAGTGACCGTCTGATAGCTAAGGCGGGTAGTCAGCAACAAATAGCGATCAGCCGAAATCTGATTTAATTCATGAATAATCATTGTGGCTATGTCCGGAGTGGAATCTATGGGCAGCAGGGCAAGCTGGCGGCGGTATGACTGCAGATTTTCAATTTTCTTGCTGAATACTCCGCTTCTTGATCTTTCTCCTGTTTCTAAACGAACATAAAGTTCCTTGTTTAAAAACTCTCGCAAAATTCCAGCAGTAGAATCGAGCAGCAAATCACGCCTGCTAAGAGCTTTATCCCACTCCTGGGCTGACATATATTCTTCAGTAGCTGTATTTTCATCGACCATTACAGCTGTTCGTATCTCCAGTGATTCTTCATACTGCTTAATCATCATAGATTGCAAGCGGGCACTTACTTGCCAGTGAATGCGGCGTATATCATCACCCGGTGAATATTCCCGCAGTGTATCAATCTCATCACTACGGTCTTCTACACGTTTGCGTTCGATATGGCCGTCTTTTGTTTCGCGCAGAGCATTAACCGCTGTTGTTGAATCAAAAGATGCAACCGGTAAAACCAAAGTTTGCATGTTCCCTTTTTCAGAACTATATTTGTAGCTGCTTTGTAAAATGCCCAGTATGCCGCGCAGGGAGACATTGACTTCATCAAGCTGTAACCAACCGGTATGCCTTGCCTCCATACTGACAATGATTTCTTCTTTATTTCCAGGAACCAGACTGCGCTGCACAAAGTGCTGTTGGGCTTCCACCGTTCTGTCAGTCAGACCATACCAGGCCGTAACTGATATCTCAGCAGGAAGGAAATAGGTCTGAAGTGATATTGAAATTTTGAAGTTTGCTAAATCACCACGACTTGTCTCTGCCTGATGTTCAACCTGACCGATTCGCAAACGGCTGCGCAGATAGATTATTTCTATTATGGAATATACCAGTAATATCAAAACAAATAGCAAAGCAATCTTGAAAACAGCCAGACCAAAATAGCTCACTCCGGCCAGGAGCGGTACAATCAGCAAAACTAATAGTACGAATAGAACCGTCATCTTTGTGCAGGAACTTGAACTGTTTCCTTAAGTGACTCAATTATGCTTACTGCCTGAGCACCGCGCAAACGTCCCTCAGCCTTTATAATCAGACGATGGTCAAAGACATAATGCA
>LFSM01000044.1:21379-24521 GCA_001512745.1 Clostridiales bacterium DTU032
AGTTCAACATCAGGATGACGCCTGGTCTGCTGAGCCAGATTGGTGATATATATCTTAATTGCATCAGCAACATATACCTGTCTGGCCTGGTCGCGCAACCATAGCACATCTGCAGCATCTGCAACAGGCAATAAATTTTCGATCGGGTTTTCACCGGAAAAACGGGACATTATGTTAATTTCTTCTTTTGCAGTCGGATAACCCAGTGTCATACGGAACATGAAGCGATCCAGCTGAGCCTCAGGCAGAACATAGGTACCTTGTTGTTCTATGGGGTTTTGTGTCGCCATGACCATAAAGGGTTGCGGCAGTTCATAAGTAGTCTGGTCAACTGTCACCTGGTTTTCCTGCATAGCTTCCAGTAAAGCTGATTGGGTCTTGGGTGATGTCCTGTTGATTTCGTCCGCCAGGAGAATCTGCGTCATAATGGCACCAGGCTTGAAAGTAAAATCTCCCGTTTTTTGATCAAAAATGTTATAGCCGCTTACATCAGATGGCATAACATCCGGGGTGAATTGAATACGGGCAAAATCCAGGTCCAGTGAACGCGCCAAAGCTGTTACCAAAGTTGTCTTGCCAATGCCAGGCACGTCTTCGATCAGGACGTGTCCACCGGCAGTCAGAGCTATCAGCAATAAACGAATAGTCTTGTTTTTGCCAACCATGACTTGTGAAACATTGTTCTCTATATTTTGAGCTAAGGCACAGGCCTTATCCGGATTTACTGTCATTATTATCTACTCCTCTAAGCTTTATATCACCGCTGGCCCATAGTTCATGTACACCGGTGTCATGCCGGGGGATATTTTCTTTTATTTGTAAATGTTGCTGCTTAGCACTCTTTTTTTCTAACAGATCTATATTATCCTTCTGTTTGCCAGCCTTCTCATCTCTTTTATTGTGTCTTTTTTCGACTACACATGCTATGGAAGCAATTTCCGGTCTTTTTAAAAGGGTTTTCAGATTAGAAAGAGTCGGACTTTCAACTAAAACAATCATGTCGGAACGTTCTATCTCTTCCGATGTGGCAAATGGTTTGATCATAATAAACCTCTGGTTTTTTGCCTGAGGATTACGCATCAGATAGGCCCTGATGTATGAAAAATTAGGCATCATACCTAGTGCTAGCCTGGTTGATAAGTCGCGGTCACTCTTGCGCATTATGCTCTCACCATAGAGAACTCCTATGCGTTCAATCGACTCCAGCGGCATCACAATACTGCGGTAAGGCCCATCAATGATTAATTCATCTCTGCGGTTAAGCAGCAAAATGCTATCCCGCCTGAGTGTAGTCGACAGGCCTGACACAATAGCGACAGCACCAACCCATTTGGCTTTATACTTTTTCATGGACTTTTGCAATGTTAAGGACAGGTGGGCATTTTTAATAAAGATGTAGAGCAAAATGCCTGCCGAGCCAGCACTAAGTACTATGCCTAAAACAAGAGGCACAGTAGCTTGCCACATAAGGAATACTGCAGCAATAAAAAATATCAGCAATGCTAAAATCATAAGCATCTATCTATTTTAACACGTCCTCTTCACCTTCATAAACAAAGGGGACAATTTGCCCGTCTTGTTTATGAATCGAATGTGCCGGTATATTTTTCCTAACTGACGACAAGGGATAAATCCGGCTTGACGCACCTACCATGCTGCCAGGATTAAGAACCGCATTGCATCCGACCTCTACATTTTCAGCAGTAATTGCACCAAATTTGCGCAGATGCGTAGCTATATCGCCTTCTTCTGTATGCACAAGAATGTCTGCACCGTCCGCCCGCAGATTTGATGTAATAACACCGGCACCAAAGTGCGTACCGCTGCCCAATATACTGTCACCGATATAGTTGTAATGCGGTGCCTGCACATTTTCTATAAAAACACAGTTCTTCAGTTCGGTAGAATTTCCCACCACACTTCCAGGTCCGACAAATACGTTTCCCCGGATAAAGGCACCGGGTCTTATCTCTACATTTTCACAAATTATAGCAGGAGCCATCAAGGTGACATAGGGAGAGAGTTTAACTGATTTTGCCAGGTACACACCAGGAGCATGTTGATAGAACTTTTCCAGTGGCAAGCTCTGTTGAAGGGTGAGTATGAAATCGCCAATTTCAGGCAAAGCCTGCCAAGGATACTCGTATTTTAACAAGAACTCTGTACAGATTGAATCAGGAGACAGAGCAAAAAACTTCTCGGTCTTAAGTTCGCTAAATGACATTTTTTTCTCCTCTCACAGCAGAAATAAAGCCTTCAATTTAAAAAATGCCTCTGAAGTGAAGCTTCAGAGGCAACTGGTCGAGGTGACAGGACTCGAACCTGCGGCATCTTGCTCCCAAAGCAAGCGCGCTACCAACTGCGCTACACCTCGATAAAGAGCTAATCCATTCTAATTGTTATGCTCTTATCCGTCAAATGTTACAGGCTGAGTTTATTCCGGACCGCCTGTATAGCGTGGCAGCATAGCCTGAAAATCCCCATCATCTGCAGTCATCAATTTTACAACTGCGTTCACCATCATCTCCATTGAATCTGCAACACTGGCATGATACTTGTCCGGAAGTTCTAAAACAGAAAGTTCTGTACAGGCCAACAAGACCAGTCCATTATTTGCTGTGTATCGATCCAGGAGTGGATCAAGTTGCGGAATTCGCGTCTCCTGTGTCTTTTTCACATGATAGATAGAACGCATAATCACTTCTATATCCTCATCCTCCGGGTAGCGCAAATCCAGCCCTAGTGCTCGTGCATAGTCAAGATAAACATTTGAAAAATATGTACCGCGTGTTGAGAAAAGTGTCACCTGCTTGTCATGGAAATTTTCTTTCAGTCCGTGTACTGCATTTTTGACCATATTGAAAAATGGTATCGGACTTAATTCCTGCAGTTGGCTATAAAAGCTATGACTGGTGTTACAGGTCATAGTAATCAGACCGACCTTATTATTCGCAAATAGCTCAATGTCCTCGGCAATAGCCGCTATCAGACCGGAAGCATCACCGCTTTCCACAGCTTCTGTACGGTCAGGTATGCTGGCGTGACCGGATAAGATCACATCAAAGTGGTCCTGATCACATTTGGCAGGCGTTGCCTCAATTAACATTCTATAGAACTCACAGCCGGCCAAAGGGCCCATACC
>LFSM01000069.1 GCA_001512745.1 Clostridiales bacterium DTU032
ATTTTTCCTCTGAGAGACTCTAATTGCAGCCAGTCTCCACTTTTGATGTCTTGCTCCCTTGCATCCAGTGTATTTACCATAGCATAGGGTTCGCTTGCAATTTCTCTCAGCCAGGGAAGGGTTCTGCCCTGATCCTGAACATAGATAGCATTGGGTCTTCCGGTGAAGGCAGTATAGGGATAATCTTTGGCAATTTCAGGAGTGGAACGGGTATTCTCCGAGCCTTCATAGTAACGGGGCAGCGGTTCATAGCCCATCTGCTCGAAAACTACTGAATAGATATTGGCTACACCTCCCGGGCAGCCAAAGCCTTCTTTCTTATATTTTTTATATTCTATGTCGCTATGGAAAACCCACTGATTGGTAGTTATATCTTCGTAGGTGATTCCGGACGGTTCCAGGAGTAAATTCGTCCAGTATTCAAGATCTTCTGTCGGGAAGTATTCGCCTAGACCAAGCGCATGTGCCAGTCTGATGCAAATTAACCAGTCCGGCAGCGCTTCGTAATACGATGTGCATTGTCTTCTAAATCTCATATATGGCAGCCAGCGTTCATACTGGAAGAAAGTAGGTTCTGTTCTTTCCAGATATATGGCGGCCGGCAGTACGATATCTGCGACATCTCTTGCTGTTTTTGATATATAAGGATCCACCACGACGATAAATTCAAGCTTGTTAATGATTTCCATGGCGGCCGGGGCATTGCCGAGCATCACAGCCGGGTTGGATGACTGGATGATTCCTGCCTTGGTCTTCCCTTCGTCAATCATTCTCATTGCATCAGGAGTTGGTATACATCCCTGCATGGCAAAGTTTAGCGGCCAGGTAGATTCCGGCGGATTATAAGAGGGAACGTTCATAAGCCGGATAAATTCCGGTGATTTTTCCTCCGGATTGACGAGATGATTTAATGTAAATTTAGCATTTAACTTTGGAGACATGTCTGTCATGACATCTCCGCCGGGAGCATCAATATTAGCAGTAATCACCCTTAATATCGCTATTGCTCTTGCAGTTTGTGTAACGTTGATGCGTCCTTCCAGACCATGTCCGGTTACAATGCATACTCCCTTGGTTTTCGCTAGATCTCTGGCGAAGTCGCGGATTGTCTTTGCCGGGATCCCTGTAATGCCGGAAGCCCACTCCGGTGTATAGGTAATACCATCACTATTCCCGCCATTGACGTGTTCTCTCAGTTTTTCCAGACCCGGATCATTAGAATATTTATTGACTATTTCTTTGTCCCATAGGTCATCTTCAATGATGACGTAGATCATAGCTAAGGCTAAGGCCAGGTCGGTTCCCGGCTCAATTCTGATATACTCATCTGCCTTAGCGGACATAAAGTTTCTCAGCGGGTCAATCGATACTAATTTCGCTCCTCTTTCCTGAGCGTCAAAGATGAAGTGTGTACAGGTCGGACTTGAGTTCGTTGGCTGCCGGCCCCATAGTACGATCATATTAGCGTTTTCATAGTCCGGATAAAGCGGCATGCCGCCATAAGTCATAGCCTGACCTATAAGTCTGGGCACAAAACACTCTGATGTTCCCCACGCCGTATCTGTTCCGAAGGAGTGAGCAAGTCTTTGATACATTTGATAGTTGAAATCCCAGCCGGAAGCCTGACCGTTGTAAAAACCGACCGCTCTTGGACCATGCTCTTCTTTTATCTTATTGAAACGTTGGGCAATTTCAGTATAAGCTTCGTCCCAGCTGATTCTTTCCCACTTGTTTTCGCCTCTTTCACCTGCTCTTCGGACAGGATACTTGAGACGTTTCGGGTCTGTCGTTAATTGCTTTCCTGAAATCGATTTAGCGCATATGCCACCCTTGGTTCTGGGGTCATTATCCACGCCTTCGATTTTTTGAATTTTGCCGTCTTTCACCGTGACTTTTATGGAACAGCCGTTCATACACTGTCCACATACGGTCTGGATCACTTTTGTCGTGTCTGTCATTAATTAAACCTCCTTTGTATCTTCTTTCCAATCCGGGAGGCAACTTAATTTCTTCCACTGCCCTGTAGGTTCATAGACCTAGGCCTTAATGGCATAGTTTCCCTTAGTCAAAAAGGCTCGAAGATTTAATTATTTGTCAACCAACACTTTCTATAGTGCATTTCACCATGCTTTTATAGAATTTTCTATAATCTTAAGTACATTATATAGTAAAAAGTGGAAAAAATGGTGTCAGGTATCTAACTTGTCGGGTTTTCGATCAGGATGTCGTCGCGAGATGGACCTGCAAGTTAGGCAGCTGAGTTTTACTTATAAAAAAAGGTCCGTTCCGGCAGGAGCGAACCTTTTTAATTTCTGGAGGTACCACCCGGATTTGAACCGGGGAATAGAGGTTTTGCAGACCTCTGCCTTAC
>LFSM01000059.1 GCA_001512745.1 Clostridiales bacterium DTU032
ATCTTAGCATCACGCATCATGCGCTCAACATCATAGTCCTGCATATAGCCATAGCCGCCATGCAGCTGGACTGCCAAACTGCTGACATAATTGGCTGTGCGGCTGGCCTTAAGTTTGGCCATAGCAGCCTCATAAGAATAGCGTTCTCCCGAATCTTTCTTTTCTGCTGCCAGATATGTAAGGTAGCGGGCTGACTCTATTTCAGTCGCCATATTGGCAATCTGAAATTGCGTATTCTGAAATTTACTTATCGGGCGACCGAATTGTTTGCGCTCCTTGACATAGGCAATTGTCTTATCCAAAGCGCCCTGTGCAATACCTACCGCCTGAGCTGCTATGCCGATGCGTCCGCCGTCAAGTGTGCCCATAGCCAGGCCAAAGCCCTTGCCTTCCGGACCCAGAAGATTCTCTTTGGGAATGCGGCAGTCAGTAAAGATCAGTTCGCGCGTTGAAGAGCCACGAATACCCATTTTCTTTTCAGCAAGTCCAAAGTTAAATCCCGGCCTGCCTTTTTCCACGATAAAAGCAGAAATGCCACGAGTTCCCTGGCTGGGATCAGTCATGGCAAAGACGACATAGATGTCTGCATAGCCGGCGTTGGTAATAAATATTTTCGAACCATTCAGGACGTATTCATCACCATCAAGAACAGCAGTGGTCCTCTGACTGCCGGCGTCGGTTCCGGCATCAGCCTCTGTCAGGGCGAAAGCACCCAGCTTATCTGTATTCAGTGGCCGCAAATATTTCTCTTTTTGCTCTGCTGTGCCCTTGCTGTCAATAGCTCCGGCTGCTAGTGATGTATGGGCAGATACGATCACGCCTGTAGTCGCACATACGCGCGACAGTTCTTCAACTGCCAGCACATAAGTTAATGTATCACAGCCTTGACCACCATAATCCTTGGAAAAAGGAATGCCCATAAAACCATACTTATGCATTTTTTCAACTGTTTCACTGGGGAAACGGTGGTTTTCGTCGATTTCTCCGGCCAGAGGCTCGACCTCTTTGATCGCAAAATCGCGGAAAAGCTGTCTGGACATTTGCTGTTCTTTACTTAATGTGAAATCCATATTTACCCCTCTAAGACAAATCTTTCTGCGTATTCTGTTTTGTGATGAAAACGTCTGCTGTTGCCGGCCTCTAGATCCTTGCTGCGCCTGTGTCTCTTGCCGCCTGCGCTACCGCATCAGCAACAGCATCAGCCACATTTTTATCCAGAGCGCTGGGCATAATATTTTCTTCATTCAGATCAGCTTCCGGAATATAATTGGCAATGGCTTCAGCAGCTGCCAGTTTCATTTCCTCATTGATCTCTCTTGCCCGCACTCTTAGAGCTCCTTTAAAAATCCCCGGAAAAACCGATACGTTATTAATCTGATTGGGGAAATCTGAGCGGCCCGTGCCAATAATACGCACCCCGGCTTCTTTTGCCAGATCCGGTAAAATCTCCGGCTCCGGATTAGCCATGGCGAAAACAATCGGGTCCGTATTCATCGACCTGATCATATCAGCTGTCAGAACATCGGGACCGGAAACACCGATAAAGATATCAGCACCCTTGATAACATCTGCAAGTGAGCCTTTTTCCATATTTGGATTTGTGATTTCAGCCAGAGAAACATATGAATCACGCATCCCTGCGACACCTTTACAGATGGCTCCCTCTCTGCCACAGGCGATTTGATTGCCTGAACCTGCAGTCTGCAACAGCTTAATGATGGCTGTACCTGCTGAGCCGGCGCCATTAACAACAATCTTCAAGTCCGGCAGTTCTTTGCCGACAACTTTAAGGGCATTCATTACTGCTGCCAGTACAACAATTGCAGTACCATGCTGGTCATCATGGAAAACCGGAATATCGAGTTCCTGCTTTAGTCTCTCTTCGATTTCGAAGCAACGCGGAGCTGAAATATCCTCCAGATTGATACCGCCAAATCCAGGTGAGATCAGCTTGACTGTCTCCACAATAGTGTCAGTATCCTGAGAATCTATAGCGATGGGAAAGGCGTCGACGTCACCAAATTCCTTGAAGAGAATCGATTTGCCTTCCATGACCGGCAGGGCAGCTTTGGCGCCTATATTGCCCAGACCCAGGACAGCACTTCCGTCTGTGACAACAGCCACCAGATTGCCTTTAGCTGTGTATTTATAAACATCATCCGGGTTTTCCGCGATTTTGCGGCAGGGCGCAGCAACTCCAGGTGTATAGGCAGTGCTGAGATCTTCATTAGTCTCAACTTTTACTTTGGAAGTGACTTCGATTTTACCCCTGTTTTTTTCGTGTAATTCAAGACTCAATTCTGAATATTTCATACATTATTCCCTCCTTAAAACTTATCCATCTACTATATTAAGCTAAAAGTTGAAGTCTTGCTATGACACTGAAATCAGGTGTAGATACTGTGGGCCCTATAACTACTCTTTATCCTTTCTCTCTGCTGCTTTTTCTTCCGCATAGGCCATCAGCTCCCGCTCCATTGCAAGCTCCTGAGGGAAGGGGTAGGTCTCAGTGACCTGATCAAAAACCTTCTTAAAATTGTTGGCCAGATCCTTATTTTTCTTTTGCAGCAATTCATAGCTAAAAATTGTCCGGATTATGGCAGGTTCAGTTTTATGGGCATCCATGAAATTTGATTGACGCTTTTCCAGCCAGTAGTCCAAAATGCCTATTCTGTTATCACCCAGCAATTCACAATAAACGCGGTCTGCGATAATAAATCCGCCTTGCGTCGCCGTTAGGCTGTCCAGTTCCTGCAAGCGGGCCATAATGAGATCTGCTTGCTCGATTTCCAGAAGGTCCAGCATTCTTTTATAAGCAAAAACACCAAGGCTGGCAAACAGCCCATTGCTCATTGCCTCCTGCGACGGCAGCTCAAACCATGACGCCGGCATCTCCTTCAGCCTTTTTCCCTTTACAGTTTGCTCACTTATCCTTAGTTGAGTCTCGTAAGCGCGCATGCCTCCTTCCACTTTGCTGATGGTATAGATATTATAGGCATCATTATGTTGCTTTCCTGCAACAACCGGTATTCCGTTCATGACGACAAAGACCATGCCAAATGCTGCGACCAGCATAAAGAAAAGTGATAAGAATTCAATATCTGAAGTGAGCAAGGCCAGGGCTATGGCAATAAGCGCAAGGGTAAAGTTCACTATTATGCCACCCAGATTATAAAGCAGATAGGGGATCTTCCCGTCTGAGCTTTCCGGCGGCACCATCAGGCACTGTCCTCCGGAAGCTGCAAACTTTACGCGCCGAAACTGCAGATTTCCCTCCTTTTGAATCCACATGAAACTTCCGATCCGGAAGACAAGAAGCTCATATCCGGTCAGCTTGCCAAAAGCCAGATGTCCCAGTTCATGCAGTGGCATCTGTAGGGAGAAGGCAGCGTAGAAGGCAATCGCAAGGCCTGCTATCAGCAGGGCAAGTTCTGAAGCCTGCATATCTGTTCCTATGTGGCCTTGCAAAAAATTCACCAGAATTACGACAATAAACACCCCAATGGCTATCATTAGAGAATAGTACAATCCTGTTAGCAGAGTTTTTGCAAAACTTGTTTTCTTCAGCTTTGAATCTCTCATCTGTCTTCCTGCTTTCGTTTGCTATCTAATTAATAATATTTTGAAACATGGCAATGGTCAAAGCTTAAGCTACTTACTTCACCTGTTTAAGTATAGAAGATCTCCCGACATAAAACGACCCCGGTGAAAACCGGGGTCGTGATCAAACAATAATTCTAATAAAGCATGCTTGATTTTTTGAAAATTTACTCTACAGGCTGTTCATTTCCATCTTCGTCGTAAACCTTGAATTCATAGTCTTTGCCGGGAAGTATGGCATTCAGCACAATACCGACGATTGCAGCAATAGCCAGACCTGAGAACACCAGTTGTGTTTCTCCGATCGGAATTGTCAAGCCGCCAATGGCGTCAAAGCCAAGACCTGAAACCAGAATCAGGGCTGCAACAACGAGGTTACGGGTTTTGGTCAGGTCGACCTGGTTTTCAACCAAAGTACGTACGCCGATGGCAGAAATCATACCGTAAAGGATAAAGGAAATACCGCCGATTACAACACCCGGGATAGAGGAAATAACCGCCTCAATTGCCGGGAAGAAGCTTGCGACGATTGCAAACAGTGCAGCAATTCGCATGACCACCGGGTCAAATACACGGGTCAGAACAAGAACACCTGTGTTTTCACCATATGTGGTGTTTGCAGGACCACCGAAGGCTGAGGACAGGCTGGTTGCTAGGCCATCACCCAGAAGGGTCATATGCAAACCGGGATCAAGGATATAGTTTCTGCGTGTTGTCGCTCCGATAGCCATAATGTCGCCGATATGCTCCATAATCGTTGCCAAGGCAATCGGCACAATCGTTATGATTGCACTTGCCTCAAATTTCATGAAGCGCTCACT
>LFSM01000087.1:0-259 GCA_001512745.1 Clostridiales bacterium DTU032
AGCAATTCTTCGCGTGTAAAAACCTGACCTGCATGTTCCGCCAGAAACAGCACCAGTTCATATTCACGCAAAGTCAGTTCAAGGGGTTTACCGGCACAGAAAACCTGATAAGCTTCTTTATCGATCATGATATCGCCGATCGAAATAATGCTTTCGTCCTCTTCCCGTTTTTCCCGCTCCTGAATATGCACGCGTCGCAGCTGCGCCTTAATCCGTGCCAGCACTTCGCGCACGCTGAAAGGTTTAGTTATATAGTCAT
>LFSM01000087.1:413-4359 GCA_001512745.1 Clostridiales bacterium DTU032
TAAGCGACCAGCACTTCATAGCCTTCGCGCAGCAGATTGGATTCCAGAATATCAACTATATTTTGTTCGTCATCAACAACAAGGATTTTAAAACCCATTAACTCCTCCTAATCAGCAGAGAACAATGAATCCGCCAAACTGCTGCCTGCTAAGGCTGCCCGGTCAACTATCACTGTTATTTCGGGATGTAACTGCAACAGCGATGCCGGCACTTGTGGAGTAATTTCTCCGTAGAGCAAAGCATGCACTGCATCGGCTTTCGACTCGCCGGTAGCTATGAGAACAACTCGTCGGGCCTGCATAATTGAACGCATACCGGCAGTAATGGCAGTCCGGGGTACATCTTCCTCACATTCAAAAAAGCGACTGTTTGCCTGAATCGTATCTTCAGTTAAGTCGATCTGATGAGTCTCGGCCACAAAATTATTTCCAGGTTCATTAAATCCAATATGGCCATTGCGGCCAATACCCAGAAGTTGCAGATCGAGACCCCCACTGCTTTCAATTTTCTTATCATAAGCTGAGCAGGTCTCGTCAACCCGGAGAGTCTTCCCGTTAGGAATATGAGTATTTTCTTTCTTTATATTGACCTTGGAGAAAAGGTGTATATCCATAAAATAAGCGTAGCTTTGCGGATGATCCGCATCCAGACCGATATACTCGTCCAGATTAAAAGTACTGACTTGTGAAAAGTCAAGACCTTCTTCTTTATACATGCGTACGAGTTCATTGTATGCCGTCAAAGGGCTTGTACCGGTAGCCAAACCTAAATTGCAGTCCGGTTTAAGACGGATCATTGCAGCAATCAGCCGCGCTGCTTCTTTTCCCACTGCAGCTTCATTTTCAACGCAAATAACTTTCATTCTTACCTCCAAAAGTAGAAACTTTGGCGAATGCTGGATCGGTCAAAGTCACGTAATTATTAACTATTTTACATGATTTACGGTCATTAGGGTATAAAATATTCAACTGCGCCGCCCAGCAGACCTACCAGCGCTCCCAGGGCCACTACAGTAATTACATCCAGCTTTTTATACCTCAAAAGCAAAGCCAGCAAAAAACCCGCAAGAGCAATAAAGTCCATTCCCCACACAGATGAACCGGCAAAAAGCGAACTCATCACTACACTCAGAGCTGCAGCAGCAATCAGTCCCACCACACCCGGACGCAAGCCTGCCAAAGCGCGGTCAACCAGGGTCAGCTTGCGGCCGCTGAAAATTACCGCACTGAGGATGAAGAGCAGAATCATCTGCGGCAGCACCGTAGCTACAGAAGCGACGATCGCTCCCGGTATACCGGCCAGTTTGATGCCGACGAAAGTCGCTGAATTAATTGCTATCGGACCCGGAGTCACCTGAGACAAAGACAAGATATCCGTCATCTCTGTCATAGTCAGCCACTGGTTCCTTTCCACAATGACATTCTGGATAATGGGCAGGGCTGCATAACCACCGCCAAAAGCAGTTGACCCTACTTCCAAAAAAGCGACAAAGAGTTCCCATAAAATCATGGTTTGCTACCATCCTCCTGCCTGTCTTTCAGGGAAAAGACAAGGATGCCGATCAGGGCAAACATGAGGATCAAATAAGCGGTGTTGATTGTGGTAAACCAGGCCAGGACAAAGGACCCTACCAGTAAAAACAGTGTGAAAATTTTATGCTTTTTTAAAACCTGACGCGCCATGGAAAACACGGCCAGCAGCATGACGGCTGCAATAGCTCCGCTCATACCCCGCAAAGCTGCCCGCACCCAATAATTTGTAGCGAAAGCATCATAAAAGAAGTAGATGACAGAGATCGTGATCATGGGCGGCAAGATTCCGGCCAGAACACCAAGAAGAGCACCGCCACGTCCTTTCAGTTTATGACCCAGCAAGAGGGCCACACTGATTGCGATCGGACCGGGCGCAGCTTGTCCTAAAGCTATAATATCCAGCATCTCGTCCTCTGTGATGCACTGATGTTTGTTGCAGAACTCATCTTTAAGGACAGGTACAATCGTATAGCCACCACCGAAGGTAATAGCACTTACTTTGAAAATCGTTAAGAAAAATGACCAGTAACTCACCCCCACATCCTACATCATTTAACAGATTTTTACAGGTTTTTCTTGGTCTTTGACACTTCTGCCCTGCCCTCTTATAATTATTGACGGGAGATTTCAGTCATGAAGTAGACTGGTAATACATGAACAAAAATCTTACTTGCAACCGTGCGCTAGGCATTGATATCGGATCAACAACAGCCAAGATAGTTTTCACGGTGGACGATAAAATAGTATATGAACGTTATGAGCGTCACTTCTCTGAAGCCCTGGAAAAAACATTAGAGATGCTGACCTCTATCCGGACTCTGCTGGAAGAAGCTCCCTTTACCATGTGCATTTCCGGTTCAGCCGGCCTAGGTGTGTCTCAAGCATCCGGCCTGCCCTTCGTGCAGGAAGTTTATGCCACCGGTCAGTTTATCCGGCGCGACATACCCGATGCCAGTGTGGTCATTGAACTGGGCGGTGAAGATGCTAAAGTTCTTTTCTTCGAAGGCGGCACTGATGCCCGTATGAACGGCACTTGCGCCGGCGGCACCGGGGCTTTTATCGACCAGATGGCCTCCTTGTTAGACATGACCATAGCTGAAATGGATGCCGCTTCTCTTGAGGCGACACGCCTTTATCCCATCGCCTCACGCTGTGGCGTTTTCGCCAAAACGGACGTGCAGGCACTCTTCAATCAGGGAGCGACAAAAAGCGATGTCGCAGCCTCTATTTACCAGGCTGTGGTCAATCAGACTATTACCGGTCTGGCGCAAGGACGCTCTATTTGTGGCAAGGTAGTCTTTCTCGGTGGCCCCCTCTATTACTGCAAAGGTTTACGCCGCAGTTTCCGTGAAACACTGGATCTGAACGAAGAGACAGGTTTTCTGCCTGACTACGCCCGCTACTCTGTTGCCCGCGGTGCGGCCATCTACAGCGTCGCCAACCAGGCGGTCAGCTATCAGGAAATGGTGGAAAAACTCCTTGCCGGCAGCCGGAACAAAACCGAAGCAAGAGCGCACATCGCTGCCCTTTTTAAAACTGAAGAAGAATACGAGCTCTTCCGCGACCGCCATGCTCAGCACACAGTCAAAAGCAAACCGATTGAGGAATACAGCGGCAGGGCCTGGCTTGGCATCGACAGTGGCAGCACGACCACTAAATTAGTTTTAATTTCTGAAGATAAAGAACTCCTCTATAGCTACTACGATGTCAACAAGGGCTCCCCCATGCAAATCGTGCATGAGCAGCTGAAGAGACTGCGCCACCTTTGTGGTGACCGCATCGAAATCTGTGGCGCTGCCACTACCGGCTATGGTGAGGCCCTGATTCAAAATGCCTTCCACGCCGATCTGGGTCTGGTTGAAACCATTGCCCACGTCACAGCCGCCCGGCACTTCGAGCCCCAAGTAGATTTCATCCTCGATATCGGCGGACAGGATATCAAGTGTTTTTACATTAAAAACGGAGCCATCGACTCCATCATGTTAAATGAGGCCTGCTCCTCCGGCTGCGGATCTTTTTTGGAAACATTCGCCCATTCCATGGGCTACCAAGTAGATGAATTCTCCAAACTTGGTATCAGAAGCAGATCTCCGGTTGACCTGGGTTCCCGCTGCACCGTCTTTATGAACTCCTCAATCAAGCAGGCCCAGAAAGACGGCGCTAAAATCGAAGATATCTCAGCCGGACTTTCCATCAGTGTGGTTAAGAATGCTATCTATAAGGTGATCCGCGCCGCCTCCCCCGATGATCTGGGTAAGCACATAGTTGTTCAAGGCGGTACCTTGCTGAACGATGCCGTCCTCCGCGCTTTTGAGCTGGAGATGGGCCGAAATGTTGTACGACCGGCCATTGCAGGCCTCATGGGCGCTTTCGGCGCAGCCATCTACGCTCTGAACAATTGCGAGGAGACCAC
>LFSM01000087.1:4372-4665 GCA_001512745.1 Clostridiales bacterium DTU032
CTGTTATCACTTGCGGAACTGGAAAACTTCACCCATAAATCCAGAAGCAGCATCTGCAAATTCTGTTCCAACAAGTGCAATCTGACCATTAATACTTTCGCCGATGGTGGTCGCTTTATTTCCGGCAACCAGTGTCAGCGGCCCCTGGGCGTTAAGGACGAAAAGAAATTGCCCAATCTCTATGAATGGAAGCGCGATTACTTTAGAAAGATGAAAGGCACTCCGGGTCCCCGCGGCAAAATCGGGATCCCCATGGCCCTGATTATCTACGAGCAGGCACCACTGTGGCTGGC
>LFSM01000123.1 GCA_001512745.1 Clostridiales bacterium DTU032
ATCCCCTGTCTACAAGTTTATTTGCAACAGCAGGATTAATATCGACACAGACTGTCTCCACATAGCTGGGCAGCATGTTTCCTGTGCCGATTGAGTGGAGCATGGTCGAAAGCATAATCACCAGATCAGCGTCTCTGATCATTTCCGTATATGCCTCCTGAGCGGCAATCAAATCCATGATTGTGTCCGGCAGCGGTCCGTCATCCCGGATCGAACCCGCCAGAACAAAGGGCACATCATTTTTCACCAGCTCATACATTATGCCGCTGGAGATTGTGCCATCAGCTACAGCTGCCGCTATACTGCCCGAGATATTAACAGCATTAATCGCCCGCAGGTGATGAGAATGCCCGCCCGGAACAGCCTTGCCTGTGTTCAGATCAATCCCCAAAGATGTGCCGAGCAAATCAAATTCAATATCGTGAACAGCCAGCGCATTCCCGGATAAGAGACCTGAAACATATCCCTTCCTGATAATGTCCTGAAAATGTAACATCCCGCCTGTATGAATAACAACCGGACCGGCAACAACATAAACCTTGCCTCCCCGGCCGATAATCATTTTCATCCTTTTGGCCAGCTCTCTGACTTCCAGTTCAACATGGCGCTCCGAGCTGACCTCATTCGTCATAAAGGCAAACTCTCCCGGGTCCTCGTCCTGCTCCCTGTGCTTCACACGTACTCCTGCCGGAGTGCAGACAATCAAGTCACCTTTCTTAATATCACGCAATTGAGTCGCATAGATTTCGCCATCTCGCAAGACCAAAAGAGCATCCATGCGGATATTCTTAACCTGCAGCCATTCCCCGTCTATGAATACTTCTGTCGGGTGATTAGACGTTGAATAAAAATCCCTCGGTGCTGTCGCATCCTTTAAACTGGGCTTTAAAATCGTAATATCATCAGCTTGAACTATCTCATCCCCGGTCTTGGTCAAAATCCGTCTGATTTTTTCAAACTTGTCGCTCTCTGCCTCAACTGCCAGCTTAATATAAACTTTATCCTGATCAGGGTCTTCAAAATTGATTTTGATTATTCTGTAGCTGCCGTCATATTGATTAATTGTCCGGTTGATCAATTTAAGAATATTATTATTTATAATTTCACTGTGCAGCTCAATTATCTGTTCCATGACCTAGCCTCCCATCAATCTTGAATTACCTTGGATCTTACCTGTTATAGCCAAAAATGCATAGTTATAAATAATAAGTTCATTAATATGCACACTGCTACTAAAAAAATAAGTCAAAAGCCTAACAAAAAGACAAGAGAAAACCGTCTATAAGCATTCCCGGCCAAGCATTCTACACGAAATAAAGTTGAGATAAGGCAGACTTAACCTTATAATTAGGCAACTTCCAAAATTCTAATGACCATAACTAATAAAAAGGGGGACGAGAATTGCAGTATTTAATTATAGGCCTTGTTTTGATCCTGGCACTGATTGCCATTCGCGTTTCGAACAAGCACGGTATACCCTCGCTTCTGCTGTTCATAATCCTGGGTATGGCTTTCGGGGCCATCGGTTTCGAATTTAACGACTATGTATTCGCAGACAATTTTGCCACAGTAGCCCTGATGGTCATCATGTTTTACGGAGGTTTCGGTACTAACTGGAGCATGGTGAAACCTGTCGCCAAGGAAGCTATCGTTTTAAGTTCACTCGGAGTTATCACCACTGCCCTCCTGACCGGGGTTTTCTGCCATTATGTTCTCGGCTTCGGCATGCTGGAAGGCATGCTCATCGGTTCAATCGTCGGATCAACCGACTATGCCAGTGTCTCAAATATTCTTCGTTCCAAAAACCTGAACCTCAAGTACAATACGGCCCCCCTGCTTGAGCTGGAAAGCGGCTCCAACGACCCGACGGCCTATACCATGACCATGATTGTACTCTCTCTTATCATGGGCACCGATGTCTCCGTCCCGCTCCTGATTGCCGCCCAGATTGTAATCGGTCTGGCTGCGGGCTTTATCCTCGCCTACCTGATCGGCAAACTGCTTACATATGTCAACTTCCAGGCCGACGGCCTCTATGCAGTATTTATGGCTGCAGCCATGCTGATCACCTATGCAACTGCCGATATTTTTGGAGGCAACGGCTATCTGGCCCTTTACATTCTGGGAATCTACCTGGGCAACAAAGAATTTCAGGGTAAGCGTGACGTCGTCTTTTTCTTCGACGGTTTCACGGAAATCATGCAGATCGGTCTCTTTTTCCTGCTGGGTCTCCTGTCCAACCTGCCTGACTTTATACGGGCTCTGCCTGTTTCGGCAGCTATCATGGTTTTCATGACCCTGCTGGGACGCCCTCTTTCAGTTTACGGACTAATGCTGCCCTTCCGCCTTAAGGGAAATCAGCTGAAAATGGTTTCCCTGGCCGGCATCAGAGGTGCTGCAGCCATTGCCTTTGCCATTATGGCAGTCAACAGTGATGCTGTTTTCACTGTAGATGTCTACCATATTGTCTTCGGCGTCTGTGTTCTTTCTTCTTTGATTCAGGGTTCTCTCATGCCTGTAGGCGCCCGGGGCTGGAATATGCTCGACCCCAGTGATACCGTTTTAAAAACCTTTAACTATTATCTGGACAAGGCAAATCTTGGCTTTCTGGAAACCAAAATCAGGTCCGGCGGCAAACATATCGGCACCAAGGTCAAAGACCTTAATATGGAATTCGACTTCATCGTTGCCAAGATCGAACGCGATGGCAAAACCATCATTCCCCGGGGCGAAGTCATCTTTGAAGAAAATGATATTGTCGTTCTCGGAGGCGAGACACACTTTGACCGGAGCGGTCAAAATCTGATCGAGTTCACCATTCCCGAGCGACATGAATGGGAGGGGGCCTATGTCAAAGATCTTCACCCTCCGCATGACCGCCTGATTATCACAGTCCAGCGTGAGGGCAGCGACCTCATCTTTCCTGATGGCAATACACAACTGCTAGCCAAAGACAAGGTCGTTCTCCTTCAGCTGCAGGAAACTGACGAGTTGGTCGATGCTGAACCGCCTGTCGGGGAGTAACAGAATCTTCACCAGACACAGTCCAGAGAATTAGGAGCTTATCGTTTATGAATACCGAGAATTATCCCAGACCCCTGGTGGCAGCAGTCCAAGCCGCACCAGCCTATTTTGATGTAAAAAAGTCTCTCTCCAAACTGCGGCATTACACTGCCAAGGCCAAAGAATCAGGAGCAAGCCTTGTAGTATTTTCCGAATCTTTCATCCCCGGATTTCCCAGCTGGGTTCACATGCTGGCGCCGCTGGACCAGCACGAGCTTTTTAAAAAATTTGCACAAAACTCTATCGAGATCCCGGGCCCTGCCTTTCAGCAATTACAGGGAATCGCCAGAGATAATCAAGTTTTTCTTTCAGTAGGGGTTACTGAAAAAGCGACAAAACGGAGTCTGGGCCTGCTCTGGAATACCAATCTAATCTTTGACCGGGATGGCAATTTGATCGCACGTCACCGGAAACTACTGCCCACATGGTCAGAAAAACTGATCTGGTCTTTTGGCGATGGCTCAACGCTCAATGTCCACGACACAGAGATCGGTCGTATCGGTGCCCTCATCTGCGGCGAGAACACCAATTCGCTTGCCAAATATGCCCTGATATCTCAGGGTGAACAGATTCACATTTCTACATATCCTGCCTGCTTTCCCACTTCACGTCATCCCTCGAAGGAGCAGACCTACTTTGATACTCTGATGGTCAGGGCCTGCTCCATGTCTTACGAGGGCAAGGTATTTACAGTAGTATCATCCCAGGCTTTGGATGCTGAGGGATATGAGATTTTATCAGACGGCAGAGAAGATTTGCGTAATTTGCTTGATGAACTTACTTACGCAGGCTCCTTTATCGTGTCACCATCAGGCGTGATCATCAGTAACATTATTAAAGACAATCATGAAGGGATCGCGCTCGCCGAATGTAATCTTTCAGAAATTGTCACAGGAAAGTCCATTCACGATATCGCAGGGAATTACCAAAGAAATGATATTTTCAAATTCGAAATAAATAAAACGGTACTCAGCCCTGTAAATATCAGAGAAGATGAATCTGCCGGCCAAAGCGAGGAGTTCTACCCTTATCTTTTGCCTGAGGATGCCAGTGATAACTTATAACTTGCTGTAATTATCCTTCATTTGATGTAAAATTTTATCAGAGATCTTTTTATTTGATTCTCTAAATTTACTATCCGGCAGAGGCTGGACCTGTTCCTTACCTCTCCGCATTTAGAATACTGTCAAGAAGCAATTAAGCTTCATTCTGCAGATAGAGCAGAATCACACTGGAAGGGTCACTTATGCGCAGGACATTTCTATTATGGTTGATGGTCTTCATGATAATCGGCTTTTTCGCAACCTTTGCTATCTCTTTTTATGTCCAGACAGTCCAGGCAGAAGAAAACGGACATTCGCTAATCCAATTGCGCATCGAAGATGTCAAGCAACAGTTGGATATCAACATCCAAAATCTGGAAGATATCCGGACAGAGTCTGATTTGAATGCCTTAGCCAAGGTAAGAGCCTTAGCCAAAATGGTCGAACTCAACCCTGATATAATTTTCTTCGATGAAATCCTGGAAGATATCAAAGTCATGCTCGAAGTTGACGAGATGCACATTTCTGACGCTGAGGGAATCCTGATCGGAGGAACCGAAGCTGCCTTTCTTGGCTATGACATGGCTTCCGACCCTCAATCCGCTGCTTTCATGCCCGCGCTAACAGATAAAGACTTTGAACTGGTCCAGGACCCTATGCCCAAAGGCATTAACAAGGAAATCTTTCAGTATGCGGGAGTTGCCCGTATAGATTTGCCCGGAATTATCCAGGTTGGTTATCGTCCTGAAAAACTGGCTCTGTCTATGGAAGTTGCAGATATCAAGAATCTGGCAGCCGGTTTTCGTGTTGGAAAATCCGGAATTTTAATGATTGCAGATGAAGACGGCACTATAGTCAGCATCGGCGATACTCAATATCTTGACAAATCATTAGAGGAATATGGCTTTGCCCAAGGCGACTTTGATGACCCTGAAGCCAGAAGCCTGCTGGCAACAGTCAATGGCCAAAAATCCTTGTTCGCCTATGAGGATTACGAAGGCTACCGCATTATCGGCCTGCTGCCTGCTGATGAGATGTACCTTAACCGTAACAGTACCATCCAGTTATTAACTGTATTCAACTTAGCCATGTTCACTGTCATCTTCATATTAATAGCCTTTCTGGTTCAGAAAAAAGTTATTAACGGCATCTATCAGGTAAATGACTCCCTGCAAGTCATAACTGAAGGAAACCTGGACGAGAGTGTCGATGTCAGAACCAACGCGGAGTTTGAGTCTTTATCCGATGGAATTAACACAATGGTCGCCGCCTTAAAAGGAACTATCAAAGAGGTGGAAACGAAAATTGATGCCGAACTTTACTATGCTAAGACCATTCAGCTGGCAGCCCTGCCTACGAGAATTCTGGAAACCGGAGAGCATCACAGATTCAATGTCAAGGGCAGTATGTTTACTGCCAAAGAAGTCGGCGGAGATTTTTACGACTTTTTCGTAGTGGATAAAAATCTGCTGGGTGTAGCTATTGCTGATGTATCGGGCAAAGGTATTCCGGCTGCTATGTTCATGATGGAAGCCAAGTCATTGATCAAACACTACGGTCTGACAAAAATTTCTGTCAGTGAGGTCCTCCGCAAAGCCAACCAATCTTTATGTGAAAATAACAGAGCTAATATGTTCGTTACTGCCTTTCTGGGCATTATCGATCTGGAAACAGGCGTTTTCTCTTTTTGTAATGCGGGACATAACCCACCCCTGATCAGCAGGCAAGGCGGAGATTATAGCTGGCTGAAATCCAAAGCTTATCTGGTGTTGGGAGGAATGGAAGACATCGCTTATTGCGAACAGGATATTTTCTTTGAGCCCGGAGACCGTCTCTTTCTCTACACAGACGGTATCACAGAAGCAACAAATTCTGCCCAGGAATTGTACTCTGAAGAACGCTTGTTGAAAACTATAAACCGACTGCCCCGGGACATGCCGATCGGAGACTTAATGCTTGCCGTAAAAGAAGATGTAGATTCATACGCTGCCGGAGCCGAGCAGGCAGATGATATTACGATGTTAGTCTTAGAATATTTAGGAGGTAAGACATGGAAATCACAAGAATCATAGGTGAAGATGCGATCACCATCGCAGTTGAAGGCAGGTTGGATACTGTCACCAGTTCCCAGCTGGAACAGGAGGTCAGCGATCTCTTTGAACAAGAGAAATCCAATATTATTTTTGACTTTGCTTCTTTGGAATATATCAGCAGTGCCGGCCTTCGGGTTCTTTTGGCAGCGCAAAAACAAGTCAACGCCCTGGAAGCAGAGATGAGAATTATCGGAGCAAATGATGTCGTAAAAGAGATCTTCGAGATCACAGGTTTTTCTGACATTATGCAAATCGACTAACCCCTGAAAAAGGAGATTAAAAATCGAGGGAAAGGCGGGATGACAATGAAAGAGCTTAAGGCCGAAAAAGTATTTCCGGCAAAAATAGAAGCCATTCCTGATATTTTAGATTTTATTTCTTCTCATGCGGAAGCGGCAGACCTTCACCCCAAAAAAGTTACTTACCTCTTGTTAGTATCAGATGAAGTCGCAGCCAATATCTCTCAGTATGCCTATGAAAAGCCACCCGGAGAACTGCTGGTGCAAATTAAATCTGATCCGGACAAGTTCATGCTTGACTTTGTGGATGACGGAGTCTTGTTTGATCCGCTCGCCGTTGAGGAACCCGATATTAATGCTGATATAAAAGACCGCAGTCCCGGTGGTCTGGGCATCCACGTGGTGCGAAATTTCGTAGATGAAATGCACTACAAAAGGGCTGATAACAAAAACAGACTGAGCCTGATTATGTACGATGAGTAACTTCTCACCATCAGTGGGAAAGTCTGAGAAAAAAATACCGGCATGAGTTTAATTGAAAGCTATATTCTGGATACTGAGATTTTCTCCGATGAAAATCTCTACCGGCTGCTCCTTGCCAGGATGCCGGTCTATCGTCAGGAAAAAATACAAAACTATATTTTCGAAAAAGACCGGCGCTTATCTTTGGGAGCAGGTGTCCTTCTGGCCTACGGTTTAAACTGCCGGGGGATACCCGAACACAAAGATGTGCAGCTGGGAGCTAAGGGCAAGCCCTATTTATCAGACAAGCTCTTCTACAATATTTCCCACAGTGGCAGCAAAGTAGTATGCTCCTTTTCCCGGGAGGAAGTCGGTGTAGATATCGAGCAGATTCTGCCCGTGGAAGACGCCTTAATCCGACAGGTCAGTGTAAGCTCTGAGCAGGCCCATTTACTGCAACTGGATCCGGAAACACAAAGGCAGGAATTTTATGTCCTTTGGACGGCCAAAGAAAGTTACATGAAGCTGCGGGGAACAGGTCTGTCCATGCCTCCAACACAGCTGGAGCTCAGCTTCGGAGACATCTTGCGTATCAGAGATGCGGGAAAGCCGGCAAAGGTCTGCTTCCGACAATATCCGCTTCAAGGGTATTGTCTGACCGTATGCAGTGAACATGCTGATTTTGCCGACAGCGTAATCAGCCTAAGCAATCCGGACCTGTTTAAGGCCATCCTTGCATAGAACTAGTCCAGGATATGCACCCGATAATCATGATACTTGAGTCTTACTTCCTTCATCGCATCATACATGGCCTTTTGCTTATTTGAGGCTGTCTGATAATCTCCGGCTGCGAAGGCTGCATGAATCTGATCAAAGATGCCCGGCTTGCCATCAAGCGAAATCATCAGCTGATAACGCAGACTCTGCACTTTTTCCCAGCGCTCATCATCTCCCGGATTTCCCGGACTCTGATGCAGGCAGCTCAGACTGCGAATTTCCTTGATAAAGTTTGGAATGATGCGGTGTTCCAGTTCCACCCGCCATTTTTCCGTGACGGCCATACGGAAGGAACTGATCAGCTCAGGGGTAAAAACATCACCGGCCGTGAGGGCAGGCATCTTTTCAGGATAGCGGTCAAAGTTCTGCACATTTTCCCAGACGCTGCTGGGAGCCTGTCCGAATAAAGCGTCACGCTCTTCATCGCTAAAAGCGGTAAAAACATCATCTTCGCTGCGATACATGCGGTCCTTTTCCAGATAGTCCGCTTGCTCGCCCGGCTCTTTGCAAAGCTCAGCCAGAAGCTGGTCTTCGTCCTTAGCGTTGGTGATGGCCCATTTAATGCCATCCAACATGGACTGCAGCATGGTGGCCATGGCCAGATAAGTATTGGTATGAGGATTGGGTGACCTCAGTTCAAAGCGGGTTGCAAAGGGATCGTCGATATCACGGATCAGCCCCACTAAAACAGTACGGTTGCGGGAAGGAACCTCAAGGGTTCTGCCCAAAGATGCCACAATACAGACTGGAGCCTCATAACCTTTTTTCAGCCGGCGGAAGGCATCATTGCTCTGGACAATAAAGGGAGCTGTAATCTCATAATTGTGCAAAAGGCCCATCAGGGCAGCGTAACCCCAGCGCGACAGGAAATGTTCCTTGCCACCATCAAAGAGATTCAGCTTTTCTCCGTTGGTCAGTTGCAGAACAACACCCATATGATGGTGTTCGCCCGAACCGGACAGTCCTTCCATAGGTTTGGCCAGGAAGGTCACATCTATATCCAGCTGACTGAAGATCTCTCTGATAATCAGCTTCACGATCAGTTCGTTGTCCGCAGCCTGCATGGCATTATCAAAACGCCAGTCTACTTCCAGCTGTTCCATAATGCTGCGGCTGCCACCGTTTTTGTTAACACGGGATTTTACTCCGCCTACTTCCTTATGACCCATTTCCGGTGATAAACCATATTCCGACATTGCCATCAGGCTTCTTTCCAGCCCGGTACGGATGTCGCCCTGGGTTCTGGCCCAGTATTGTTCTTTAAGTTCCTGTGAAGTTGAGAGCTCCTCCAGTTCCAGATTGTCTTCCTCAGCCCGCGCCCAGAATTCCAGTTCTGTCGCAGCTGTAATCTCAACTGCTGCCACATCGGCAGGACTGATCTGCAAAGGAGCAATTGCCTCCGGATATTCCAGTATTAAACTGAGAATTTCCTGTTGAAAATACTCGACTGCACGCTTGAGGACAGACCGGGAATCAACCGCTTTTTCATGATGAATAAGAAAACAGGGAATCTTGAGTGTAGTGACCGGCAAGCCTGTTTCCTGATCAATATTCTCCACATTTTGGTCCAGCCACCATTTCACGGAGGTATCTGCCCGCATATCTATCCTGGCATTATTAATGCTGGCAATACCGGGCAGGACAACAGAGGAGCCGTCTGTATTGACGGCAATACCGTAGAGGAAGTCGTCAATATTCTCGCGAAATACTTCCACCGGTATTTTTGCATCAGTTTCATGCCCCATCAGATCGACGCCGGCTACGGAAACAAAGCGAATCTCTGCTTCTTCCTCCAGGATACGCAATAAGCTCTCCTTGTTCAGTTCTTCCGGTGAGATAAATTTTCTGGAATATGCATGCATGCGAACACCTCAGCGCCTTATTTTCTCTTCACAAGTTACGCCAGCTCCTTTCCGGAGTCAAGCTGATAGCGGAAGATTATGCAATATCACGAATAAAAAGTTGACGAAAAGAACTCAATGCTGCGCAAGTAAGAGTTCTTTTGCTGCCTTCGTCAAGGCTATCAGGTCGCTTCGATCCAGATAAGAAATATCAAATTTTCGATTCAGAGCTGCAAAATGCCTGAGGCCAAAATCTATTTTGTTTAAAAAAGAGTACACTCCAACTGCCCCCAGTGAAAAATCATCAGCTGCTTTGCCATAAAGAGACCTTAAGTCAGCTAAGTCATAAAAGACTTCTTCGACTGTATCGCCAAATTGCTTCATGTTCTTAGGGATATCAGCATTTTTTACTCTCTCGCCGATATTTTTAGCAGTCATAGCTGCCGTCATCGCAGCCCGGCAGATACCGACACAGCTTATATTCTGCTTGCCATAGGCAAGTGCCTTAAACACCTGGTCTTCAGAACTGAAACCGCCGGTGATTGTGAGTGCGGGCAGGTAGCGGTTTTCGGCTTTTATTTTCTCTGCAATGTCACAGACAGCCTCTTCCAGCAAAAGCGTGGGCAGGCTCCACTCATTCATCATCTTGCAGGGACTATAACCGCTGCCGCCACCGGCACCATCAAAGGTAATCATGTCTATCTTGGCTTCACTGCCGAGTCTGATCACTCTTTCCAGATCTGCCCGATCATAGCCGGCCATTTTGAAATAGAAATTCTTGATCCCCATTTCTCTTAAGTTTTCTATCCTGCCAATTAAGTATTCTTCGTCCCACAGAGGCAGGCGGGTATAAACNNGGCGGGTATAAACGTAGAAGTTTGGACAAATTCCCGCCTCGTCCTTGGCAATGATCTCCGGATCCGAAGGATCAGGAAACACTAAGATGCCCTGGCTTTGCTTTTCTAAGGCCTGGGCCCTGTTTTTCAATTTTCGTACCGGCTGGGTACCCTTTGCCCCCTGTCCGAATTTAAATTCCAGGGCTTCTAAAGCATGCTCGCGAATTGCATATTCCGGTATTCCCAGAAGGTCATCTTCGACATTGACTTGCAAGATGATCTGACCATAGCCCCGGTAATATTTCCGAAAGGCATCCAGCATAGTTCCCAAGGCAGGGAATGCTGTTACTTTCTTATTTTCAATCTTTAGTTCCGGATCCTTGTCTCTGGCTTCTTCACCAATGACACAGCTAACACCTGCCATAGCTGCTCCGGCGAAATAATCCTGCCAGTTCAACTTAATCAGGGCCGGTAAAATGAAGGGCATGGCAAGTTTCACCCGATTGAATTTTCCATACTCCCTTGCAAGATTTACATTGTAGATATTCGCTTCTTCATAGGTCGGCTGAGCTCCCAGAGTGCCAAAGACACGGCCGTTAATATTAAAGTGCGAAAAATCAATTGGATAATCCTTTTCCGAAGCCACTTGATTATTTCCGGTATTAGTCGGGTAGACAGTTTGTTTGCCTAAAACCGCCGCCAAGGCTATTTCACAACTTCCGTCGCATTCCTCAGTGCAGAAGGAACACATACCCGACTGAGGTGAAAGATGCCGGCTCCTTAGATGCGTATCATTAAATGCCGATGATAATTTTGGCTGAAAAGTCATGTTGCTGCCTCCATATCAAATTAATCCATATCCTAGCTCAAGTATCTCACAAATACCCCCGCAGATGTACAGCCAGTGCACAGCGGCGGGGGTTCTGCCCGATTGATACAGAGGACTATGCCCGGTATGAGGAGTTTTTGCGCCGTCGCCAGATCTGACTTGCCGGTCTAACTACCCAGCCCGGCTGCCTTTTTCTCTTGATGCATAGTATTCATTTCCTCTTCAATGTTCATGAAGCTGACAATAAGCAGCATTATGCCGCCGATGATCATCGGTACCCAGCCCAGGAAGGCGTTAATGGAGCGGACAACGGCATCCGGCTGTACATTCAATGTAGAGTCAAAACCCTTTAGGCTGAGCACGTGTGTCATGGCCAAAGTAGCCATGGCCGTGGCACTTTTGCTGGCCAGATTGTCCACGGTGGAAACCATGCTGTCCAGCCGGCGACCTTCTTTCCATTCGATCAGATCAACAATATTGTTGCGGTTAGTGTTAAACATGACAAAGGTAATTGTCACTGCGATACCGACTGAAACAGCGTTGACATAGATAGCGCCGATAGAGAAGGGATTGATTACAAACCAAATCTTACCCAGGATAAAAAAGAAAGCTGCAAGTATCATGGTCTTCTTGCGGCCGATAGCCTTGTCTATTGGCGAGACAAGGAAGGAGGAAAGCAAAGACGCGACCAGATAGGCTGCCTGGATCATGGTAGCGGCAGCGGTGCTGCCCAAAATATAGGTCGCATAATAGGTAATGCTGGACATCAACATCAGGTTGATGACGCCGTAACAGAGTATATAAAGTGTATTGAGCACCCAGATGCGACTGCGCAGCAGCATGCCGAGGATACGGCGAAAGCTCAGGTGCTCTTCTTCGTCAGCGATGGGCTCTACACGCTCCCTGGTAGTAAAATAATGCGCCAGACAGCCGATGATGCACACCAGACCCATGACCACTGCCACCAGGAAAAAGCCGCGCGAGCCGCCGTCGGGGTTAAGGTTGCCTTTGGCATCGAGCCCGCCGAAGAGCCGCAAGAGCGGCAGGCAGGCCACCGCGCCGATAGCTGAACCAACGCCGCCGCCCAGATTGCGAAAAACATTGATGGAACGACGGTCTTCATCGAGATCAGTGGCCAGGCCGGCCATGCTGTTGTAGGGAATGCCGACAAAGGTGTTGAAAAGCTCAAAGAGCAGGTAGATTGCGATCGCAATCACGATCGTGGCCGTGCTCCCCACGCCAAAGTTCGTAAACATCAGCACTATAGTGACCGCCCAGGGTAGGGCGAACCACAGGGCCATGGGCCGAAAGTGCTCACCGTTTTTGAAACGATGGTTGGCAGCCCAGAAGCCGACCATGGGATCGTTAATCGCGTCCCAAAACATGCCGATTGTGGCAATGTAACCCGCCCACTTCACATCGAGCATGAGCACATTGGTAAGGAAGAAGAGATAGTAAAGACTGCGGAATTGGTAGACGACATTGCTGGCTGTGGAGAAAGCGCCAAAGCCAAGCTTTTCCTTCATCTTGATGCGAGGCAGGGTGGTGACCTGAGTGGTCTCTATCTGTTGGATTGTAGTCATAATATTTCCTCTCTGTCGCTTAGCGCCAATAGTTTCTCTCTGAGCAGCTTCTTGAATTTCTCCGGCTCATCACCCATGGGATTGTGGCCGGAATGGTCAAACCAGATCAATTCCTTGGTGGGAGCCTCAATTAGTGCGAAATAGTCCTCCACCAGCTCTGCCGGGGTGTTCTGGTCAAGTCTGCCGTCAAATATGAAATAGGGCATGTCGAATTTTGTACAGGTCGCGGCCAGATCAGCTGCGCCGACTTCCGGCCACATAGCTTCCAGTACATAGCGATATCCCTTGATCAGGCCGTAGAGTTCGCTCGGACTGTATTCGCCGGAACGCAGGATGGGCAGGACCATGGCACGAAAATAGCTGCGCTTCTTGCTGCTTTGGGAATAGCCGCCATATTTCATCATGATATTGCGCTGGGTCATCATACCTTTAAAGCCGCCTTTGTAGACACCTGCTACAGGCGGACCCACTGACTTGAGTTTGCTCACAGAGGCTTGGTCGCCCGCTTCCTCTGCTGCTTCAAGCGCAAAACGGTAGCTGATCTCCTCATTTTTAGCACCGTTTACAACTTGACCAAATCCCACATAGGCAGCGATCTGCCGGGGATAGCGGTAGGCAAGCCAGGTGCCCAGCATACTGCCCCAGCTGCCGCCGATGATAAAGACCTTATCCTTATCGAAACGTGCACAGAGCCATTGCACCAGCTCGCTGGCATCATCGGTCAGCTGCTCAACCGTGAGTGTCTCCTCAGCCGCGCCCTTGTAGCTGCCGCCACTTCCGCGCTGATCCCAGGTCACAATCGTGAAATCCTCCGCCAGATCCGCATGCTGCTGCATGATGTTGTGTCGGTTGCAGACACCCGGTCCGCCGTGCAGGAATAAGAGCACAGGGTTCTTCTCATTACTGGTCCTGACATGAATCCTCTGAGGCAAGCCGCCCAGTGTCACCATTTCTTTGAAGTCAATCATCACAAACTCCTTAATAACTATAGTAGCCTTCATTTCTTGTGAGCATTATACTACCTAACTGTCATCTCATGAACACTAGTTGCCTTCATCGCTTGGGGACACTTCCCTCTTCTTGACCGCTATGATCATCTGCTTTTTATTGATAAGAACAGCAACTTATCTGCCAACTGTAGTTTATAATAAAAGATATTTATAGTGAAAGGAGCTCTTAATATGCGTGTTGTTTTTCATATTGATGAACTGGACAAATGGCCTCTGCTGCTAAGTAATGTAAAGAATTTCCTTAAAGTTGAAACTGAAGCCAGCGTAGAAGTTGTCGCTTATGCTCAGGCTGTTTTGTATTATGCCGGTGATGATAAACTACCGGAGGACCTGGTCGGCAAAGTAGATTTTACAGCCTGCGGCAACGCTCTCAACGCCCTGGAGGTTGACCGGAGCAAACTGCCGGAACAAGTCAGGATTGTCCCTTCCGGCGTCGTAGAAATTATCAGAAAGCAGGCTGAAGGTTACTATTACATCCGCCCCTAACAGCTGCTGACAAAACATTTTGCTGCAAGAAGAGGTCGCCCTGAAGGGTTAGACTTCTTCTTTTTTTCAAAAATTTAAGTCAGAATTTCTGCTATGTTATGAATTGACCTGCTGCACAATGGCTGCAATTTTTTCGCGGTCAGCCAGAGAATAGATGCTTTCAGATGCAGGAGGCTGACCACCGAAACGAATTTTTGGATTCGCGGACGTACTGTCGTCAACACATGATCTCATCATGGACAGATGGATTTGATCACAGCCTGTATACTCCAGCAGGTCACTGACGTTTGCGGTGCGGATGCCCGCAGCCGGCAGGATTTCTATCTGGCCGGCTGCATACTCAACCATCCGGCGAATTGTCTCCCTGCCCTGGGCGGCAGACTTTTCTTGGCCGCTGGTCAGAACACGTTTGAAACCCAGATTAATTAAAATATCCAGGGACCTGCGCCAGTCCGGCACTACATCAATGGCCCGATGAAAGACAGCCGGAAGCGGGTCAATCAGGTTCAAGATTTCCTGACAGCGCTTTTCATCTACGGAAGCATCAGCATGGAGAATGCCGAAAACAATACCATCAATGCCCTGCTCTGTCAGTTTTTCGATATCCTTCAGCATGGACTTAAATTCGAGATCGCTGTAGCAAAAACCTCCCTCACGGGGTCTGATCATGGTGAAAATTTCCGGTGAACTGAAATTCTCATCAGAAACCCGGCACTGACGAAGTCCTTCTTGTGCAGCTATCAGCATCCCGATACTTGGAGTCAGGCCACCCAGCAACATAGCAGAGTTAAACTCTACCCGCCCGGCTCCGGCAAGGGCTGCCTGAATTACATCATCAGCAGAAGCACAACATATTTCAACTTGGATTTTCTTCTTGGTCATAAGGGCTCCTTAAAACTCGCTGGCTGACACCGGCAAAACAAAATATCTCTTATAACAACATAGCAGTAGCTATGGCAAAATAAACGACTAAGGCGAACAGGTCATTGATTGTACTGATAATCGGCCCCGAGGCAACTGCCGGATCAACTTTCATTCTGTCAAGAGCAATCGGGATAAAAACACCACAAATAGCAGAGATAAACATTCCTCCGGCTAAGGAACTGCCAACGACAATGGCTAAATAAAACGGGCTCTGACTGCCCATATTCACAAAGGACAGGAAGACAAAGGAAATAATGAAACCGAAGAAGCCAACGATCAGACTGTTAAGCAAACCGATCATCACTTCATTACGAATATGATTTTTGGTCTCATCAAGCCCTCCTAGCTTATCATGATGCAAGCCCAGTATTGTCACTGCTATCGCTTGGGTTCCTATATTACCGGCCATTCCCAGAATCATGGGCTGGAATAAAACAAGGGCAGTAATTTGCTCAATTGTGTTTTGAAAAAGGGACAAAAATGCAGCTATGACCAGGTTCAGAATGATTGAGGCTAAGAGCCAGGGCAGTCTCTGCTTGCTTCTGACTAAAGCTGAAGAATCTTCCTCATAGTCGCCGATAGCTACCAGACGCTCAACGTTTTCTTCATATTCATCAATCATGATATCCAGGATATCGTCAGCCGTAATAATACCGATCAGATGCTCCTCTTCATTGAGGACCGGCATTACAGTATCGTCATAGTCTCTCAGTTTCTGGATGGCGGTATGAACCGTGTCATGTTCATAAATAACAGTTTGGTTAAGTTCGGTAATCTGATCGAGCTTATCACCTTTCCGGGCTGCCAGCAAATTCTTTAATTCAATGGACCCCAGGTATTTTTGCTCACTGTCAACAACAAAGAGTTCATCAATGAAATCACTGTCTTTAACCGTTTTTATCAGATTGCCAGTAGCATCCGCTATGCTTGTCCCCTCCTG
This sequence comes from Clostridiales bacterium DTU032, assembly GCA_001512745.1. Lineage (GTDB taxonomy): Bacteria > Bacillota > Clostridia > Saccharofermentanales > DTU023 > DTU032. The sequence continues at coordinate 16,127 of LFSM01000123.1, forward strand.
AATGACCATGAAATCAGTAGTCATCAGCGAGGCCGCACAATCCTCATCGTACTCGAGCATGCGAATCATTTTTTGCTGTTTTGACCCGGCTAACAAGGAGAGCATTTCCCCGGCTTCCGCACTTTCGACATCTTCCAGTAAATTGCGGACTTCATCCATCTCCAGGGTATTTAACAGAGCTTTTTTCTTTTCCACCGGGAGTGAATCGATGTAACTTAAAGCTAGTTCATCACTTAACTCAATAAAGACAGCATTCATCCGCTCAAGCGGGAGCTGATTCAGCAGGTCAAACTGCCGGTCAGGGTCCGCATTTTCTATCATGCGGGCGATATCAAGAGGATGGCCTTTTGTCAGGAGATCTAAATCTTTATAATCCATATTATATCCCTCCTAACATTGTGGTTGCCAGTCCAAAAAACACCAGCAAACTGCTTAAGTCGGCCAAAGTGGTAATAAAAGGACCTGACGCAACAGCCGGGTCAAAACCCAGCTTTTTGATGCCGACAGGAATCAGAACCCCTAAGACCGGAGAGATAATAACCGTGACCCAGAGCGACAAAGCAACCACCAAAGCAAGGGTCAGAGGCTGGGCTGCATTCATCTGCCGGGCAATAAAATAAGCGATCACAAAGGCTGAGGCCCCCATGATGAGACCGGTTATAACACCGGTTAATACTTCCTTCACACCATTTTTAAGGGCTTTTTGCGGATTTTTGGTTAAGATTCTCAAAGTAACAGCCAGAGTCTGGGTGGCAACATCACCGGCAGCATCCAGAATCAGGGGTTGAAAGAAGGCCAGAACCGCAACGGCGACTAAGACTTCCTCAAAGAAAGTGGTAATGTAGGCAATAGGAATCGATAAAAGCAGAAGAATCAATAGCCAGGGGAATCGTTTAAGAGCTGACCTGGTAAAATGTTCTTCTTCCTGAACTTCCGGCAAGGCTGATAATTTCTCGTAGTCTTCAGTTGCTTCTTCATGGTAGGCATCCAGGGCGTCATCCATCATGATCATGCCAAGTAAAACATCCGCTTGACTACAGACAGGCATCTCAAAAGCTGAGTAATCTCTCATTTTATGGATAGTTTTCTCCATCGGATCGGTATCCAGAACGTAGGGATAGTCTTCCATGATGGCTTGTATCGATTTCGGTGACTTTGTTTTGATTAATTTTTTCAGGGCGACAGTGCCTAAAAACCGCCCTCCATCATCGACAACAAACAAACGGCTGATTGTTTCCACTTCATTGGCCCTGGCAATAACAATTTTGGTAGCCGCCTTCACATCCATATCAGGCTTTAAGCTGACAAAATCTGTAGTCATATGAGCGCCTGACTCATCTTCGTCATAGCTGAGAAGCTGGCTTATTGTATCCTGGGATTCCAGTTTGTCCAGAATATCTTCTTTATCCGGATCATCCATTTCGGACAAGAGATCGCGGGCATCGTCAGGTTCCATAAGATCAATCAACTCTGCCTGACGGGCATGGTCCAGCTCCTCCATAAATTCAAGAGCTATCTCCGCTTCCAGATAGGTAAACATTTCAGCCAGCTGCTGGCTTGACAGGCGGGACATCCAGACATGCCGTTCGTCCGCATCCCACTTTAAGAATAGTTCTGCCAGATCATGGGGGTGCATGTTTTGAAGAGTTTCTATGCTGATATTTTCCATATGCTGCCCTCCGGTCTGAAGATTTTGCTATTGCTTTTTCACAAGAAATACTAACACTCTAATCATAGTTTATTCTACATAAGATTTGTGATTTTATTATAAGAGTTGGGGCAGACGAATGCCTGCCCCCTTAAAAAATCAAACATTAAATCGGTCGTAGGACTGATAGCAATCCAGACAAAGTTTTTTTCCTTGGGAGATTCTGATCCAGTTCTCACCGGTGCTCTCACCACAACACTCACAAAGGTAAGAATCAAACACTAGAGACTGGTCCGGCAAGGCAATCGTCGTCTCCTTTACATGGAACATATCCTTAGGAGCACAGCCCTGATAGTATTCAAAAGATTCTTCTCTGGTCATATCTGCCGGTTTTGGCTTTAGAAGCAAACGAACGGATTTACCTGTGCTGCGATTGTAGAAAGAGAACGCCTGCTTGCCTCGCATATGGAACAGCAGATTACCCTTGCCCACAGAACAACCTAATATGACCTGAATGGCATCCACTCCACAAGCATCGTTTTCGCTGACACATACTACTCTCTCATCTTCGGAGAAAGTGAGTTCCAACAACTCAATAGCATAGAGGGCAGCTTTATAGCCAATGGTCAATCCAGGGCAGACATGACCATGAAATTCTGCACATTTTTTCCAAAGTTCCTTATTTTCATCCATGAAGTTTTCCTCCTGATTAGCAAGGTATTATCATTTTAATATCCCGATATTCTATTATTTCGGACTCCATATCATATACGGCCTTGATTGTCTCTGACGTTACCGTGTCAATACCACCAAAAGAATATGTCTGCCCGTCTTTGAGAAAAAGAAATTTGTCACAGTAACGCACCGCAAGATTGAGATCATGTATGACAATGGCAACCCCCATACCATGCTCTTTTGCAAGTTGTCTTATATTCTTGAGGAGCTCATGCTGGCTTTTAGGATCGAGATTACTTGTCGGCTCATCAAGCAGTAAAAATAGAGGTTGTTGCGCCATCGCACGGGCAAGCACGACTTTTTGCAGTTCTCCCCCTGATAGTTCGTCAAGATAGCGCGCCTTATATTCTTGCAGCCCAAACTTCCCTATTATCCGGGAGACTATTTGCTTGTCCTCTTCTCCGACATCCCATTTGATGTAGGGCTTCCTGCCAAGCAAGACTGCGTCAAAGACCATGATATGAGAGCTTGTCGTATTCTGAGGGACATAGGCGATATGCTGTGCCATCTCCCGCCGAGATAAAGCATGCATGTCTTTCCCATTTACGATGACACTGCCTGAATGAATCCGATGTATTCGATCAATGCATTTGAGCAAGGTGCTTTTCCCGACTCCGTTGTTACCGAGTATGGCGAGACACTCACCAGCCTCAAGATCAAAGCCCACCTTGTTCAGGACGACAGTCCCGGCATTGTCATATGAGAAGCATATATCCTTAATTTCAATCAATCTCTGTCTCCCCCCCTGATCAATAGTATCAAAAACATAGGCGCACCGAGGAAGGAGGTTATCGCACCAACGGGAAGTATAACAGGCGAAATGATGAGTCGCCCGAATGTGTCTGCTGCAAGCAACACCAATGCGTCGGCTACTGCCGAACACGGGATAAGGAATCTGTAATCGTCCCCAACGAATTTTCTCATCATGTGCGGCGCGACCAGCCCTATAAAGCTGATTATTCCAACAAAGGACACAGCCACCGCAGCGGCAAAAGAGCATACCGCCATACTCACAAGCATTACGGCTCTGGCGTTGACACCAAGACTTTTCGCGGTATCCGCTCCGCTGCGCATGGCATTATAATTCCAGCGATTTAACATAAAATAAGTCATTGAAAGCAGAAGTATTACCGCAAGCACCAGTATCTCGGTCCAGCTGGTGCTGCCGAGGTTACCAAAGGTCCAGAACACAACGGCGGTAAGCTTCGTTTCGTCCGCAAAGTACTGAAGCAAGGTGCTTCCACCAGTAAAAAGAGAACTCAGCGCTACGCCGGCAAGCACAAGGCCGCTGGGTCCAAGGCTCTTTTTCAGCTGCGACAAGAGCAAAATGACCACCGTTGATAAAGAAGCAAAGAAAAATGCACTCAGCGTTACTAT
>LFSM01000084.1 GCA_001512745.1 Clostridiales bacterium DTU032
ATGGTTTTGACGATATAACAGCAGTATTCCAGCTTCCAGAGGTCTGCAGGAGACGCCTTAGGACTTCCAATAGCCTTGAGAGAGTTAACCAGGAGTTAAGGCGCAGAGAACGAGTAATCCGCATATTTCCAAACGAGGCAAGTATTGAGCGTCTCCTCGGAAGTCTTTTGATAGAGATGCACGAGAATTGGATCAGTGGAAGAAAATATATAGACACGAAAGCCTACTATGAGGCCTGCGACAATTTTTCTAATAGCTCTGCAGAGCTATTAGAAAAACAAGCAGCATAACAGTACACATTGTGGTGAAGGAATTTACACCAACATTCTGGACTTGACTTTCTAATTGTTTGAGTTCAACTTATATTTCTAGCAACTTGTTCGTTGAGTCTTTTAGTGCTGACCTGATACAAAACAGCCAAATCACTATCGATCAGCACTTGCTTCCCACGAATAGTGTAAATCAAGTTTTGTATTTGATTGTCTTCAGCAAGAGCGAGAGCATTATCCTGCGTCATAGCCTGGCAGAAGTAGCAGAAGAGGCTTGAACGAACGCAAAATAGACCATAACGATTAAGCTACGGTCTATCTTTTTTAGATATCTGTTGTTCGCATATAGAAAAATCTACTCAGATGTTGCCAAAACGTTGCCACGAGGCTATTCGAAACACCGAAAAGCCGCTATCTACAAGGGTTTGCGGCTTTCCTGGAATTACTCCCACTCGATCGTTCCCGGCGGCTTCGGAGTCACATCGTAGAGAAGGCGGTTGATACCCTTGACTTCGCTCGTGATCCGCTCGGTCAGGCGGGCCAGCAGCTCGTAGGGGAGAGGCTCGACCGTAGCTGTCATGGCGTCAACACTGTTGACTGCCCGGATAATGCAGGGCCATTCGTAACTGCGTTCTTTGTTGCGCATACCGGTCGACCTGACATCAGGCACCACCGTAAAATACTGCCAGACCTTTTTGTCCAGACCGGCCTTGCTGAATTCCTCGCGGAGGATAGCGTCTGACTCGCGCACCGCCTCCAGACGCTCACGGGTGATAGCACCGATACAGCGGACAGCAAGTCCGGGTCCCGGGAAAGGCTGGCGATTGATCAGGTCCGGGGGCACACCCAGAACGTGGCCGCAGCTGCGCACCTCATCCTTAAAAAGCGTCTTCAGAGGCTCAATCAGCTTGAAACGCATCTCTTCAGGCAGAGCCCCCACATTATGGTGGCTCTTCACCTTTTTTGCCGTCTTGGTGCCGGACTCGATAATGTCCGGATAAATAGTGCCCTGAGCCAGAAACTCGACGTCATCCAGGCTGCTGGAAATCTCTTCAAAAACAGCGATAAACTCATTGCCGATAATCTTGCGTTTTGCTTCAGGCTCAGCAACCCCTTCCAGCTTGGTCAAAAAGCGATCCGAGGCATCGACGTAAATCAACTGGCCGGGGAATTGGGCGTCAAAAACCTCGCGGATATGTTCCGACTCGTTTTTGCGCATGAGGCCGGTGTTGACGTGAATCATGGTTAGGCGGTCGCCGATTGCCTTTCCCAGCAGAGCTGCCAGCACAGTAGAATCCACGCCGCCGGAGAGAGCGAGCAGGACTTTTTTGTCGCCGACTTCCTCCCGGATTTCAGCAATCTTCCACTCAAGAAAGTTTTCAATCGTCCAGTTCGGCCTTGCCTTACAGGTGTCGAAGATGAATTCCTTCAGCAGTTTTTCCCGCTCTTGCGGATTGCCGGGTAGCTTAGGGTAGCCATCATAAGCCGTGTGCAAAAAGGGCACATTGAGCGCCATGATGTCAGCCGATGGCTCAATCAGGATACCATCAACCTCACGATTAGGGCCGCTGTTAATGATTACCCCACGCACACCCTCAATTTCCGCCAGGTCTGCCGCCGTCATATCATGAGGGTGAACCTCGCTGTAAACCAGATAATGCCTCAGCTCACGCGCTATTTCAGCATTATTCGTACCACCAAGATCAATAATCAGAATCTTGTCAACCTGCATGCGAAACTCCTTTTGACGGTGCCAGGCACCTAAGTTGTTAAGTTATTTACCCTACCATCGTATGCATAGAAAGGTGCCTGTCACCATTCTATGCAAGGCACTTTCCGACACACTGCATAGATTTGTGCCTGGCACCTTTCTATGCAAGCAACAATCTATGCGCTTTCTTTTGTGCTCAGACCGTCGAACTGAATCTGGTAGTAACCGGCATATTCTCCCTTGCGGGCCATTAATTCTTCATGTGTACCGCGCTCGGTAATGCCCGTCTCGGCCAGGACCAGTATCTCGTCGGCATTGCGCACGGTGGAGAGGCGGTGAGCTATCACAATGGTGGTACGGTCCTGGGACAGGCGGTCCAGCGACTCCTGCACCGCGCGTTCGCTCACATTATCAAGTGAGGAAGTCGCCTCATCCAAAATCAGGATCGGTGGATTGCGCAGGAAGGCCCTGGCAATCGAGATACGCTGTTTTTCACCGCCGGAAAAGCGCACGCCGCGCTCACCGACCATGGTGTCGTAACCCTTGGACAAAGTCATAATGAAATCGTGAATGTTAGCCTGCTTAGCAGCAGCGATGATCTGTTCATCAGTAGCGTCATACTGGCCGTAGGCGATATTGTCACGCACCGAGCTGTTGAACAGATAGACATCCTGCTGCACCATGGCAATATTGTCGCGCAGCGAGCGCAGAGTCATGTTGCGGATGTCAATGCCGTCAATCGTAATCGCCCCCTTGTCCACATCATAGAAACGCGGGATCAGCGAGCAGATGGTCGACTTGCCGACACCGGAGGGGCCAACCAGAGCAACAGCGTGTTTGGCTTTTATGTCCAGAGAGAAATTTTCCAGTACGGGCTCATCAGCATCCTTATACTTAAAAGTCACATTTTCAAACTTAATATCGCCCCTGAGCAGGCCGGCATCAATCGCAGCGGGAAGATCCCGGATCTCGGGATCTGTGTCCAGAATCTGGCACATGCGGAAGAAACCGGTCATACCCTGCTGCAGCTGTTCGTTAAACTGAATCAGCGTGCGCACCGGCTGCAGGAACATGTTGATGTAAAGCACGAAGAGATAGAGGTCACCCGGCTTGATCGAACCCCGGACAACAAAGAAACCACCGGCCACGATCGTGACCACATAGAGCAGGCCCTGCAGGAAGCCGTTAGTCGAATGGTAGGTGCCCATGACCGTATACATATTCTTCTTCGACTGGTAAAACTCCTGGTTGCCCACGTGGAATTTCTCCAGCTCAACTTCTTCCTGCGAATAAGACTGCACAGTCCGGATACCGGACAGACTGTCATTAACAATGGCATTGACATTGGCAATCTTGACGCGGTTATCCATGAAAGAACGGAACATTTTTTTTCTGTAGAAAAAAGTGAAGAGGCCCATAAAAACGGTGAATAGCAGGAGGACCATGGTCAGTCCCACGTGAGTATTCATCAGGATCACGAAGGCCCCGACAATCTTGATCAGAGAAATCAGAAGGTTTTCCGGTCCGTGGTGAGCCAGCTCCGTAATATCCTGCAGGTCGGTGATGATGCGCGAAACCATTTGTCCCGTGCTGGTGTCATCAAAGAAGGAGAAGGACAGCTTTTCCATATGCGTGAACAGATCATGCCGCATATCCCGCTCGATGCGCGCCCCCAGGATGTGTCCCCAGGAAGTAACGAATTTCATAGCCAGAGCCTCGATCACATAAAGGACCAGCATGAAAATACCTGCGGGAATCAGAATTTCAACGATCCGCCCCTTATCACTCAGGGTAAAGACCTCATTGATCAGGGTCCGCATGATCCAGGGGAAGGCAAGACCCGTAGCGCCTATCACTATCGCAAAGAACATGTCTGCTGCGAAAAGACCTTTATATGGTTTGTAATAGCTGATGAAGCGCGGCAAATAGGAAACAAAACTTTTCTTATCATTATCTTTATTTTTCATAGTTGCATTATAACTAATTTTTGACCTCCAAGACCAGCCGACTTATTAAGTGCTTTTTAGGTAACATTATAGCCACACTGCTTAATCTAAAATGATGATAGAATAAAATGATTAAAAGACAGCAGCCTCGTTTTTTAAAAAAAGAGGCTCCTCACTGGAAAGGGAAAACATGAAAAACGATCGTTTCTACAGTTTTATTGAGGAAATGGAAGAATTGCTTACACCGGACTCGGTTTATATTTGCAACGGCAGTGAAGAAGAAAACCTGAGACTGCTCGAGATGGAGGTAGCGCGCGGCGCAGCCGTGAAACTCAACCCCGACAAGCGTCCCGGCTCGTATTTGTTCCTCAGCGACCCCAGCGATGTAGCACGGGTGGAGGACCGCACTTTTATTTCTTCAGAAAAAGAAGAAGATGCCGGTCCGACCAACAACTGGATCGATCCCCGCAAACTGAAACCGCAAATGCTCGACCTCTACCGCGGAGCCATGAAAGGGCGCGTCATGTACGTCATCCCCTTCTGCATGGGACCGCTGGATTCTCCTTTTTCCAAGCTGGCCGTGGAGATCACGGACAGCCCCTATGTTGTTACAAATATGCGCATTATGACCCGCATGGGCCAGGACGTCCTGGACCGTCTTGACGGCGATGCCGAATTCGTCCCCTGCCTGCACTCTGTAGGCGCCCCACTGGAGGAAGGCCAAGAAGATGCAGCCTGGCCCTGCGCCCCCATGGATCAAAAATACATCAGTCATTTCCCGGAAACACGTGAAATCTGGTCTTACGGTTCCGGTTACGGCGGCAACGCCCTCTTAGGGAAAAAATGCCTGGCCCTGCGGATTGCTTCAGTTCTGGCGCGTGATGAAGGCTGGATGGCTGAGCACATGCTCATCCTCAAGCTGACCTCACCGGAGGGCAAGGTTTACCACATCTGCGGAGCTTTCCCCTCAGCCTGCGGCAAGACAAATCTGGCCATGCTGCTGCCGACTCTCCCGGACTGGAAAGTGGAAACAGTCGGTGATGACATCGCCTGGATGCGCTTCGGCGAGGACGGCAGACTCTACGCCATCAATCCCGAAGCCGGTTTCTTCGGCGTTGCACCCGGAACCAGCTGGGACTCCAACCCGACAGCCATGGCCACAGTAGAGAAAAACACAATTTTCACCAACGTCGCTTTGACTGACGACGGTGATGTCTACTGGGAAGGCATGGGGCAAGCACCCGACCACCTGATCGACTGGCAGGGCAATGACTGGATCAAGGATTCCGAGGCCAAAGCAGCACATCCCAATGCGCGCTTTACCACCCCTGCCGCCCAGGCACCTACCATCGCAGACGACTGGGAAGACCCTATGGGTGTCCCCATCGACGCTATTCTGGTCGGCGGACGCAGAGCGGGCACAGTACCTCTGGTCAACGAAAGCTTTGACTGGCAGCACGGAGTTTTCCTCGGCGCCACCATGGGCTCGGAAATCACAGCCGCCATCATCTCGGACAAAATCGGGCAGGTGAGACGCGACCCCTTCGCCATGCTGCCCTTTATCGGCTATCACGTCGGCGATTACCTGCAGCACTGGCTCTCCCTTGGCAAGTCCGCCGACCAGTCAAAACTGCCGAAAATCTTTTCAGTCAACTGGTTCCGCCGCGACAGTGACGGACACTTCCTCTGGCCCGGTTTTGGCGAAAACAGCCGTGTCCTGGCCTGGGTCGTGGGACGCTGCGCAGGCACAGCCGGTGCAGAAAAGACTGCCATCGGCTACCTGCCGCGGGTTGAAGATATTGACCTCAGCGGTCTGGACATCGATCCGGCCGATATGCAGGAAGTCCTGCGCGTCGACAAGGACGCCTGGCTGCAGGAAAGCCAACTGATAGAAGAAAACTTTAAGAGCTATGGCGAGAGAATGCCGCAGGAACTTTTTGACCAACTGGAAGCCTTGAAGAAAAGACTTGCTGAATAGAGGTAATTATGGACCAGGATCTACACAATGAACTGATTCAGTCTGGCAACTGTGAGGACACGCATTACCAGGAAGAACTGACGCATAAAGAAACAAAGTTCATGCCTAAGGTTGAAACTTCCCTGCGCAAAAAGATAATAACCGTACCCGACGTGATCTATAAAGCGTCGGGTATCTTGCTAATGAGACGCAGGATCAAGTCTCTCATTTTTACCACGGATATTTCTATTATGCGCAACCATAACGGAAATGCGCTGATGGTTGTGTATCCCTTTACCCCGGAGCTTGTTATCACCCAGGCCGCTATTTCCGTAGCCAACGTACCGGTTTTTGCTGGTGTCGGCGGTGGCACAACGACCGGCAAACGCTCAATCGGCATAGCCTTTCAGGCTGAATTAATGGGAGCTGCCGCTGTAGTAGTCAACAGCCCGACCCCCAACTCTGTAATCAAAAGCATGAGCCAGACAGTTGATATTCCCGTTGTGGCCACAGTGGCCTCCTTCTATGACGACATAGCAGGTAAAGCTGAAGCCGGCGCATCAATCCTAAACATTTCCGGTGCCAGAGAAACACCAGCTCTGGTAAAAAGAGTCAGAGAAATCGTCGGCCCCGACTACCCCATTATCGCCACCGGAGGGCCGACCGATGAAAGTATCCTGCTGACCATTCAGGCCGGCGCCAACGCCATAACCTTTACCCCGCCTACGACAGCAGAAATCTTCGCAGAATCGATGATAAAATACCGCAATGATTCCGAGAGAAAAGCGCGGGCAGCCGACTTCGAATGATTGACCTGACCGCAAAAAGAAATACTGTGCCCGATGATACAGCTACCATCAATTCAAAACATTAAATTTAGCGAAAAAAAAGAGAATATATGCAGATATTCTCTTTTTTTTCGCATAAATATCACTGACTGACCGGTCAGAATCTTTGTCCAGACTGATTAATTGTGACCAATAGCTAGGTAAATCAAGCGAACGGCTTATCTTTGTGTAAAATTATCAAAAACCCAGATGTATATTTATGAATATTCGTCAACTTGTTGCCTTGGCGCTGATCATATATAATCTAACTTGTCTTAAATGGATTGAACTTAAGGGCAATTTGTTAAGGAAAAATTTGAGGACCCTTATACTTTAGGACACAGAACAAGGAGGACAATATATGAAAAAAGTACTGGCATTATTAATGTCTTTGGTCATGGTTCTGACTTTCGCTGTTGCCTGTAGCAACGGTAAATAACCTGCACCGACAGACCCGCCGTCAACTCAGCCGGC
>LFSM01000072.1 GCA_001512745.1 Clostridiales bacterium DTU032
GGTGCCAGGCACCTAAGTTATTAGCCGGCTCCCAGGCTCTGGAACCGTAATCCTGCTGCAGCGGAATAATCAGGTTAAGGGCGCTGCCAAGTCAGTCCCGGTAGGGGAGGCCATTAGCCTGGCACCAGCGGATGGCCAATTGTCGGAGCTCTTGCAAGCGAAAGTCATAATAGTCCTGGTCCAGACCCAGGCAATTGAGCCGATCCTTGAAGCGGCGAAAGGGTCGGCTCCCTCTGAGGCTTTGAAGAAGGCTATCCCGTTGTCCCGCATGATTCAGGGAAGCACAAAAAGCTTCCATCAGGTTGAATTCCCGAATCTCGTAGCGCTCGGGCAGGGCCAGAAAGCGATCGGGTGACTCCTCCAGACCTTTTGCCAGGTCTTCTGCCCCTATCTCTTCTCGTATCCAAGGGTCTTCGGGGAGCTGATGGATGAGCCCGGTCTCAAGGTCCAAAAACTGTTGCCACTCGTCCATGGCAGATTCCAGGGCCTCCGCGATGAGCTTGATGGAGACAGGCTTCATTGGATCCCGTCTGCCAGGTTGGTCAGGATGCCATCCTCAAGTCCTTTTTTGTACATGTCCCGAAAGAGGGCCTGCATCCCCTCACCGAAGCCGACCGGCCATCGACTGAGGAAGCTATCGTAGATAATCTGATCCTTGAAGGGGAGGAGGACGGTTTCCACGGTCATGGGCAGGCGAGCCATCAGGGTGCTTGAAACCGGTTCACTGATACCCTTGACCCCATAGAGGATAACTTGGCCATCTGCCTGATCATTCATAAAGACGGCGTAGTCATGCCGGTACTCCATGATGACGAAGATCCCCTTGATGTGATGAGTTTTCCATGAGATCAGGATGGCTACCTCTTCAGGGGACAGATCCTCCTCCCGGATGTAATCGTCGATCAGCTGGGGCTTTTCCCAAAGGACTTCCCGAATTTTGTGGATCTCTTCCTGGTTGATGCCTGCTTCATTGATAAGGTAGGGGGCGACCTTCATCCGGTCATTGACATAGATGATGAGATCCAGCCAGATACGGTAAAACTCTGTCTGGTCCTGCTGCTTCAGCTGAGCTGACTTTGAGGCTTCCCGACGGGCGCAACAATGCTTGTATTTCTTGCCACTCCCGCAGGGGCAGGGTTCATTGCGTCCCACACGCTCGGCTGCTTCAAAGGTAAAGAGATCCCTCTCCTTAAACTCGGCCCGCTCCATCTCATGGAGTTCGGCTGGGGTATAGCCATTGTTTTCCCAGAGCCGTGTATGGTTATGAGCCTCCATGAGGAGATTGAGAAAGTTTTGCAGATCCTCAAATTCCAGTTCGAGTCCATAAGTCTCCATAATGGGCCCCAGTTGGCTGATGTCCCCGTCGGTCATGAGGTGATCGCGCAGTTCATAAAAAGCGGCTATCGATTTCTCTGAAAGGCCGAAAGTCTCCAACATATAGAGGAAAACTTCTCGCCAGGCGTCATTGTCAGCCAGATCTTGAGTGGCATAGGCCAGCAGTTCCTCTTTTTTAGGCCGGTAAAGGGGTTTAGTCTCCTTGACTTGGATCAATGAGTCAACCAGGGCAGGCTCTGAAAGGAAGCCGGGATACACTAGGTAATCCTTGTAGAAACCATAGTCCTGCTTCTTATAGACCAGGGGCAGGAGGAGGACGTAGAGTTCCTCAGGATCGGTCTGATCTTCATTTTGTTGATTGAATAGGTCAACCAAGTCCTGACGCCGGATGGCCCCATAGAGGTTGACCGCCCCCTTGGCATAGGCGTCCAGTTGGCGGCGGACCGATGACCGGCCATAGGGACAACGAACCAGATCCGCCTCCCGGTTGTATTGGTAAAAGAGGGACTTGGATTTATCGTTAGTCGGCATAGCTTTCCTCCTGATTCATGGACTCCTTTGAGTAAAAAGAGTTAGGTAAAAGGATTATTTAAGATGAAGTTGCCCGATAGCGAGTGATCTGCACTTCATCCATCCTATATTTCGGCACATCTTTTTTCAATCAGAATACCATGGATTAAGGCCGGTGGGTACAATGGTGACTGAACAACTTAGGTGCCTGGCACCTAAGTTAAGGGGCCCAAGACTGATTAATTCAGTGCCATGCTGACTCGATCAAGTCACTGCCGCGTACTTTGCTCCCGGCAGGCTTTTTATTTTGCCTTCTGCTTCCATGGTGGAGAGTTGACGCAGCAGTTCACCCTGGGGGATCCCGCACTCAAATGAAATAACCAATCGGTGCCAGGCACCTAAGTTATTAAGTTAACACCAGGCCCCTCGGAGATTAACCTCTCCGGGGGGTTTTTGATTGTAAAGTGGAAAATATGGATTTTACGAACTTGCCAATAACCTGCTCAATCAGTATCAGGTTAGGCATGATTTCATACACAGTCACCCCAACCGGCTCTTGCACAACAATAATGCGCCACATGGTATACTTCAAAAATGGAAAACATTCTAATTTTTCAAGAACATGATGAATTCAAAAAGTCTGAGATTGTTGCTAAGGTGCTGGCTGATTTGCCTGAGTGGTTCGGCTTGCCGGAAAGCACTCAGGCTTACATTGATGAAGCTCGCAAGCTGCCCTTATGGTATGTCGACAGGGGCGGTGAAGTTTTAGGCTTTATTACTCTGACGTATACCAGTCCCGATACGGCTGAAGTTCATTGCATGGGAGTAAAGAAAGGCTTGCACCGCACAGGCCTGGGAACTCTTCTCTACAAGAAGGCGGAAGCTTTCGCTAGAAACAAATACAAGTATATTCAGGTCAAGACTGTCGATGAAGGTCACTATGAAGAGTACGATCAGACAATTTCTTTTTATAAAAAAATGGGCTTTTCCAAGTTGGAAGTATTTCCTACTCTCTGGGATCCATGGAATCCCTGTCTGGTGATGGTGAAGGCATTAAAGTAAAACAGACTTCTGTGACGGAAGAGTGAGTCCTTCTGTATCATGTATCTCTGGGTCTAAATTCTACATTGCAATCAGTTTTATCCGTCCTTACGGCCATAAGCAACATCGTATGATATTTTTATCTTGTATGATTTAAACTGAAGCAAGTCACACTATGGAAGATGTGAGCCGAAGCGAGGTTCAGGTATGATCAAAGAAAATATTATCAAGGGGCTTAAGATCACCATTGGCGTTGTGGCTGCAATTTTGTTGGCCGGACTTTTAAACTTGGAATTTCAGGCGACGGCAGTAACTGTTTTTATTGTTGCCATGTTATCTTCCAAAAAACAATCTCTTAAGTTTTCAGGTACTTTGCTTTTGGCTGCTGTGTTTTCACTGGGACTTGCCTCTGCACTCTTTGTTCTGCTTGGCTTTTCCTTGCCGGTATTTGCGCTTTATGTCCTGATCTTCACCCTCACCATGCATAAATTTGATGCTAAATCGGCCATCATAACTAACATCGTATTGGTTATGCATCTTTATACGATTGAAACAATATCCTTCCCTATTTTGCTTAATCAACTGGCTTTGATGCTGGTCGGTATATCCGTTTCTTTTGTAATAAATATTTTTGACCTGGATATAGAAGCAGAATTGCTGGACTACTGCGAACAAGTTGAGGTCTTGTTTGATTCTATCTACCGAAATATGGGTGAGCGCTTAAGCAGCGAAGGCGGAGCAGATAAAATAAATGAGAAACTGGAGAAGTTGGACCGGGTCTTAAATCAAGCTAAAAAGAGGTCTTACGATTACTTGCACAGCTTTTATCTGGAGTATAACGACTACTATTTGGAGTATTTCAATATGAGAAATCAGCAGTATCAGACAGTGGTAGCGATGCAGAAATATACCAGGCTGGATTTTCTGGATCAAACTGAGGTTAAGTTGCTACGTGACTTTACCGACAGATTTGCAGGCACAACTAGAAACTTAACTACGAGCCAAGCTGAAAAAGAAAGCCTGGATGCAATAAAACACCATTTTATATATCTGGCCGACCTTCCTACTACCAACATGCAACTGCGCAACAGAGTTGCCTTGCACCAGTATCTATATGCCCTAGACAATCTGGTAAAACTGGAGCTGAATTTTATCGATAGGTATAAAAAGAACCATAGGTCCCTCCAGACGAAATAACTTAAAACTTAAGTGCCTGGCACCGCGGGATCTGGTGCTGTATCTGTATGTGCCAAGACGATGGTTTTGTTCAATTGCTTCATTTCATACCACAGCCAGGCGCCTGTCAATACAAAGGCTCCTAAATCAGAGAAGGGTGCTGACCACCAGACACCTTCCAGTCCCCAGAAGCGGGGAAGGATCAGCAAGAGAGGAATAAATATAATCACCTGCCGGGACAAGGCCAATAAAGTTGCCTGCCTGGATTTTCCGACAGCCTGGAAATAGCTGGAACTGATCATCTGCAAGCCAACCAAGGGAATAAACTTAAAGAAGATATCCATGGCATGGACACCGAGTTTAATTAATTCTTCATTTTTATTAAACAATCCGATTAATTGAGCCGGCCAGATTTTTGAAACAATAAAACCCAGGGTAACTATGGAGGTAGCTGCGACGATCGCTTGTAGCAAAGTAGACTTGACCCGGTCGTATCTTTTCGCACCGTGGTTGTAGCCGATGATGGGTTGGGCGCCCTGGCTGATCCCCATGGCAGGCATGATCAAAAAGGTGGTTATGCTCATAAAACCAATCGGTGCCAGGCACCTAAGTTATTAAGTTAACATCAGGCCCCTCGGAGATTTATCTCTCCGGGGGG
>LFSM01000023.1 GCA_001512745.1 Clostridiales bacterium DTU032
TTTGCCCATGCGGGCCTGATTGCCTTCCTCTTCCTTAGCTTCTACAGTGCTGTTCTGGATTTTACCTGGCATGGTTTCCACTATCCCAACTCACTGGACTATCGCTATGCTTTTGTGCTGGTGCTGCTGCTCCTGATGATGGCCTATCAGGCCTTGCCTGAAATCCGCAAGCAGGGCCCCGCTCCCGCCCTGGGCATGGCAATCTTTATTTTTGTTCTTGTCTTGCTGCGTGAGTGGAATCAGAAGCAGACTGGTGCGGGCAAATGGCGTGTTCTGGCCAGCCTGATTCTGCTGGGCCTGTATGCTATTGTCCTGACCCGCCGTTCAAACAGACCGGCCCGTCCGCAAAAACAGGTATTTGTCAAGCTGGGAACCACAGCCCTGCTGCTTGTAATGCTGCTGGAGCTTTTTACCAATGTAACAGGCGGTATCAGTGACTTGCAAAAGCGTTACCCGCTGGGAGACCGCATTCACTATACGGATAATGCACGAGCGCGGGAGATTAGCAGCAGGATTGAGGAAATAAAGAACGAGACCGGCAGACCCTATATGCGCTTTGAAATTTT
>LFSM01000051.1:0-3119 GCA_001512745.1 Clostridiales bacterium DTU032
AACAGCTACAAAGCCATCGTGGCCATTGATGCTGAAAAAAACCGGATAGTGGGCTTTATCAACATCATCAGCGACGGTGTGCTTTCAGCCTACATCCCCCTGCTCGAGGTAATCCCTGCCTACCGCAATCAGGGCATCGGCAGCCAGCTCCTGAAGCTGGCCTTAAAGGAGCTTGATGATTTCTACATGATAGATCTGGTCTGCGACGAGGACCGCATCAGCTTTTACCAACAGCAGGGTATGATTAAATCCACCGCTATGATCTGGCGCAACTTTAAAAAGCAGTCCGGCAATTGAAGAAGATAATAGAAGACACCCCCAGCTGAAAACTATTCGACAGCTCGATTATAAAGATTAAGAATTCTTGACATAAGCTCAGGATCCAGCCGGTAGAGACGGCTTTTATCAATCTTCTCTGTAATATACTCGGCTCTGATTTGAGGAGTAAGTTTTCCATCAAGCTTTTCAATATATTCAGCGAACTCCTCATTAAACTCATCTCTGTAGGCGCGGGCACTATCTGCATACCAGAGCATATCGTGCCCCCGATCCTCATATTGCACAAAATCAAAACGGGGATCATCGGCATAAGCTGCATAGAAAATATCGAAGCCCTTTTCGCTCAAGATCGTCTCATCATCTGTGCTGTGGAGGACCATGACCAGAGCCGAAGACTTATCCAAACCATCAAGACTGCTGTATCCGGCGTAATCGCCAAACTTAATCCGCTCATAGAGACCGACATAGGGCAGGAAAACTTTGATTCTGGGACCGAACATTTTTCGGCCTGCTTCCTCAAAGAGATCCTGAGTTTTGTTAAAACCGGCTGATAAAACCACTGCTTTGACATCCGGATGCAGGTTCAAGACGCTGGCAGCAGAATATGCCCCCCAGCTGTGACCGAATAACACGATGGGCAGGTCGGCTAATTCCGCCTGTTCTTTTACATAGCGAATGGCGTAGTCCAGGTCGATCAGACCCTGGGGCATACCTTTGGCCGTTTTTCCCTCGCTTTCACCATTCCCCGTCGCATCGTAAGCAAAAACAAGGTAGCCCTTGCCGGCAAAATAATCAGCCAGTCCCATATAGATGTTTTGACCGCCACTGCCAAGTCCGTGTGAGATAATCACAAGGCCCAGCGGAGCATCTATATCACCATGAGAATACAGATATGCGACCAGCTCCTGTCCTTTATTGGAGCTAAAGCTGCATCTCTCGCTGTTTAAGCCGGGAAACTCATCTATAGTGCGGCTAAGCGGCTCATACACTTCATAGTGTTTATTGAAATTGCGCTCATATACAATCATCGAAAAAACAAAGGGAAAGGTAAGCACAAGTAAGAGTACGACAATAATAGTCTTAATATTTATTTTTTTATTTTTCATCAAATCCTCTGCAACAGAACATCTAAATCTGCAATTCTGCTATCTCATATATTACGGTACTGCAATCTTCCATGTAAAGGATGACAGATCTAAGGTATTATTTGCATATGAAATATATGAATCAATAGCAGTGAGGTAAATGCCATGAAAAGAACAATCACAGTAACAGGACAAGGAAAAGCATCTGCCACAGCAGATTATGTAGTCTTGTCGCTGTCGCTGGAGGTAATCCACAAGGAATATGAGCTAGCAATGGAAATGGCCGGCAAACAGCTGGCACTATTGCAAGACAGTCTGGCTTCTGTCGGATTTGACAAGAGCGACATCAAGACGACCGCTTTCCGCGTTAATACTGAATACGAAAGCGTAACAGATACTGCCGGTAATTATCAGACCGTTTTCAAAGGATATCTCGTCAGCCACAGTATCAAACTGGCCTTCGACTTTGATCAGGCGCAACTGGCAAAAGTCCTGTCAGCCATAGCTGGCAGCCCCTCAGAACCACGTCTTTCTATAGCTTTTACTGTAAAAGACCAGACTGAGATCAAAGACGATCTGCTGAAAATGGCCAGCGATACAGCCAGACGTAAAGCTCAGATTTTATGCCAGGCCTCTGACGTCACCTTAGGCGAGCTACAGAGCATAAATTACAGCTGGAGCGATGCGAATTTGTATTCCAGAACAGATTTCAATCTGGGAGAAAGAAACATGGTTATGATGAAGGCCTCGCTTGATTTCGTGCCTGAAGATATCGAGATCGAAGATACAGTAACTTTTGTCTGGGAAATCAAGTGATCTGAAGCCAGGCATGTGACCACCAGGGCTAGGCTCAGATGCTAGAATAAAAACAACTTACACGCAAAGTTTCTAGGAGGATTTTTATAATGAACACAAGTACAGACGAAAAATTTGTCATCATTGGCGCAAGCGCTGCCGGGATAACTGCAGCTGATGAGATCCGTAAGCTGGATCAAAACGCTGCAATAACAATGATTTCAAAAGAAGAGGTCAAAGGCTACTACAGGCCGCGACTTTCGGAGATGCTCAGCAACGACAAGATCAGCGCAGAGCAGATTACCTTTAAGAATGACCAGTGGTATGCAGACAGGAAGATTAATCTGCTTCTTAATCAGACTGTCAGGGGAATTGACCCGGTGACTAAACAGGTCAGCCTGGAAGATGGCACTGATATTCCCTACACAAAGCTGATTATCGCTTCCGGCGCAGAAGTTTTTGTCCCCCCCTTCTCCGGCCGTGACAAGGAAGGCGTCTTCACCCTGCGCCATCTCAAAGATATGCAAAATATCAAAGAATATGCTAAAGGCAAGAAAAACGCAGTAGTTATTGGCGGTGGCCTCCTTGGTCTGGAAGCAGCTAATGGCCTCAAAGGCCTGGGCCTCAATGTGTCCGTCCTGGAGCACAATAAAAGAATTTTACCGCGCCAGCTCGATCCCGAAGCCTCCTCTCTCCTGGAGGAAAAAGTCGACAAGTATGGTATCAAATTTTTAAAAAATGCCAGCACCAAGGAAATCGTTGGTACTGATAAGCTTGAGGGAATCCTCCTGGAGAGTGGCGAAACCATCGCTGCTGACCTGCTTATTATCTCCACCGGAGTCAACCCCAATACAGCTTTCGCCAAAGGCACGGACCTGGAAATCAAGCGCGCCATTGTTGTAAATGAAAAAATGGAGACCTCGCTTGCAGATATCTACGCTGCCGGTGACTGTGCGGAAT
>LFSM01000051.1:3176-3826 GCA_001512745.1 Clostridiales bacterium DTU032
CAGGCTTTCGATACAAAAGTTTTTTCCATCGGCGATGTCGGCTCAAAACCCGAGCGCGAATACGATACATACAAAAACTATGATGACGGAAATTTCAGGGAACTCTACTTTGCAGACGACAAACTCTGCGGGGCTATTCTTATCGGTGATACATCAAAACAAAGCATGATTAGCAAGGCTTTCAAGACCGGTATCTCCAAAAACGACATGCTTGAAAAATTCGAATCGTGATGTCACGACATCATCTCGGCATGACCCGACGAGCCGGACAAGTGTCTCTAATGTGAAAAAACAAGAAGTCGCTTCTCATAAGCGGCTTCTTGTTTTTACTCGAAAAGCTAGACAGCAGTTAACTTCTGATAAAGCTCATACACATTTAAAGCCTGCTGATAGCGCTCGCTGTGCCTTTTCCTGGCTTCCTCGGTCTTGCATTTGGCATAACTGGCGGCAAAACGTTCTTCAATCGTCACTCTTTGCGTACCCAGGACTATTTTATCCGCCAGATATAAAACTCCCGCTTCATCTAAATCATCCTGCCAGCTGCCATCATGGTGCACTTCGATTATTTCAGCCAATTTGGGATAGCCAAGCTCCTGTAAAGAGCGGGCAGCAACAAGCTCATGTCTCTTGCTGGTCCGGCAGAGATCATG
>LFSM01000046.1 GCA_001512745.1 Clostridiales bacterium DTU032
GCCTCAGGTTCCGGTAAATCTACATTATTACGCTGCATCAATCAGCTGGAAATGCCCGGCTCGGGTGAGATCCTTTACCGGGGGGAAAACATGCTGGCCCGCGGTGTCAATATAAATGAGTATCGGTCCCGCGTCGGCATGGTTTTTCAGTCTTTCAACCTTTTCAACAATCTTACAGTCCTGGAAAACTGCATTGTTGGCCAGGTCAAGGTCTTGGGCAGGAGCAAAGAGGAGGCCCGGGACCGGGCTCTGGAATACCTCAGTAAAGTTGGTATGTCTGCCTTTATCAAGGCCAGGCCTCAGCAGATTTCGGGCGGGCAAAAGCAGCGCGTCGCTATCGCCAGAGCCCTGGCCATGGATCCGGATATCCTGCTCTTTGACGAGCCGACTTCCGCTCTCGACCCGGAAACGGTGGGCGAAGTTCTGTCTGTTATGCAGACTCTGGCCGAGGAAGGGATGACCATGCTGGTGGTCACTCATGAAATGGCCTTTGCTCAGGATATCAGCAGCCAGGTGTTTTTTATGCATGAAGGAAAAATTCACGAGCGCGGCACGCCTGCAGAGCTTTTTGGCAATCCGGACAAGGCAGAGACGCGCGATTTCCTGAGCCGCTTCCGGAGGGACCGGCAACTGGCAGGATAAGGGGAGGAAATTTACTGTAGCAGCTGTATCTTGAGCTATACTTATGTGAAGTAATTCTGTTTTTAAATAAGCAATTGCATCCTATAAGAAAGAGTGGTCAGCCGTGTCGGACAAAATCAAGCTTAAGTATGGTGTCGAAGATAAACCGCCTCTGGGAGAAACTCTCCTTTACGGTTTCCAGTGGCTGGCCGTTGGCCTGCCCATGGTTGTAGTCCTGGGACAAGTTGTTGCTGTACACAATTTTTCCAGTGCACCCGACCAGGTCGTTTTCATGCAAAAACTCTTCTTTGTCACAGCAGTCAGCAGCTTGCTCCAGCTTTTTGTCGGCCACCGTCTGCCCGCTGTGATTGGGCCGGCCGCGATTATTGTAGTCGGTATTACTTCCAATCAGGCTGCCGATCTGAGCAGCATTTACAGCTCTATTGTGATCGGCGGTGCCCTGCTGACTTTGCTCTGTATGACCGGTCTCTTTTCAAAAATTGAAAAGCTCTTCACCCGACAGGTCGTTGCTGTGATCTTGCTTCTGATCGCTTTAACCCTGGTACCGACCATCATCAATCTGATCACCAGCGTTCCTGCAGCCGGTCTGGAATTCTTCCACCTGATCTTCGCCTTTATCTTTATCGTGGCCATGTTCCTTGCTAATCGTTTTTTGAAAGGGAT
>LFSM01000043.1:0-1330 GCA_001512745.1 Clostridiales bacterium DTU032
ATATATTTTATTTTACCAGCGTTCCAATCTTCCTCGTCTTGCCGCGACGAGTATCTTTTTGATCCCGGAAGATTGCGTAAAATAAACTCGCGATCTTCTTCATAATGATAATAAATTAATGCGTTTTCTTCAGGATGTTTTTCTAGCACCTCAAGCAATGCGTTGAATTTAAACTGATTAAACCTTATTGCTTTTTTATCGGTGTCATACATAAACCCGTTAGACAATTGAAGAGTTTTATCAATCATAACCGCCCGATTAGCCGCTGTAATTTTTGTGAAGTTTTCCGTTTCTATTTGATAGTTTTTTATCATTTCTTTTAAAACAGAATTATCAATCGGGCAATATACCTTTTGCTCAATTAACTTAACATCAAGTTTTAGCGGTCGCGACATAGCGTAATTGCGTAATTTGTCCTGTAAAAATTTATAAACTTCTTCCCGCATACGCCAGTCATATTCCCATGCCAGTTGATAGCAAAAATCCCGCCGAAATCCCGTGATTGTTCCGTCGTAAAGTCCAAGAAAATAACAGATATAGTATAATTCGTCTGCTTTTCTATAAGAAACAAATCCACGTTTGTCAACTTCTCGTTTAATATTTGGCGTTGGAGTACCGCTCAAAAGAAATAGTTCTTTCCCTTTCGCAAGTCGGTCTAGTGCTTTATATCTATATGTTGTTACCGACTTAAATTCCGAACATTCGTCCACGATTATCACGTCATAGTCTGGACGAACAGGGTTTGGAACAAATCTTTTGTATTTCTTCCCACTTGCACTTGTATGTTCAACAAATTTACCAGCGAGCCACCACGCAATATCAGAAGAAATAATGTGGATACAATATTCTCCCGTATTTTCTAGTTGTTTGGTTCGCTTTTTAGGGTCGCCGCTTTCTATAAGTTCGAGTATTTTTGCCATGTAGTTAAAATTCTTCCATTTCGCAACCTCTTTTTGCCAAGTAGAAAGCGTAACCTTTTTCGGTGCGATAATTAGAAACTTTTTGCGACCCTGAAATATTTTGTGGTCAATTAGTGCAAGAAGGAGAGCGGTCTTGCCGACGCCCATATCCCAAAACACGCCATAGCGCGTTTTGTCTTTTATTATGTCTAAAGCACCGCTCTCGTCTTGCCAAATATTCATTCTAATAATCCTTTCAACTTTTCGTAAATGTCGTCATAAATTACTTGGATTTTACTCATTGGCTCACCGCTTAAAGCCTCGCAGAGAATTGGAAAAAGGTTTGTCCGAAACTCAATCACTTCTAAAATGGCTTTATCTTTGATTTTCGATGTATGACGCTTTGCTTCGAGAACTGGTATAATATAATT
>LFSM01000043.1:1348-2051 GCA_001512745.1 Clostridiales bacterium DTU032
TCATGATAAAAATGTGTTGAGATATAGAGTTGTTTTCGCACGCGATTTGTTAAACTAAACAAAGTTTTCATTCTTCTTCACCTTCCTCAGACAAATTTATAGATAACGTTTCGCCGCGTTTGTCAACACAAATTTCTGGTTCGTCACTCCAACAATAAGCAATATTTCCCTCTTTGTCAAAACGGAGCAATTCTGCTCGACGAGTGGATAGAAAATAATCTGCTCTTAAAAAACCGTAAGGGTCAAGTTTGAACACTGCCGGCGGACACTCGATAAGTTCGTCGCCAATTTCCATGTCAACAATCGCTTCTTTTTTCGCTTCTTCCCATGTAGACGCTATAAGTTCATGGAACGTCCGTCTTGGTTCTTGCGGCACAACACGGTAGAATTGCGGTGCGAAACTACTTGACTGAAAACGGGCACGACGAGCGGCTTCTTCTCCCCACTTAGTAACTTGATCATCACAATCAACAACTTCGCCGTCAACGTCGATTGTGTAACGAGATAAATCATAGCAATCCATGCCTTCGGGCGTTAATTCTTCAAATGCTTTTATAGCATCAACAAAATCAACATAGAGTCTCTCGCCGGCTTCGTGTGAAACCGTTGTTCTAGAAATGTCGTCATACCAACAATAGTCAATCGCATAAAGGTTATTCAAAAGCATAAAAGACCAATCGCTATTAATGTCTACAAATTTTTT
>LFSM01000109.1 GCA_001512745.1 Clostridiales bacterium DTU032
TTTTTTTTAAATGACTGACAAGCATGCTTTTTCAGAAAAAAACAGGAAGGAAATCCTGCGTTGGCTAAATCCACTGGCCTGGCAAGTAAAAGTTGAGCGCCATGCTCAACTGTGGGACACCCTGCTTGAGGCAAGAGGACTGAACCATGCAAGCGGGCGCGATAAATTCTTCAATCCTGAAGAAATTCCCCTTCATGATCCCTTTCTTTTTCGCGACATGCACAGGGCCTGTGATTTGCTNNAAAAAAGATTTTCTGATTTTTGGAGATTATGATGCAGACGGCTTTTGTGCCGCATCAATTTTGTATCGTTATTTCCGCGCCATCGGCATCAAGTCGCGCGTACTTATACCAGAGCGTCTGACGGAAGGCTATGATCTCAATCTCGAACAGGTGGCAGTCATACTGGAAGATCCTCCTGATCTGCTTATCACGGTTGACTGCGGGACAAATGCAGACGAGTCTGTGCGGGCACTCCTGGCAGCAGGTGTGTCTGTGATCATTAGTGATCATCATCAGGCTCTCAAGCTGCCGGACCGTACACTGTGTCCATACATTAATCCCATCATTGAAGATGAGGATTATCCTTTTCAATTCCTGAGNNGGAGCTGGAGTAGCCTTGAAGCTTGCCCTGGCCTTTTCGAAAGATTATCCGCTTTCTCAGCAGACTCTTGATACACTCTACACTCTGGCAACTGTTGCAACTGTTGCAGATATAATGCCGCTAAGAGACGAAAACCGTCATCTGGTCTGGTATGGTATTCAGAAATTTCCTCAAGCTGCTCCCAAAGGTTTGCTTCAGCTGGCTCAGGGACGTGAAATCAGCAGCCAACTATTTTCCTTTCATATCGGACCGCGCCTTAATGCCGCCGGCCGTATGGGTGAAGCAGATGTAGCGCTTGACCTTTTATTGACTGACGATGCTGAGCAAGCGAAAAGATTAGCTGAGCAGCTGGAAAACTTGAATCAACAACGCAAAAGCATTGAAGAGGATATTTTCCTAAAGGCCCTCAGTCAAATCGAAGCTGAGTATGAGGAGAAAAAGCCTCCGCTGGTGCTAGTGCGTGGAAAAGGCTGGCATCTTGGAGTCTTGGGGATTGTGGCCAGCAGGCTGACGGAACAGTACCGTTGCCCGGCCCTGGTGCTCTCTGATGAGAGAGGCATTCTTAAAGGATCCGGACGTTCCTATGCAAATTTTAATCTTCTGGCTTCCCTGGACTTTGCAGCTGACCATCTGCTTCAGTACGGAGGACATGAACAAGCATGTGGAGTACAGCTGCTGCCGGATAAATTTGATGATCTGAAACAATCACTGAAAGATTATGTTTCTCAAAATCCTCAGAGCTTAACAGGCCAGCCCTTAGTAGCAGACTGTCTGATGCAGATTAATGAAATATCTGTCAGCCTGATTGAAAAACTGGAAAAATTCGAACCGCTTGGCCAGGCAAATCCTGCTCCGCTCTTTATTTTTCCGGATCTGGTGATTGAGCAGATTTATACTGTAGGCCAGGGTAAACATCTCCGCTTAAGTGTGAACGACGGCTCCTCCGGCAGAATTAACCTGATTGCATTTAACCTCGGTAATGAGATTCTTCATTATCAGGCAGGTGATCGCATTGATGTGCTTGGCATACCTGAAATTAACGACTATCGGGGAACACGCAGTCCACAGGTGAGAGTAGAGGCGATCAGACCCGCAGACGAAGAAAGTATCAACTCTAAAGCTATAGCTGACTGGATAGCATTTCTGGAATTACGGGAAAAAGGCTGCAAGGCAAAGCGGGTGAGCGATTCAGTTTCACTATCAGTGGATGTTTTTCCTTTTATCTGGCAGCTGTTAAATGTTATCGGCGGCAAAGAAGGAGAAGCTTTCATTTTTAAACCTTCACGTATGGCGCGCTTGCTGCGGGAAGGGTATAATATATTCTCTTCAGAATTGTCNNTAATGCTGGAAGAAGATGCAGGTGCACTTCTGATTTCTATGGACATACCTGAAGAAACAAAACCCAGACTGCGAGAGACGAGCACATGGTTGCTGCTGGAGCAGTGTGGAGGAATAAGGGAATGAAAGAAGTCGAAGACAAGGGAAAAATAAGGGATGCAATTCCGCCGTTAGAAGCGGATGCCTACATCGCTCATGCTGACAAGGAAGTACAGCATATCGTTGAAGTCTGGAAAGAATACACGGGCAGGCAGGATGCTTCGCTGATTTTGCGTGCCTATGAATATGCCAAAAAAGCCCATGCGCATCAGAAGCGTGCTACAGGTGAACCATACATAACTCATCCGGTTGCAGCAAGCAAAGTATTGCTTGATTTACAACTGGACGACAATACGCTGGCAGCCGCCCTCTTGCATGACACAGTCGAAGATACCGATACTACTCTGGAAGATATCAGGAGAGAATTTGGTCAGGAAGTCATGTATCTGGTTGACGGAGTTACCAAACTATCCCGAATATCTTATTCTTCACAGGAAGAGGAGCAGGCGCAAAACTTCCGCAAAATGTTCCTTGCTATGGCGAAAGATATTCGTGTGGTTTTAATCAAACTGGCTGACCGTCTGCATAATATGCGTACGATGAAGTACAAAGATCCTGATAAGCAGATTTCCACTGCCAGAGAAACTCTGGATATATATGCCCCTCTAGCTCATCGTTTGGGTATTTATAAAATTAAGTGGGAACTGGAGGATCTAAGTTTACGATACCTTGATCCCGACGCCTACTATGAGTTAGTCGGCAATATCGCACAGCGTCGTGGAGACCGGGAGAGATACCTGGTGGAAATCGTTGCAGAGCTGCGTGATCGTATTTCTGAAATGGGTATTGAAGCTGATATCGAAGGCCGTCCCAAGCATTTTTACAGCATCTACCGCAAGATGAAGGCGCAGAATAAAGACATAGAAGAAATCTATGATATCTTCGCCACGCGGGTAATAGTTCCTACAGTGGGGGATTGCTACGCAGTTCTGGGTCTGGTACATGAACTCTATAAGCCTATGCCCGGACGTTTTAAAGATTACATCGCTATGCCCAAAACGAACGGCTATCAATCTTTACATACTACTGTTGTCGGCAGCCGGGGTATCCCCTTTGAGGTGCAGATACGTACAGCCGAGATGCATTACACTGCTGAATATGGAATTGCAGCTCATTGGCGCTATAAGGAAGGCAGGCAGGATCAGAAGGTTACTTCAACTGAAATGCGTCTTAATTGGCTGCGGCAACTGACTGAATGGCAAAGCGACACACGAGATGCTTCAGAGTTTATGGCAACTCTGAAAGAGGGCCTGATAACAGATGAAGTCTTTGTATTTACGCCTCAGGGCGACGTGATCGATTTGCCGGCTGGAGCTGTTCCTGTTGATTTTGCTTATCACATCCACAGTGATATTGGAAATTCAATGTACGGGGCTAAAGTCAACGGACGTATGGTTCCTCTGACCTATGAGCTGCAAAACGGTGATATTGTCGAAATTCTTACTTCAGATAAAGTTCGTGGTCCTTCACGCGATTGGCTTGCCATCATTAAAAGCGGCACGGCACGCAATAAGATATCAACCTGGTTCAAACGCGAGCGCCGTGAGGAAAATATGGTACGGGGCAGGGAAATACTGGAGCGAGAAATAAAAAATTCAGGTTTCTCACCTGCAGATTTACTGCAAAAAGATATCATCGCTCCTGCGCTGAAACGCTATTCCTACAGCACTATTGATGACATTTATGCTGCTATAGGTTATGGCGGCCTCCAGGCCAAGCGTGTTTTACCGCGCTTGCGTGATTCCTATCTGCGCACTCTGCCGGCAGAAGAACTGGCGGAAAGAGGCTACATGACTACCGGCCGGGGGCAGATCGTCTACAGTCCGGAACAGATTCTGACTGAAGAAAAGCTGTTAAAAGGCGGAGAAGCTACTGTTATCAACAAAACAAAAAAGAAGTCTGACAGCGACAAGGAAATTCCTGTAAAAGTACAAGGTTTGGATAATGCTTTGGTCAAGCTGTCAAAATGCTGCAACCCGGTACCGGGAGATGCAATTATCGGCTTTATAACCAGAGGCCAGGGTGTAGCAGTGCATAGAATGAATTGCACTAATATCCGTCATATTCTGGAAAGATTTGACAGTTCTCAGGAGGATGCAGAGCGTGCTGCGCGTTTGATAGATGTATCCTGGAACGACAGCAGTTTGCACAGTACTTACCCGGTGGATCTTCAAATTATTGCCCGCGACCGTACCCGTTTACTGGCTGAGATTTCAGCTGCAATAGCTGAAGAACATGCATCTGTGCAATCAGCATCCATGTCTTCAGCCAAGGATATCAGCGCCAATATTATGATGACGGTGAATGTCGAAAATCAACAGCAATTTGACCGGCTGGTAGGCCGGATTAAAGCGATTGACAGTGTGGTCAGAGTTACACGCGGTCACAACTCATAGAAGGTTGATTGAAACAATAACAACCGGACGCCGGCGTGTATATTCAAAGAGCGCTTTTTGTATCTCATTCTTAATGTTTTTCTCAGTTAAGGCGTAAACCAGCGGTTTTCCTCGTTTTCTCTGCTTATTGCCCATATCATCAAGACGCTCACGGCAAATATCCACAATGTGATGCATCTCACTTGAATAGATGAAGCCTCGGGTTTGAATATCGACTTGTCCCAGAATTTCATCTTTTTCCTTATCCAGTGTCAGGGCAATAGTTACAACACCGTCATCAGCCAGGAGACGCCGGTCATGTAATACATATTCGTCAATATCTCCCATTCCGGATCCGTCGATGGGGATACCTTCACCTTCAGTAAAACCGGCGAAAGACATGCGGTCGGGATAAAGCTCCAGGATATCTCCATTCTTCAAAATAGCTATATTTTCTGAAGCAGTTCCCATATCATTGATCAGCTTGGCATGTGTATAGAGCATGCGGTACTCACCGTGAGCAGGGATAAAGAATTGTGGCCGAACCAAACGGTTCATCAGCAGCAGCTCATCGCGGAAGGCGTGACCTGAGGCGTGAACGTCAGCTAAAGCGTGATATATAACGTCTGCACCTTTTCGGAACAAGGCGTCGATAACCTTATAAATGGCGGTCTCATTTCCGGGAATCATTGAAGACGAAAGAACAACAGTGTCTCCGGTCATTATCTCAACGCTGCGATGCTCAGAAAAGGCTAATCTGGTCAGAGCGGCCATAGGTTCGCCCTGGCTGCCGGTAGTAAGCAGCACCAGCTGTTCCGGTGTATAGTTATCCAGTTCATTCAGATTAATGATAGTTTTCGGGTTATAATCCACATATCCCAGTTCAGTAGCAGCATTGAAAGTGTTAAGCATACTGCGTCCAAGGATCAGCACCTTACGGTTATACCTTTCCGCTGCAGTGATAACCTGCTGCAGACGCCAGACGTTGGAAGCAAAGGTTGTAATAATTATGCGTCCACTGGCATTGGCGAATATCTCTGAAAAAGCATCGCCGACTTTGGACTCAGACATGGAGTGGCCTTCACGTTCGATATTTGTACTATCTGAGATCAGAGCCAGTACCCCTTGGTTACCCAGCTCAGCAAAGGTGCCGAGATCAATCGGATCGCCTTTGATCGGAGTATAATCCACCTTGAAATCACCAGTCACAATTGCAGTTCCTGCAGGACAGCTCAGCGCAAGAGAAACTGAGTCAGGTACTGAGTGATTAATGTGGATGAAGCGGACAGAAAATTTCCCCGCATCTACAATATCTCCGGCTTTAACCTGACGCAAGTCAGCTTTAAGCAAAAGTTTTTTATTGCGGCTTTCCAACTTGTTCTCAATCAGTTTAATAGTCAGGGGTGTGGCGTAAAGCGGAACATCGAATTCATCAATGAACCAGGGGATTGCGCCAATGTGATCTTCATGTCCGTGAGTGATAAATAAGCCCTTGATTTTGTGGCGATTTTCACGCAGATAGGTAAAGTCGGGAATAATTACGTCTACCCCCGGCATATCACTGTCCGGGAAGCCCATGCCACAGTCAACAATGACGATTTCGTCCTCATATTCAAGAACAGTCATATTCTTTCCCACTTCATGCATGCCGCCAAGCGGAATAAGGCGGAGTGGGTGATCATTTGATTCTTCAGGCAGATCCGATCCATTACGGTAGGGACGTGTCAGGTTTTGATCTTTCTTTTTTTTGCGGGAAGATTTTCCCGATGAATTAGTCATAAATTCTCCATTTTTCTATTGTTAAAGGGAAGCTGCAAGACTGGCAGGCCCCGTTTATTAGTTATTAATACCATACTATGGTATATTTTAAACGCATTTGTCACAAGTGTATCGGGAAAAATTCCGGGATACGAATAGACTTAATTCGTTTATGGGGAAAAAACAATCAGGACTTGAAACAACTGTGCATATCATGCTAAAATGCACTTTGTTCGCAAAGAAACAGGAGGAATTGCTGTGCCTAATATTAAATCTTCAGAAAGACGCGTACGCTCTAATGAACGTAAGGCGGAAAATAATAAGAGATTAAGGTCTGAACTTAAAACAGTGGTAAAAAAAGCTATTAACGCCCAGGAACAGGATCTCGTCAATAAGGACGATATCGTCAGACAGGCGCAAAAGAAGCTTGACCATGCAGTAAGCAAAGGCATTATTCATAAGAATACAGCTGCTCGCCGCAAGGCTCGTATTGTACGGACCCAGCCTCTGGCAGACTAGCTCTTTTGCTTTTTTAGTCTTCCGGAAATACCTTCGGATGATTCGACTTGAAGCGCAATAGACCCTGGTGAGGGTCTTTTTTGCGTTATTTACTAAATTTAACATGCTATAATTGCTTCATGTATTAAGATTGGATGGTATAAACGAATGAAAGTAAGCAAGGGATATATAGTCAGCGGAACACTGCTTGGCTTAGCCCTGTCATTAGTTGTCTTCGTCATGGGATATTCTCTCATAATATTAAATAACGTTAAATACGAAAATACGGGAGTGACAATACCGATCGAGACCAACCTGCAAACAGTGGAAGCTCCGGATAACATGAAAGAGGGTATGGAAGTACCTGTATTTGATGAAGAAAAAATATGGAATGTTCTGCTGATCGGATCTGATGCCCGGCCAGGCGACACAAGCTTTGGCCGTTCTGATGCAATGATACTGATGACGGTAAATGAGAAAACCGGCAAGATTCATTTGACCTCGCTGATGAGGGCGATTTATGTCAGTATTCCGAATGAACCGGATCCCCGTTATATATATAACTACACTCCCAACTATATGCTTAATGCTGCTCATGCCTGGGGCGGTCCTGAATTATTACTCAAAACTGTTCAAAGGAATTTTCGTGTTGACGTTCCTAATTATATAGCGGTAGATTTTCAAGGATTTACAGAGGTAATCGATGCTGTCGGCGGGGTTACCATTAACCTGACTGAAGCGGAGGCTTACCATCTCGGTCTGGCTCCTGGACCACAGTGGATGAATGGCGCAACTGCACTTGATTATTCCCGTATTCGTAAAATCGACAGTGATTTTAACCGTATGGGCAGGCAGAGAACGGTCATCGCTGCCCTCATCAACAAAATGCGGACAGTAGATGTTGTTACCTTGGCTAAAACAGCCGAAGCAATTGCACCTTCTCTTACTACTAACTACAGCAAAAACGAATTACTTGGCATCATAAGCAAGTCACCCTCCTACCAGAAATATGATATGGACGAGTTGATGCTGCCTTTAGAACAATACGACGCCATGGTTTATATCAATGGCATGGAAATGTATGATATTGACTGGGCACGCAACATTGATGCCTTACACGCACATATGAGGAAATAACAGCCTATGTTGATTCTTGGAATCGATCCCGGATATGCCATTACGGGTTTTTCCCTGTTGTCGTATGCCAATAATCGCTTTAAAACTATTGACTATGGTGTAGTACGTACAGAGGCGGGTACTCCCTTTCCACAGCGACTGCTGGCAATAGATCAGGCCATTCAGGCTTTGATTGAGAAGTATAAACCGACTTGTATGGCTGTGGAAGAGGTTTTCTTCAGCCGCAATACTACGACTGCCATGGGCACTGCCCATGCGCGGGGAGTGGCTGTCGTTTCCGGCGCCAGAGCAGGAATTCCAGTTTTCGAATACACACCGATCCAGGTGAAAAAAGCAGTAACAGGATATGGCCGTGCGGATAAAGAACAGGTCCAGTATATGGTGTGTCAGCTTTTGGATTTGCGTCAGATTCCTCAGCCCGACGACGCTGCTGATGCGCTAGCCGTAGCTATCTGTCATGCGCACTCTGGTAACCGCACCGACGCTTTAGCTGTAGGAAATCATTTATTTGATTAGAAAGTTCAGAATATGATAGCTCGAGTTAGTGGCAAATTATTGCAGAGAAAAAATGATTCGGTGGTAATTAATCTGTATGGCCTTGGTCTGCGCATCGAATCTGCGCCGCGTATTATTGCACAGCTGCCTGCTGCAGGTGAAGAAGTGACACTTTATACGCATTTGCATGTGAGAGAAAATGAACTGACTCTTTTTGGCTTCAATTTGGAAGAAGAGATGCACCTCTTTTCGCTTCTGATCACAGTAAGCGGAATCGGCCCGAAAACTGCCTTGCAGATATTGGAAGCACTGGATCCCGGCAGCTTTGCTCTGGCGGTTTTACAGGGTGATGTCACAAGCCTGACCCAGGCAAAAGGTATCGGTAAGAAAGGTGCTGAGCGAATTATACTTGAGTTAAAAGATAAAGTAGCTAAAAGTGAGTTCGCAGCTGAGGCTGAATTCCTGGCCAGACCGGATCAGTTTGCCGCCAGCAGTGCTGTTAAGGATGCTGTTAACGCTCTGGTGGTTTTAGGCTATTCTGCTAAAGAATCTGAAACTGCCATTAAGAGCCTTTCTGTCACCGAGGATGATGATGTCGAAAGTCTCTTGCGCAAAGCATTACGTAAATTGTCCAAGTGGTAGATTGAGGAATTGATATGTACGAAATTTTTAGTCAGATGGATCAAGGCGACGATTCTTTTGTCGATGAACGCCTGCTTTCACGTAAGACTATCAGCTCTGACGGGAGAGAAGATGGCCTTCGTCCAACACGTTTCGACGAATATTTCGGCCAGGAAAAAATCAAAGACAATATAAATGTATCGATTGAAGCTGCTCGGGCCAGAGAAGAGGCCTTGGATCACGTCTTACTTTACGGTCCGCCCGGACTGGGAAAAACCACCCTGGCAGGTATTATTGCCCAGGAAATGAATGTTGAAATGCGTATTACATCTGGGCCTGCCATCGAGAGACAGGGTGATCTGGCTGCACTTTTAACTAATCTTCAGGATAAGGATGTTCTCTTTATTGATGAGATTCATCGTCTTAACCGTAGTGTGGAAGAGATTCTTTACCCCGCTATGGAAGACTATGCCTTAGATCTTATTATCGGCAAAGGCCCCTCAGCGCGGTCTGTACGTTTGGATCTGCCACATTTTACTTTGGTTGGTGCAACGACCAAGGCCGGATTGCTTTCTTCACCTTTACGTGACCGCTTTGGCATGGTCTACAGGCTGGACCTATACAACGAGGATGAGATCGCTCAGATTCTTTTGCGTAATGCTGCCCGGCTTGATGTAGGTATCGATCGGGACGGACTTGAACTGCTATCCAGCCGGTGCCGCGGCACGCCCCGTGTCGCTATTCGCTTGCTGCGTCGTATGCGGGACTTTGCACAGGTGCGGGGAGATAATGTGATTAACCGGGAAATCTGTCAACTGGGCCTGCAAGCTCTGGAAGTGGATGAGAGAGGGCTCGACTCTACCGACCGCATGCTGATGCTCACTATGGCGACCATGTACAATGGAGGTCCTGTGGGCCTTGACACCATGGCAGCTGTAACTGGCGAGGATTCCACAACGATAGAAGACATTTACGAGCCTTATCTGATGCAATTGGGCTTTTTGATCAAAACCCCGCGTGGACGCGTTTTGACTCAACAGGGATTTGCGCATCTGGGACTTGAGTATCCGAAGAATGGCGTCATGCAGGCAAATGGCAAGCAAGTCTCTTTGCAGGATCTGATGAATTGGGAATCTACAGAAGAAATGAAAGAAGATGATGCAGGCGATGACGCGCAATAGATTATTGTTTCATATTTGCTGTGGACCATGTTCGATGGCTCCGCTCGAGCTCCTGCTGGCTGAAGGACGTGACTGCGAGCTGTTTTTCTTCAATCCAAATATTCACCCAGCTGTAGAATGGCAGCGCCGTCTTGATAATGCTGTTACAGCGGCAGAGCATTATCAGCTCTTGCTGCATATTTATCCCGGAAGTGATGAGGCAGCCTGGAGGGAACGGGCTGGAGACGGTAAAGAACGCTGCGCATTCTGTTACAGGACGCGTATGATGAAAACGGCTGAATTTGCCGCTAATAATGGTTTTGACAGCATAAGCAGCAGCCTTTTGGTCAGTCCCTATCAGGACAGGGAAAGCATCATTGAGGCCGGTAAAACTGCTGCCGCTGCTTATGGTCTTGAGTTCGAAGCTCATGATTGGCGGGAACAATACAGGCATGGACAGGATCTGGCGCGGGAGCTGGGGCTTTACCGTCAAAAATACTGCGGCTGTATTGTATCTCTGGAAGACTCCAAATTTTACGATAAAGTGTGTGCCGAGCATGCTAAGCTGATCGAAGCTGATCTGATCTGAGCGGCAAAATCGCTACTATACTTTTTCCAGATTAGCCGGATCGAGCGGGCTGACAAGAATGGTTTGAAAATTGTCGTAGAGCACTTGTCCGGGTTTGCCTCCACGAGCTTTCCAGACGTGACGCACTTCACAGTAATCTACGGAACTCCTGCTTCCTCCGGCACGATTAGTCCCTGCATACCAGGCAGCAAGACCGGCTGCTTCCAGAATAGTCTGTTCAGGAAGCTTCTGACCTTCAGCCATGATTACAACATGCGCCCCGGGGGCGTTTTTAATATGAAACCAGAGATCATCCTTACGAGCCTGACGCAAAGTAATACGATCATTTTGCTTGTTATTTCTGCCAACGATTATCTTAAAGCCATCGCTTGATAAAAAACGTCGTGGCAGCAACTCATGCCTGCTAGCCTTTTCTGCCTGCTTATTTACCTTCTGCAACTGTTTATATTGTCCGGACCGGCGACGCTTACTGGCCGGTCTGCCAGGCTCCTGCTGCAGGTCTTCGCATTCAAGTTTCTTAGCTGTGGGCCTTGGCTTTTCTTCAGACAGTTCATCTTCAATTGCCAGAAGGTCATCAAAGTCGGAAGCGCAGCTGAGACTGACTTTGATGGACTCCAGATAAGCCAGCTGCGCCATATCCTCTTCCAGAAGCTTCTCTGCCTGTTCCAGGCGCCGTTTATTGCGGGCGTATTTTTTAAAATAAAGTCTGGCATTGTCTGCAGCTGAATAGCGCGGATCAAGCACTATTTCAATTTCCTTGTTTTCATCATAATAGTTCTGGACAATGACACTCTTGCGCGCATCTTTGAGCCTGTGCAGATTGCTCAGCAACAGCTCGCCGTAAAGTTTGTGCTGTTCAGCTTCCCGGCCTCTGGCGCTGTCCTCCTCATGCAGTTCACGTTTACGCACTGTCTTTCTGGTCTTTTCTTCCAGCCTGCTGCTTAAACTGTGCTTTTTCGTCTGAAAATCCCTGACGTTTCTGATTTGAGTGTAATAATCATTTACGGCTTCTAGTGTTGATGTATAAGTCTCAAAGTAGGGGAGATGAGTCAGGCGGATACAGTGAACATCAATTATCTGCCGCTCTGAATTGACAGAGGAATCGTCATAATAAAGGGCAGGGAAGAGCTTATTATCATTAATTTCCTGACAGATAGCAAGCAGAGCCCGGTGCAAGCGACCCTTTTCCGCTTCACTTAAAGCCGTGTAGATGTGCTCGCTATCCAGTCCGGCCCGAAAGGCAGCTTCGCGGCCAAGAGCAGGTGAAAAACCGGCAACATTTTTATAAACGGCTTTGGCCAGGTTATCATTGGCATTTTGCTGTTGAAAGATTTCCGCTGCAGATAGTTTGAGCAGGTCATCGGGCAGCAATTTGTTTTGAGGGGGTGGCGGCACATAGGGGTGTGCCGGCAATATTTCGCGGTAGCGGTTAACAGAGTGATCAACATGCCGTAAGGCTGTATGAATAACACCGCTTTGATTTAAGAGTATGGTGTTACCGACGCGACTCATAAATTCAATGATCAGGCGTTTTTCAGTCAGATCACCAAGATCATTCAGGCTTTCAAAACTCAAGTCGAGGATTCGTTCAAAAGAAGGAGCATCTACTTTAATCAGTCTGGCACCCAATAAGTATTTACGCAGGGTCAGGACGAAGGCCGGCGGAGGGTTCAGGCCTTTCAGCTTCAGATTTTCTCCAAAATGAAGTTCCGGCATAGAAGGGTTCATTCCCAGAAGAAGCTGTGTTTTTCGCCCGCGATTGTAGAAAGAGAGTACAACTGTATGACGGTCACTCATGATAATACGCTCAACTTTGGCTCCTGCCAGTTCGCGGTCAAGCTCGTTACGAATATTTTTTATTACAATCCCATCAACGGGCATAAAATAAAGTCCTCTCTGAAAAACTACGCATTTCAGTGTATCATGAATGAACTAAGGAGCGAGAAACAATGGCGAGTAAATCCGGGACAAAAAGATCAAAGGCCAAGAATAGCGGCAGAGAACGTTTTAAGTCATTTATGAGCAGTCCGGCGGGCATCTGGATCGCTGCAATTTTATCAGTTGCCTTGCTTCTGACCATCAATGCCCTGATAGCCGGTAACAGTCTGGATCTTTTTCTTGGTCTCACTGCATTTGTGATAATTGCAGCAACAGTAGTTGTCTGGGTAATCCTCCTGCATCGCCGCACAAAATAAAGAAGCATACGCTGCCGCGTATGCTTCCCGGTAAGTATTATTTGCGCATGAGTATATCTGATGCGTTTTTTTATTACTAACAATCTGTCATACGACGTTTTTCCAGCAGGGCACTGATCTTAGCAGTCGGATCGATAAGAGTGGAAATGGATGCGTTGTGATTCATGGCATCGATGAGCAGGGCCACGAATTTTGCCATATTTACATCAATATACCAGGGAGCTGCCAGCAACTCGGGAGAGCGGTAGATCAAGTTAGTACAGAGTACATTGTTGATAACACCGTCACTGTGTGCTTTGTTGAATTCCTCCAGACCGTCAGTGAAAAGGCCAAAGGTGGCGATGCAGAAGATCTTGTTGGCTCCGCGCTCTTTCAGTTTTCGTGACAATTCAATCATAGATTCACCCGAGGAGATCATATCATCAATAACCAGCAGATCTTTACCCTCTACGGAATCGCCAAGGAATTCATGAGCGACAATGGGGTTGCGTCCATTTTTCATTACAGTATAGTCGCGGCGTTTATAGAAAGTTCCCAGAGGCAGGCCCAGAATGGAGGCGTAGTACATGGTTCTGTATATTGCGCCTTCATCCGGAGAAACAACCATGGTGTGTTCCGGAGTAATAGTGAAATCGGGTAACTTGTTGAACAGGGCTTTCAGCACCTGATAGGTAATCGGCACGTTTTCAAAGCCACTGGTAGGAGCAGCGTTGGCGACCCGGTCATCATGGGCGTCAAAGGTGATGAAGTTGCTTACACCCAGATTGGTCAACTCGATCAGCATGTTGGCGCAGTCCAGTGATTCACGGGCATTACGGCGGTGCTGACGGCCCTCATAGAGATAAGGCATGATAACGTTTATGCGCCTGGCTTTTCCCGAAGCTGCCAGAATGACACGCTTGAGGTCCTGATAATGATCATCAGGGCTCATGTGGTTGTCGATGCCACGTAGATTATAGGTAGCAGTATAATTTGTTACATCACAGAGTAAATAGAGATCGTGACCTCTGATGGTGTTTTCTATAACAGCCTTGCCTTCACCCGAAGAAAAACGAAAAGTGTTGACCGGAATGTGATAATCGTCTCTCAGAAAACCGATACTTTCTTCTGCTTCAGGAGCTGTCTCTAAATATTCAGCGCGACGTTTAACCAGATAACTATTAACCAGATTGGAAAAATCGCGCGCGCCTTTCAGACCGATGATTCCGATCGGACCAAGAGCCGGCATCGGGTTATTACCATACTGGTCGTATTTGTAGTAATTCTTGTCATTGCGAGGCCCAAGTTTGTTTAGATTCATTTTATACACCCTTCTCTATGTAAAACTTTTACTGTTTTTTATATGTCGTAAAAAGATAATTGTCGCTTATCTACTGCAGTCTCAGATCGTTGACACATTTCTTTGTGTTTTCTGATCAGGGATTTGATTTTATCTGCCGGCGCCATGAGCTGCGACAAGGAGGCATCGTGATTAAGCGCATTGATCAGTAGAGCTGTATCATCAGCCATCGGTACAGGAGTGTACCAGGGGGCTGACACTATGGTGGGGGGAAGATAAGACAAGTCAGTTGAAAAAACTCGTTCAACGATACCACTTGCCCAGGCCTGATGCATGCGGGAGCTTCCATCAGTGAATTGGGCAAAAGAGGTAAAGCAATAGACACGCTTTGCACCCTGGGCCTTGAGGTATGACGCACATTCAATCAGCCCGTCTCCATTATCCAGCAGATCACCGATCATCAGGATATCCTTGCCTTCTACTGAATCTCCCAGGTAAGCCAGAGTCTGATGCTCATGTCTTACTCCATCAATGATGTCAAAACTACGTCTTGTGTGGAAAATTCCCAGTTGCAGCTGCATGGTTGATGCGTAAAAAATGGAACGGTTGATGTTAACTTCATTTGGTGCTACGATCATCATTTTTGACGGGTCCACAACCAGGTCCGAACATGCTTGCAAGATAGTACGTATACACTGAAAGGATGTAGGGAAAGATTCAAAATTGTCGTAGGGGACTGCGTTGGCAACACGGCTGTCCGGGGCATCGAAGGTGATAAAATTATCTATCCCTAAGCTGAATAGCTGCTGCAGCATTCCGCCACAGTCCAGTGACTCCCGCCGACCACGCCGGAAACGCCTGCCTTGGTAAAGATAAGGCATGATGACATTTACCCTTAAGGCGGAATCCCTGGTTGCTACAATTAGCCTGGTCAAATCATTATAGTGTTCATCCGGACTCATGGTTACCGGACTGCTGTAACGCTCATAAGTTTTGCCGTGATAAAGAACATCTGTCAGAATATAAAGATCATGGCCCCGCACTGTATCGCAAACAACAGCCTTGCCTTCTCCGGACTTAAAGCGCGAGAGATCCACATCAACCCGGTAATCATCGCGCAAATAGCCCGTAAAATCAGTGATTTCCGGAGCTAGCTCTGCGTAAGCTTCGCGCCGGAGCCGCAGCTGACGATTAATTCGCTCAGCCAGATGATCTTCTATCTGGGCGCTTATAATAGCAATAGGTCCAAGCGGGTCAAGCATCGTATCATCTTTTAAGATGTTTCTGGATGAGTCGCCTGCCGGAAACTTTAGTTCATTCATATAAGTCCCTCCGTATGTGTATGATTATAGCAGAGTAATATTGATGAAAAAAGGAGCAAAAGCATGTCAGTACAATTCAATAAGGTTGAATTAACGGCTGTAGCCGCGCAAACAGAGCAGTTCCCACAGCGTTCACTGCCTGAAGTCATTATGGTAGGTCGTTCAAATGTGGGAAAATCTACCCTCTTGAATGCCCTCTGTCGCAATAAAAATCTGGCCCGGACCAGCCAGACTCCAGGTAAGACTCAGCTGGTGTTCTTTTTTACAGTTGATGACAGCTTTTATCTGGTTGATTTGCCCGGATATGGTTTCGCGCAGGCTTCCCGTAAGCAAGAAGAGAATTTTTCTCGTGTAACAGACCAATACTTCAGCCAGGAGAGGCAACGCGCCGCAGTTTTGCTCTTGCTGGATATCAGGCGAGGCTTTGGTGATCTGGATCTGCAAATGGTTGATTTTCTTGATTATTATCATATTCCCTGGCAGATTGTGCTGACTAAAGCGGATAAATTATCCAGATCCAGACAAAACGACGCCCGCTTCAAAATTATAGCTGAACTTAAAAAAAGAAGGGAAGCACTGGGCCAGGAGAGTTTTCACTTTGATCGCCCGATCATGGTTTCAGCCAATCAGGCCAACGATCCCGGAACTGATGAGTTGCGACGATTTATCGCATCAATTGTGTGATAAAAAGTTAAATTTGACCAGCTATGTCTGCAAACTGCAGGCTAATCTGTAAAGCCAGCTGAAGTTATTTTCTTATGCTTTTTGCATGATGAAAATAAGAGAAAATATCACAGAGCGTCTGGCCCTCTGTCTGTTTATTGTGATTGCAGCTCTAAGTCTCTTGGGCTCGGAGCTTTCTTTAAAGGCTGCAAGTATATTTACTGAGTCGGAATCGCTTAAAGTCAGCGGGCGTGTTATAGAAGTTGCCCTGCCGGCTTCAGGCAGCGATGGCTACCGACGTATAAAACTGCGAATGAACCGGCACACAGTTATAAGTATGGGACTGAACTTGAATCGCCTGCCGGCAGGCTGCTCAGCGGAAGATATTAAGCGGGGTGCAATTATGACTGTTAGCGGCATCTACAGCAGGGGAAAGGCCGCACAGAATCCCGGAGCTTTTAGTGAAAAAAACTGGTTCCGGTCGGAGGGTATCAGCGCTAAGCTGACAAGTACGAAACTTCTTGCCCTGGAGCCGGCAGCCCGCTATTATCGTCCTTTGCATAAGCTGGATGGTTTCCGCCTCCGGTCGCTGGAATTGCTTGAGAAAAGTTTTGCTCCAAAATCTACCGAGACCGGTCCTTCCGCCATCAGTGACTTCCAGATCAGTCAGGCAGGAATTATGCAGGCCTTGCTGATGGGGCATACCGGAGGCATGACAGCCTATACGAGTAAGGCGCTGAGCGAAGCCGGAGCCTATCATCTCGTTTGCGTCTCGGGTATGCATCTGATGTTTTTTCTGCTGCCCTTTAGAAAACTTTCAGCCTGGGCTTCTTTGAACTTCAGGCTGAAGCGCCGCCTGCTTTCTGCTGTGGCTTTGATTCCTGCCTTATTGAGCGGTTTCGGCCATGGAATCAACCGGGCTACTTTGCTCTTTTTGCTGGCGTCGTTAGACAGCAGACTACAACGCCGTACGGACAAAATAAACTCGCTTGCTCTTGCAGCTTCTTTCTTGCTGTTGTTACAGCCCTTTGCAGTTCGTCAGAACGGTTTCTGGATGAGCTTCATTGCAGCCGGCAGTCTCAAATATTTGTCTCCCCAAGGCGAAAGCAGGCTGGTCAACAAACTGATAAGCTCTCTGGGAGTATTTCTTATTCTCCTGCCTTTGACTGCTAGACAACAACAAGGAGCAAATCTTCTGGCACCTTTTGTTAACATTATTCTTATTCCCATGGCCACTTACCTGACCCTTGCCGGATTTCTTATTCTTTTTCTTAGTTTTGTCTTCCCGTTTTTTAGTACACAAATTAATGTATTGGCTTCTTTGCTTACTGATACAGTGCTCAGGCTCTGGCTGAAACTGATACAGATGGTAGCAAATTGCCGCAGTACTTTTCTCTGTTACTCCCAGCTTGTAATGGCAGCACTATTGATCCTCATTGCTATAGCAATCTATCTTCTCTATCGTTCGGCTTATTACAAACTGGCGCTTTCAGCTATGCTGATTTTTCTTGCCCTGGCCCTGTTCCCCTTGCCAAGTTATCAGAATGATGATCACTTAGACATAATTTTTCTGGACGTTGGGCAGGGAGATGCAACTTTAATACTGTTTCCACAGGGTCAGACGATTCTGATTGACGGTGGAGACGCCGGCATGGGTTACCAGCGTATTTTGCCGGCTCTTAGGTCACAGGGCCGTGATCATGTGGATCTGGCCCTGATTACACATGGACATTCGGACCATGCAGTTGGTGTGATTGAACTGATGAGTCTCGGACGGGTTAAATCTCTATTGCTGCCACAACTGCCTGAAAAAGAGGAAGCTGAGTCTGGCCAAGTTCCGGCCTTGGAAGACAATCCCTTTGATCAGAATGAGTTTGACTGGATGTCTTATATACTGGAATTTGCTGCTAAAGAGAAAATTGCAGTGCGTCATAGCTTGGCCGGTGAGCAGTTATCACTTGATACAGCACTAATCAGTTTTATTGCACCTAACACAGAAGACCTGCGTCGCACAGATGATGCCAACAATAGTTCTCTGGTGTTTTATCTTGATTATCACCGGCATAGCATTCTTTTTACGGCTGATATGACAAAAGAAACCGAAGAACGCCTTGTGCGGTCAGAAGAGCTGCGGCCCGTTGATTATCTGCATGTTGCCCATCATGGTTCAAGGATGACCAGCCAGACAAAGTTTCTAGAGCAAATCAAAGCAAGATGGGCGATAATTTCTGCAGGTGAAAACAACCTGCATAATCATCCGCATCCGGACACTTTAGACAGGCTGCGTGAACAAGATATCAGTATTGTCAGACTGGACCAAAGTGCAGCTTTCTTCTTGCGGCTTTCAAAGGCAGATAGTAGGATAGTCCTATGGCAGTAAAGAAAAAAATGACATATGCAGGGCTGACCAAGGAGCTGGAAACTTTACCTTTGCGCAAACTGTATGTACTTCTGGGACATGAAGACTACCTGATTTCATTTTTGCGAGGAAAAATTTATGGCCAGGCTTTGACAGCTGGCTGTGAAATGATGGATGCCGTAGTTTATGATCTGGACAAGAAAATGTCCAATCTCAATTGGGAAAATTTACAGGCAGACCTTGCCACTCCTTCCTTTATGTCACCCTATAAACTGGTACATATCAAGCAATCCGGATTGTTTAACCGCGCTTTAACCAGCGACACACTGGCGGAGTGGAGGGGAATCCTCGAAAGTGTAGGGGAGGGGACAGTACTTCTTTTTGAAGAGCGGCAGGAAGCAGATGAAAGGGCTGTTCGTCTCGATCATAAACTCCTGCACCTGATTGAAGAACTGGATGGAGCAGTGGTTCGCCTTGACCTTCAATCGGAGCAGGAATTACTGAACTGGATTGGTGCTCAATTTAAGTTTAATAAGCTCAATATCACGCATGAGGCAGCTTTGTCATTGATATCACGTTATGAATCCTCCATGTCCATGATTCAACAAGCTCTCAATATTATATTTCTTTATGCTCAGAATAAGGAACAGGAATCGATTGATCTGGACACTGTTGATTTTCTCTGCCGGCAGGATCTCAGCGGAACAATTTTCGACCTGACTGATGCTCTTGCTGCAGGCAATACTGATCGCGCTTTGGATTATCTGGACCGCTTATTAGATCGCAGAGAAGCTCCCTTAGCTATTCTGGCAATGATCTCAAACTTGTTTCGACGCTTGCTGATGGCCAAGGAATTAAATAATCCCGGGGCAGTCATAGATAGTGGTATAACCAAGAGCAGTTTTTACGCAAACAAGCTCTTGCGGCAAGCTCGTTCCTTTTCTCTGGAACAACTGGAAGAAATAGTTGAAGCCTGCTTTCAGAGTGATCTGCTGATTAAG
The DNA here is from genome assembly GCA_001512745.1 of Clostridiales bacterium DTU032. GTDB lineage: Bacteria > Bacillota > Clostridia > Saccharofermentanales > DTU023 > DTU032. The sequence continues at coordinate 19,493 of LFSM01000109.1, forward strand.
ACAGGTGAAATGAAGGAATACGACGCTTTGGTCGTTCTTTTTATTCAAATGAGTAATACTGTGGGTAAGTACAGATAAAAAGGTTGATACAAATCTAAACTCATCTTTCATCAATTAAATTATAAGTTTAAACAAGCATGTCTAAGGCATGCATTTTTGATGAAAGGACTGATGTATATGAGTAAAAGTGTATTAACGATGAAAGAAATTCCACTAACGGAAAGACCGTATGAGAAGGCCGAAAAACTTGGTATTTTAGCTTTGAGTGACGCTGAGCTGCTGGCGATTATTTTGCAATCTGGGCAAAAGGGCGTTACGGTTGTGGAATTGTCACACAAGGTATTGCTGGAAGCAGGCAGTATAGACGGACTATTTGATATGAGCCTGGAGGAGTTGCGATCAATATCCGGAATAGGCAGGGTAAAAGCTCTTAATATTAAAGCAGCTTTGGAGCTGGGACAGCGGGCAACAGCCAAGCGAGCCGGCCGTAAACGGCATAAAGTACATGGTCCCAATGATCTTTTCGCATATATTGAATCTCAACTGCGTTTTCAGCCCAGAGAGCAATTTTTCATTATTATGCTGGATACAAGAAATCGAATCATCAGGCATGTATTGATTTCCAGTGGTGGACTGTCATCTTCAGTAATCCAGCCGCGCGATATATTTCGGGAGGCAGTGAAGGCCAATGCTGCGGCTATCGTTCTGGTACATAACCATCCGAGCGGAGATGCGATGCCCAGTGAAGCTGACCGTACATCCACCCAGCGCCTGAGTGAGATGGGACAAATGATGGGGGTACAGGTACTGGATCATATTGTTGTAGGATCTGAAGGCAGTATGAGTTTGCGCGCCCTTGGACTGATGTAAGTTTGCTTTTGGGCAAGCTTGAAGGTAAGGCAGCTTACATCACTTTGACCTCTGATGTGCTAAACTAATTTGTGTATTTTCAGATAATAATTACTTAGATTAAGGACGTCGGGACAATGAAAAGAAAAGCTCCGCGTATTTTCATAATTGTTTTAGTCACTGTAGCCATTTTGGCGACCATGATTCTTACAGCACTGCCTGGGTCCACACGGACGATTATTACCGATTATTTTGGCCGCGTGTTTGATCCGGTGGTATCATTTTTTCAATCTAGCCTTAAATCTGTAGGGAATTTTTTCTCTGCTGTAAGTGAGAACAGGGATCTCAAGGAAGAAGTTGCTAAACTGGAAAAAGAAAATTCTGATTTGCGTCAGAAGGTCATTATCAACGAAGAAAAAGTCAAAGCCTATGACGAGCTTGAAGATGCCCTAAATCTAAAAAGCAGATTTAAAGACTATGAGATAGTTGGCGGCAATGTGATTAATCGTTCTATTGGTCCTATGTTTGATTTGTTTCGCATAAATCTGGGCCGTGAAGACGGTATCTGGGTAACCAGTGACCGCTCATATCCGGTTCTTGATAGTCAGCAGAATTTGGTAGGCAGGCTGTATTCCAGTGAACTGGGATCTTCTCGTGTAGTGCCCTTAATGCATGAGGGCTTTTCTATCAGCGCAAAAGTTCCAGCTTCAGCCGGTAATAATTTCCGGGTGAGGGGATCAGTTGAGTATAAAAACCGGCGACTTTGTCTGGCGGATCAAATACCTGAAGGCACACCATTACAAGTCGGTGATCTGATTGTCAGCTCAGGTGACGGGGGCCTGTATCCGGAGGGGATTGAAATTGGCACAGTAGTTGAGATTATTACTGACAGTCGTTCAAATGCCATGCAGGCGTTGATTGAACCTGCTTCACAGCTGGAAGAGCTGAATTATGTCTTCGTCCTGATCGACCATGCGCTTCCGTCAGCTATAGAAGGGAAGTAAGATGCCCGGTATTTCCAGACCCATCAATATTTGGCAGCGAGTATTGGTCTATGCTGCCTTACTTGTTGTTCTGGCAAGCATTCAGGTTTTCCCGGGACAGTGGACACGGATAGCTGCTCCTGATTTTCTTCTCTTCCTGCCCTTGATAATCGGCTTGACCAGAGCTGGCGGAGAGGGCTTTACCATGGGCTTGATTTCCGGCTTTATGCGTGATTATCTGACCGGCAGGCTTTATGGATTAGGGATGTTTGAAGGCATGATTATAGGTCTGCTTGCCGGCCTATTTTTCAGTGAAAATAAAAAAATGTTCTGGAAGCGATTGCTGCTTTTCTGGCCGGCTGTGACTTTAGTACATATTATTTCTATGACTTTACTATCTTATTTTTTTCCGCTTGATAGTAATCTTCCTTTGTCACTGGCAATGATATTAAGAGAATCGTTTGCCGGACTTCCGCTGATGCTTGTAGCAAACTTGTTTGCCTGTGTGATAATATTATTTTTCTTATGGCTAGGTTTTTATCAGAAAAAAAAGAAGCATAAAAAAACCGACCTTGAGGGCTACGGAGGCTATGACCGTGCACTCTAATGCAAGTGAAAAAAAAGATAAACGCTTTCGCCGCCTGCAGCATTCGCAGCGTCTGAAGAAAGGCTTTCTGCGTCAGATTCTGTCTAATCGCTATGCGCTGCTAATTGTCATTCTGCTCCTTGCTTTTGTGCTGATCTTGCTGCGGACAGCAGAGCTGCATCTTTTTGGCCAGTCAACTCATACGGCCCTTGAATCAAGTGGCAGCAGCAGTGAGTTGAGCTTGTCAGCTCCACGCGGGGATATTGTTGATCGCAACGGTGTTCCTTTGGCGGTAACTGAAAGCATTAATACAATATCCATAGTTAATGTTGGCCTGGATAATGCAGCTTTTAATCGCATGCTCCTTGATCTGGCAAACTTGTTTGAAGAAAATGATGTTGATTCAGAAAGTGATTTAAGATCATACTTTGACATTTCCCAGGCAGATCGCAAGGCTCATGAAGCGGGAGCCCTCAATGAGGTAAATTTTGTTTTTAAACGATCGTGGGAGGAGTTGGAAGCCTTCCAGACAGATAAAGATACTTTCAACCTCTATACTTCGGAAGAGGCTTCCAATCTTGCCCAGAGGCAAAAACTGGTGAAGCAGACTCCACGTGAGTTTTTTGAATTTTTACTCTATGATTTCTTTTCTATAGAGCCTGTTGCTGATGAAGGCAACAGACTTTATTCGGATTATGAGGCTTTCCAAATTATGGAATTGCGCTATCTTATTTTGAAGAATAACTGGACTTACTATAGTAAAGTGCCGATTTTATTGGCAAATAATGTGCCTGAATCACTTAGCAGTTTGCTCAATGAACAAAACTATCGTTTTCCGGGCATAACAGCCAGTCAGCGCTACCTGCGCCGCTATACCAGTGACAGCGATATTCTCTCCCATGCTCTCGGCTATGTCGGGCAGATTTCTTCTGAGGAATATGATGCGCTCAAAGGAGAAGGATATACCGTCAATGATCTTGTGGGAAAAACAGGGGTTGAGCAGGCAGCTGAGCGCTATTTGCGAGGGCTGGAGGGTGCATACACGGTAGAAACATGGAGGGATTCCGAATCAGGGTCTCCCGTGGCTTACCCGGGATCAATGGGCAAAGCTCCTCAGGCAGGTAGTGAAGTCCGGCTGACTCTGGACATCAATCTACAGCGTGTAGCCCGGGATAATCTGGAAAGAAAATTGAGGGAGCTGCGTGGTTTTGAACGTGGGGAAAGAGTGATGTCTGCACCTGCCGGCAGTGTAATTGCTATGGATGCAAAAACCGGGGCTGTTCTGGTAAATGCAAATTATCCGGATTATCTTGTCTCTGATTTTGTTGAACAATATACAGATCCTCTGGCAGCGGCCCGCGTGCAAAAGTATCTGTCGGATACAGATGGTTTGCCCCTGCTGAATCGTGGCATTTCGCAGTCGTACGCACCAGGCTCAACCTTCAAACCGGTCACAGCAATGGCCGCATTTGAAAACGGCACGATCACAGCTAATGATACAATTTACAGGTGCAATGGCCATGAGGAAATCGGCGGACTGACCTGGAGCTGCCTTCAGGAACCCATCAACGGGCATGGAGAGTTAAATCTGCAATATGGACTGATGACATCCTGCAACCTCTATTTTTATCTTTTGGGTGTCGATGTAGGTATTGATGCAATAAGTGAAATGGCGCAACGTTTAGGTCTGGGCGAAAGCACCAACCTTGATATTGGGGGCGAGAACATCGGAGTAAGGCCCAGCCGGGCTCTGAAGCAGGAAATAAATACGAATCCGAGCGACCAAATCTGGTTTATAGCTGATACGGTTCAGACTTCAATCGGGCAGTTTTATAACTCTTATACAATGTTACAGATGGCACGCGCAATCGGAGGAATCGCGACCGACTATCTGGTTACTCCGCATTTTATAAAAGAGGTAGTAGCTGAAGATGGGACTGTGCAGGTCCCTGAACAAATAGAACGTATTCCCTTGAATCTGGATGCGTCAGGACGCGACCTTATAAGACAGGGTATGACTTCTCTTACAACATGGGATCAGGGAAGAACAGCTGATTTGTTCCGCGACTTTCCTGTATCAGTCGCAGCAAAGACGGGTACATCGGAGGTAGTTGGATCTGACGGAGAAATCTACACTAATGCGGTTTTCGTCTGCTATGCTCCGGCCAATGATCCTGAAATTGTGATAGCCAGCATTTTGGAAGATGCATCATATGGTGATCAAAGTGCTGATATCGCTTATCGCATACTTTGTGAATATTTTGGACACACGCCCACTCACGACTATATGGGCCTGTATGATGATGAATCAGCACGATTAACTGAAGGATTTGGTAATTATTAGTTGATATTATCTGAATTATGTGAGATAAGTATATGATGAGTGCACAAATATCTGAAACGATAATCTTATTGAGAGCCTGGCTGTCTTCGTTTATAATAATCAGGAGATCTGCGTAAAAATATGGGGAGGTGAGGTGTGTTTACATAGTTAGACACGCCGTTTTGAAAAAGAAAATGAAAATTGTATTAATGGCCGATATATCACGAACTGAATTACTAGTAAACTTTTGTATTGCTTATCAGCAGATTCTAAATCAGCATGAATTGATTTCACCACTGAATACGGCTCATTTAATCAAGGGTGCAACAATTTTGAATGTTACAGCCTACCCGACAGAAGAAACCAGTACCAAGAGTCAACTTGCCGCCAGTGCGCGTTACAATGAAATTGACGCTTTGATTTATTTGCGCGATCCTGAAGGCCCTATTACTGAGCCACTAATAGATTTATTCCGTGCCTGTGACACCAACAGCATTCCTTTTGCTACCAACTCAGCAACAGCTGAAGTTTTAGTTCTGGCTATTAGCAGAGGTGATCTTGACTGGCGCGAGCTGGTTCGCTGAGAGGCTGTTTTTCTATGTCCCGATACCAAATCACGCCTGAGATAAGGCGTATTCCTGAAGCATTTCGTTATGGTAACGCATATCTTTTAAAAACTGAAAATGGCAGTATTCTTTTTGATCCTGCCGTCCCGCCGGAAAAAGTTACTGAAGCCGATGATGTCACTCTCCTTATCGCCACGCATGGTCATTATGATCATGTCGCTTCGGTCAGACAATGGACGGAAAGAAACAAGGCGGTTTTCTGGATTGCAGACCAGGAGCGGGATCTCTTATTAAATGCCAGAGCCAATGCGTCTCTGATGTTTGGTCAACCCACCAGCTATCAGGAGGCAGATCGTTATCTGCTGGATGGTGAGCTAATTGAGCTGGATTCAGAATTAAGACTGAAAACTTTTAGCACTCCGGGCCACACTAAAGGGTCAATGTGTTTTTTGATCCTGCGTCTGGGGGCAAGTGAAGAAGCGGAAGCGCTGGCCTTGATTACAGGTGATACGCTATTTGCAGATTCATTTGGCCGGACAGATTTAGCCAGTGGCGATTCTAATGAAATGTATCAGTCACTGCAATTTTTGCGCGGGCTTTTAATGGAACTGCCGGCATCTTTGCCGGTGTGCTCCGGACATGGTATGACTGCAAGCGCCGGTGAACTACTGAATTCGCCGGTCTGGATCTTTGCCGAAACTTTAGTAGGGGGATAAGAAGTAATCAGCCCCTATAGTTAAACAATAGTGTCGGTACGGAAAGATGCGGTTCACTCACATTTTACTTCGAGACTGACAAATTGACACTTATTGCAGCCCTGCGTCTTCAAGTCGCAGGGTTTTTTCTATGTCAGGGAGTGATAATTCTATGTAAAAGGAGGTAGAGAGAGATGGCTTTTACTTTGGAATCAGCTGTAGCTGCATCAGCTGGCTTTTACATTCTTATTCATTCTCTGGGGCTTTCACTGCCCGTAGCAGATGATGTGCGCTTTAGCGCAGAGATAGTAGGACGAAGCAATACTGCAGTTCAGACAGAAGAAAAATTCTATGAATGTAGTTTTTATGAGTATGAGGGTGAATATTTACCCTTGTTGAAAAGCTCGCCGCAACGAATGATCGAACTGGTCTCTCTGGCACACGACTTGTCGCTTTTCTTCCGTTCAGATGGGTGAACGATTATGAAAAACCAGTTTAAGTGTAGCAGAAAACAAAAATACAGGCAGCGGGGCAGTCTTACTCTGGCCTGTTGCCTGATGTTGCCGGCAATAACCCTGCTGATGATTTCTCTCTTGGTCGGCAGTAGCTGGACACGAGAAGATCTGGACGCAATACGTGCTGCAAAGCAAAGTGCTGATTCTGCACTTGCAGCTTTTGACCGTGGCTTGTATCGGGATTTCGGGCTCTTTGCTCTGACGGATCAGGAAGTAAATCGGACCTCGTCAGAATATCTGCTGCCGGATACTTTTTGCCAGAAGATTACGGTTAAGGAGAGTCTCTATGATAATGATCTGCTCATGGGCGCAATCGCACGACATATGAGTGTGCGCGCAACTGCAGGCCTGGTCGATGAAGCCATCAGCCGTATCCGCGTGATCAGGGACATTCTGCCGGATAAAATGGCGGATTCTGTAAGCTCATTGGTCGCTGCCGATCCTGATACAATTAGCCCTGATCTAGAAGAGGATGAGTCAAATGAAGAGTGGTTTTCTGAATATTCCAAGTATATAGATCAGGAGTACCGTGAAGATTATCATGATTCGCTCCTGGCCCTGTCTCCGGTTTATGTCCCGGATGCCAGCGGAAGCGGTACAGTAGAAGATTTCGATCCTTACAAAGTATCAAGTCTGGAAAAACTGGCACAGGGCCTTGATACAATGATGTTCACTCTGCCTGAGGGATTCACTGATCAGATACTTTTATCAGAATATACGCTGTCCTACTTTGGTTCACAGGTAAATTCACTTAAACAAAACGGTAGCACAAAACAGTACCGTACTCCGGATGGAAGACTGCATAGCCAGTTTGCAGAATCCAGACAATATGAACAGGAAATGATAGCGACCGGCTCTACAGGTGAAAAAGCTGCCCGGAATGTCAAATACTTCCTCACCGGCTTTCGTATATTGGTCAATCTGCTTTCTACTATCCTGTCTTCTGATGAACTTGCGCTTTACGATGCAAAAGCAGCAGCTATTTCTGCTAGTGTTGCAGTAATCTCTCTTGGTTTTATCACGATTCCCCCGGAAGCGATTTCAGCTGTGTTGATAATTTCTGATTCAATAGCAGGTGGAATCAAAGATAAGAACAAATTACTGGATGGAGAGGAAATTAAACTCTGGCCTTCAGCAGGAGCCGAAGCCTTCAAGGTCAATTATCGTGATCACCTGCGTCTTTTGATTCTGTTTCAGCCAAAAGAAAAGCTTCTGGAACGGATTTCAGCTGCAATTAAGCAAAACTACGGGGACGAATATTTTACAGCTGTGTCCTGTGAAGTAACACGTCCTGCTTATGTTGTTGGTAAGTTTTCACGGCGCGACTTTGCAATCACGATTGAGCGCAGATACTTTTCTCGCAAAGAAAAAGAGACCCAATAGACATAGAAACAAGAGGGAAAAATGAATACAGGACGCAGGAGCACAAAACGGAAAAATAACATCAAAGCATCAATGGCCCTGGAAATGGCAGTCATTTTGCCTATTATTCTATTTATCATTTTCGTATTTTACGGACATGTGCAGGAAATCGAACAATCCATATCAGCTCGCCATGCTTTGGATCAGCTGGCCAGTGAAATCGAGCTTCTCTATCCGCTTTCTGATCTGATTTCAAGCGGTGAGGAAATCAGTGATTCACAATTGCTGCAGATTATCGATGATTTAGGTATTAAAGACCATATTATGGATTTCGCAGTTGATATAGTGGCCAGCTTGCTAGCCGGACCGGTACTGAACCAGCGATACAATCACTGGCTGGAAGAGATTTGCGCTGCCCGCAGTCAGGATGTACCTCAGGGCGAGCGCCGGTTTTTTGTGGATTATGTTCCAGAAAGAAATTTGATTTATTTGGGCATGTCATTTAGCCGGACGTCCTTAATGGCATCCGGTGAAGAGTATGTAAAAAGCTCAGTGCCTCTTTGGTCCAGAGGAAAATACAATTTCAATAATAATTCAAATACGGATGATGAAGAGGAGGCAGACGATATCTGGAATATGTCAAATTTTCAGCGTGGACTGGAGTTTCAAGAGATGTACGGCGCTAATCTTCCCACTACTTATCCCACGATTGCCCGCTGGAGTTCAGCCACCGCTACATCGATCAAAAGCATGGATCTTACTGCCCCTTCCTGGCAGACAAGAGGGGCTGCCGAAGGCCGGGTTTACTCTTTTATAGATAACTTGTCAGCTTTTGAGGGTGGCCCTGAACCCGGGCCTGGCATAGGAGAAATAAGAAAAAAGCAGTTGATCTTGATCGTACCTCGAAATCATGCCGGCTGGCTGGATGATGAGGTAATCAGTCAATGGACCAGCTACGCCTCGGGATACGGTGTAGAATTGGAGGTAAGCCGTTATGGTGAAAGTAAGCGTTATCAGCCGGCAGGAGAAAACTGAGCTTTGATTTGTGCTGACTATAAGATAAAATATTGTCTGTTAGTTGCGAATTTGCTACAAAAATTGTTTGTACTTACATATAAGGAGTATCAATGTCTTTACTTGAAAAAATATTCGGCACCTATTCGGAGCGTGAACTTAAGAAAAATAAAAAAACTGTAGAAAACATTCTCAGACTCGACCATGAATATCAGAAGCTGAGTGAAAGCGAACTGAAAGGGAAAACCAATCAGTTCAAAGCCAGACTCGCTGCAGGTGAAACTCTGGATGATATTCTGCCGGAGGCTTTTGCTACGGTGCGTGAAGCATCCAGCCGTGTCTTGGGCATGAAGCATTTCCCCGTACAGATCGAGGGGGGGATTATTCTGCATCAGGGCAGAATAGCTGAAATGAAAACCGGTGAGGGAAAAACTTTGGTAGCGACCTTGCCTGTGTATCTAAATGCCCTGAGCGGCAAAGGCGTACACATAGTTACTGTAAACGATTATCTGGCCAAACGTGATAGTGAATGGATGGGAAAGGTCTATCGCTATCTCGGTCTGAGTGTGGGCCTGGTTGTACATGGCATTGAGAAGGCGGATCGCAAACGCTCCTATGATGCTGATGTTACCTATGGCACTAACAATGAGTTCGGTTTTGATTATCTGCGTGACAATATGGTAATGAGCCTTGACCACTGTGTGCAACGTGAACTCAGCTTTGCCATTGTCGACGAAGTTGACAGTATTCTGGTAGATGAGGCACGTACCCCGCTGATTATCTCCGGACATGGTACAGAATCATCCGAGCTTTACAGCCGGGCCAACAGCTTTGTGCGTGGTTTACGCAAAAAAGTTATAGTGCAGAAAGATACTTTGCGTACAGCTGAAGAAATGGAAGAGATTGAAGCTGATGCAGATTATATTGTTGATGAAAAAGCGAAATCTGCTGTTCTGACTAAGCGTGGTATTGAAAAGGCTGAAAGATATTTTGCTATAGAGAACCTTTCAGACCAGGAAAACTATGAGATTAATCATCACTTGAACAATGCGCTGAAAGCTCACGGCAATATGCATATTGATCAGGATTATGTTGTGAAAGATGGCGAAGTTATCATTGTTGATGATTTCACAGGCCGCCTTATGTTTGGCCGCCGCTACAGCAACGGCCTGCATCAGGCGATAGAGGCAAAAGAGAATGTTGAGATAAATGCAGAGAACAAGACTTTGGCCACTATCACTTTTCAGAATTATTTCCGCATGTATCAGAAGCTTTCCGGTATGACGGGAACTGCTCTGACGGAAGAAGATGAATTCCGTCAAATCTATAATCTTGACGTTATAACAATACCTACCAATATGCCCATGATCCGCAATGACAAAGCAGATGCTGTTTTCAAAACAGAGAATGGCAAGTATATGGCTTTACTGGAGGAAGTTGCACGGGTCCACAGTACAGGACAGCCTATTCTGGTTGGTACAGTTTCAGTTGAAAAATCTGAGCTGATCTCCCGGCTTTTTAAAAAATCCGGAATTCCTCACAATGTCCTGAATGCCAAAAACCATGAACGGGAAGCTGAAATCGTGGCACAAGCCGGCCGGCTGAATGCTGTTACTATCGCAACCAACATGGCCGGACGGGGTACGGATATAATGCTGGGCGGCAACCCTGAATTTATGGCACGCGAGCAAATGCGCAAGCTGGGCTTTGAAGAAGAAATGATAGAGCAGGCCACTGCCTATAATATTACTGAAGATGAAGAGATTCTGACCGCCAGAAAAAAATATGCTGAGCTGGAAAATAAATATGAACTGGAAATTAAAGAAGAAAAGCGCGCTGTGTTAGAAGCGGGCGGACTTTATATTCTAGGAACAGAAAGGCATGAATCACGCCGTATAGATAATCAGCTGCGAGGACGTGCCGGACGTCAGGGTGACCCCGGAGTCAGCAGCTTTTACTTATCATTGAATGACGACCTGATGCGTCTCTTCGGTGGAGACAGACTGGATCGTATTTTTGCTTCACTGGGAGTGGAAGAGGATGTAGAAATCAGCCACCCTATGCTATCCAACGTTATTGAAACAGCTCAGAAACGTGTTGAAGCCAGAAACTTCGGAATACGAAAAAATGTACTTGAGTATGACGATGTCATGAACCAGCAACGCAACCTCATCTACAAACAAAGGCGCGAAGTACTTGAAGGCCGTGACCTGCATAACTACTATCAACGTATTATCTGCAGTGTGATGGAGAATACACTAAGTAACTTTATCGTGGATAAAGAAGAAACAGGGGACTGGGACTATGTTGGAATCAAAAGCCGCGTAAGTGATATATACGGCGACCTGCCCCTTCTTTTTGATCTGGAAGAAAAATTGCCCCAGCTGGACAGCACAGAATTTGGAGAAATATTGGCTGATCAGGCCCTGGATCGTTTGGAAGCCAGAGCAAAGGAACTGGGTTCAGATGAGCTTTTACGTGAAGCCGAACGTGTGGTTCTTTTGCAAACAGTTGACCGGCATTGGATGGATCATATCGATGCTATGGATGATTTGCGTGACAGTATAGGGATGCGCAGTTATGCACAGCATGACCCGGTGGTCGAATACAAGCGTGAAGGCTTTGAAATGTTTGAAGATATGACAGAGGGCATTCAGGAAGATTCAGTTCGCTTGATTATGCGTGCACGCCTTATCGCCACACCGGTAGAACGTAAAGAACCGCAGATTACCAGAGAGGGCAGGGGATCAGAAGGCTATTCGGCACAGGCAGTTGCAGCCGGAGCGGAAGCTGCGCCACCTGTTTCACGAGATGTCAGACGCAAACGTGGTAATATGGAGCCTGTCGCCGGCGGTGGTTTGCAACAAAAACCCGTAACCCGCACTGTAAAACCGGGACGAAATGATCCGTGTTGGTGTGGCAGCGGTAAAAAATATAAAAATTGCCATTTAATAGAAGATGAGCAAAATGATATAGGAGGCTAGTAATGTTTAACGAACAAAAGATGCAGGAAAGAGCTATTGCTGCTGTAAGAGCTTTGTCAGTAGCTGGTGTGGAAAAGGCGAAATCAGGTCATCCGGGCTTGCCTTTAGGAGTTGCGCCAATGGCGGTCGAACTTTGGTCAAATCACATGAAACATAATCCTGCTAATCCGGACTGGTTTAACCGGGACCGTTTTATTTTATCCGGAGGGCATGGATCCATGCTCATTTATTCTTTGCTCCACCTCTATGGATATGGATTAAAAAAAGAAGATCTGGAAGAGTTTCGTCAGTGGGGCAGTAAAACACCCGGACATCCGGAATTTGGTCACACCCTTGGTGTTGAAGCAACAACCGGTCCTCTAGGTCAGGGCATTACTATGGCTGTAGGAATGGCTATGGCTGAAAACCATCTGGCAGCGCGTTTCAATACTGAGGAACATAAGCTTATTGATCACCATACCTATGTTATCGCTGGTGACGGAGACTTAATGGAAGGTGTTTCTTCTGAAGCAGCTTCTCTGGCAGGAACATTGAAGCTGGGCAAACTGATAGTACTCTATGACGATAACAGTATTACTATAGAAGGTTCAACAGATTTAGCCTTTACCGAGGACGTCGGCAAACGCTTTGAAGCCTACGGCTGGCATGTACTGGAAGTGACTGATGGTAATGACTGCAGCGCTATCAGCCGGGCACTTGATGAGGCAAAAGCCCGTGAAGACCGTCCTTCACTGATTAAGGTTAAGACCATTATAGGTTATGGTTCTCCTAAAGCTAATACCGCCGGAGTGCATGGAGCTCCTCTGGGACCGGATGGTGCTAAAGAAACCTATGAATTCCTTAACTGGGATTCTTCAGATCCTTTCGCTGTAGCTGAAGATTTAACTGAATGGTTCCAGAAAAAAAAGTCGGACCTGGGCGAATCAGAGAAGGAATGGCTGGAAGTTTACAAAGCCTGGCAGCTGGCCAACCCTGATTTGGCAAAAGAACTGGCTATGCGATTAGAGCGCAACTATCCGGAAATTGATGTTGATGAGCTCTCTGATGCAGTAAGTAAAGATATCGCTACCCGCTCAGCTTCCGGAATTATTCTTAACGCTTTATATAAAAAAGGCATCCCTCTCTTTGGCGGCAGTGCTGACCTGGCACCTTCCAACATGACGATGATTGACGATCAGGGATCATATAGCTCGGCCAGCCCGGAATGCGCAAATATTCATTTTGGCGTGCGTGAGTTTGCCATGGCCTCTATCTGCAACGGTATGGCTTTACATGGGGGAGTACTGCCTTACAGCGCTACCTTCCTGGTTTTTTCCGACTACATGAAGGGGGCAATCCGCCTCAGTGCTTTAATGGAAATTCCGCAAGTCTTTATTTTTACTCATGATAGTATCGGGCTGGGTGAAGACGGACCTACCCATCAGCCGGTAGAACATTTGACCATGCTGCGCTCAATTCCCGGTCTCAAGGTTTTACGCCCGGCAGGCCGTCTGGAAACAGCTGCCGCCTGGAAATATGCTGTTGAAAGCAATAAGCCCAGTGCGCTCATTCTTACCCGCCAGACTGTAGCTTCAGCCGAAACAAATGCTAAACGTTCCCTGCGCGGTGCTTATGTCGTACGTGATGTTAAGGACTATGAGGCGATTATTATGGCTTCAGGTTCAGAACTTGAACTGGCTCTGGCAGCAGCTGATCTCCTGGAAGCTGAAGGCCACCCGGTGAGAGTTGTCTCCATGATGTCCTTTGAGCTTTTTGAAGAGCAGGATGCTGCTTATAAGGAGCGGGTGCTGCCGGCAGCAATGCGCAAGCGCCTTGCAGTTGAAGCTGCAGCTGACATGTCCTGGTACAAGTATGTTGGTTTAGACGGCGATGTCATAGGCCTGAATCACTTTGGTGCCTCTGCTCCGGCGAATATCCTCTTCGAAAAGTTTGGCTTTACAGCAGAGAATGTTGCCCAACGTTGTTTGAAACTGATAGAAAAAGACTAAGGCTCAAGAAATATAATTGATAAAAAATGAACAGCACTCCGTTAATAAGACGGGGTGCTGTTTTTTGGAGCCGAAGGTGGGAGTCGAACCCACGACCTATTCATTACGAGTGAATTGCTCTACCACTGAGCCACTTCGGCAAGCCATATTATCTTAGCCGCGGCACTTTGCCTTGTCAAGCAAAAAGAATAACCCCGCCTTTCGCAAGCGGGGTTATTCCTACGGGACTGCTAATGTCAGTCCTGTGCTTCGAGGAGACGTATATGTTAGGAGAGCAGGGGAACTTCTTCTCCTGACCACTCACGCTTAGCTTTCCGGTCATCAAAGGCGAGCAGGCCTGCAATGTGTCCTTGTGTGCGTTCTACACCCATAACATTATCGTTAGCGTTCACTTCTTCTTCAACCTGTTCATTTATATACCATTGGAGGAATAAATGGGCTGCTCTGTCGCCATCTTTCTCGGCTTGTTCATCCATTTTGTTAATGCTTTTAGTTATGTACTCTTCATGTTTAAGAGCTGCCTGGAACAAATCTAAGATGGAATTCCATTCTTTGGGCGCTTCGGCTAACTGTAAAAGCTCTACTGGTTCACCTCTCATAGTGAGGTAGCGTACAAAACCTTCGGCATGGGCCAGCTCTTCTTTGTATTGAATTTCCATCCAATGTCCGGCACCTACCCAGTTGTTCTGATTTAACCATTCGCTCATAGCGAGATAGATAAAAGCAGAATCATATTCAAGTTTGATCTGTTGATTAAATAATTTGTTAAGTTCCTTTGTCATTTTCATGTGACGAATCTCCTTCTGCTAAGTAAAAATATAAATCCTGAATTTGAATATACCTTAAGTTCTATTCATGTATAAGCTCTGTTACTTGAGTTACATGACAAAACACTGATATAGTTGAAAAAATGACTCGAGGGGCTTGGAAATATCCTACTTGTGTTAGAGTTATTATGATAGTGCTGAGAGGTGGATCAGACACATGAGGATGATGGAAATTCGTTGCACGGATCCCTTCGGAAAAGCGGGAGCTGCAGGCAGCGGGGATAGAATAATTCTAGCTAAACGTGGAACGGCTATCCTTTATTTTGATGCGGCAAATTTGGCTTTACCACCCAATGTATCCATACAGGCAGCACTGTGTGCGCGCAACGCGGCCTTGTCTGATCCCGGAAAAAAGAAGTTTTTCCAGGCATTTTACGAGGATGAAATTCCTTCTCTGCCCAATTCATTTGAAAAAAAGATTGCTGCCATTACAGCAGTGCCCGGTTTGTCTTTTCTTTTTGCCAATGACATTACACAAAAGCTGCTGCGCGGTGTAATCAGCGATGAAGATAAAGGCTTATTAATACTTCCCGGAGCGGTGGGAGCAGAAGCCAATATTCTGGCTCAGCGTCTGGACTGGAATCTTTTGTTAGACGACTCTGCCGATGTAGTCAGCCAACGCAATCACATTTTGCAATTAAAAGAACGCCTTGACTTTAGCAGGAGTCAACTAGCGGAAACTGCTCAGGGAAAACTCTACCTTACACGGTCTGAATTGATATCTGTCCTGCAGGATCCTGCACTTAAAGGAGGTGTTCCAACTGACCTGGTATCTGCTGCGGAAGAGATACGACAGCTGGAGCGCCAGCTCCAAAAGCTCAGGGAGAAGGATGAAGAATTGCGTGACGAACAGCGCAGCTTAATTCTTTTATCGATTAAAAACGACTATGAGAGTCTTCTGAAACTTAGACAGGATCTGGAGGACCTGGAAAGCAATGCATCACACTATGCGCGGAGCATCACAGGGCAGGGTCAGGATATCACGGTACATGAGTTAACACAGCTCATAGCCTTATATCAGGATTACCGGGAAAGAGAAACGAAAAAAGAAGCCCAGCGCGAGGAAGTTGAAAAAATACAGAAAGACCGTTATCAATGGGAACAGAAACGCATTCTATCAGAGTATAAAGTCAAACAATTACAGGAAAAAGTGGCTGCATTCAATATTGAACAGGAAAAATTAATCTCTGAGGCAGAAGAGAAAAACGAAAGAGAAAGAAGCAGAGAAAACACAGGACCTTCTGAAGAAAAGGCTATAGGGGCAAAACACCTTCTTTTATTAGCTGGTCTGGCTCTAATTTTCCTTGCCTTAATGCTTTTCAAGAGTAGGCAGATTATAGCGATTATCTGCTTTGTACTGGCCGGACTTGTCCTGACCAGATCTGCTTTTCTCTTCGCCCGCCCCATTTTCAAGAGGAAGACTGAGTTGAGCGGGAGTTTGGCGGACAGCTTGCGTCATCCACTGAAAGCTGAGCTTGATAATCGGCTGACAGAACAGCTGGCAGAGCAAACAGCACTATGGCGTACAGCATTAGCTGAAGCCGACCGCCTGGCAGCAAATCTTAAGCGGAATCAGATTGCCCTGCATTCTCTTGAAGAAAGCCAGATGCAGGCAGCGAATGAGTTCCTGGGACAATTATCTCTATATGCTGATATCGATAATATAAATGATGCGGAATATGTGCTGGATGCTCTCCGTGATCAAAGGCAGTCAGAAAGTTCTTACGATAAGTCAGTTTCAGAACTTTTGCGCCAGATAGCAGATGTGCGTAAAGGACGAACTGATTCAGATATGCTGCGTGAATACGAACATGCCTGTGAAGAGCTTTATGGCACCATGCTAACAGGAGACAGCAGCGAAAACCAGAACATTAACCAGCGTTCACAGGCTTTAAATTATGATAAAAACCGGGCCAGAAGAATTGAAATCGAGCGTGTTGAGTTATCACAGGACATTTCCCGCCATAAACAGCAGCTGAAAGAGAAGAAAGAGTCTTTAAAAGAGGAAGAAGAGTTTTTGGCCCAGACTCCAAAACTCACCCGCAGACGGGATTTTCTGGAACAGAGTTTATGGCAAGAGATCGAGGACATCGAGCTGCTGGACCTGGCGATAACAGTGCTCGACTTCCTTTATCTTCAATGGGGAGCATTTCCGCTGGAACATGTCCGCACTCTGACTTTGAATTACAGCAGACGCCTTCAGGGTATGCAATCTGTTGAGCAGGAAAGAGATGATTGCTTAATTGAGGAGCAGCGGGGAATCAGAAGGGGAGAGCTGGATATTTTTAAAGCTGTAAAAACCAGGGAAAGAGAACTCTCACTGATCAACAATTCTCCTTCAGATGTTGTTTACCTTGCCTTTCGGATGGCTTTGCTGGATTGGAAAGGAAGAGACCAGCTTACACCCTTGTTAATTTTTGATTTGCCATTATTTAATACTGCCACCCGAATCAACGAGTTACTTAATCTGCTGGATGAACGTATGTTGGATCTATCAGCACAGTCGATCTTTTTTACATCAAATAATCTTCTGGCAGAAGCCGCCCGTGAACGCCGGATTCCGGTACATAGTTTTTAATCAGCCAACTTGATTACTTAATGCTTTACTATCCAGAATTAAGTTCAAAATCTACAAAAAAAGTCATATAATGTATTTAAAGAAGCAGCAATACGCTTAATGTTGAGGAGGAATGTAATGAGTGAATCAATGTATGCTCTGGTTAAGCCGGAGCGTAAAGAGGGACTTGAGCTCAGCAGGGTAGCTATACCTGAATGCACGGCTATTGATGTAAAAATAGAGATTTTGAAAACTGCAATCTGTGGTACCGATCTCCATATTTACAACTGGGATGAGTGGTCACAAACTAATATTAAGCCACCTCTGGTGATTGGTCATGAGTATGTGGGAAGAGTTGTTGAAACAGGATCAATGGTTTCAACGATCGAAGTAGGGGATCTTGTGTCAGGAGAAGGCCATATAGTCTGCGGAGTTTGCCGGAATTGCCGCGCCGGTCGCCGTGTCTTGTGCCCAAACACGAAGGGTGTTGGTGTGAACCGCAATGGTGCTTTTGCGGAGTACCTTGTCATTCCTGAACAAAACGTTGTGAAGATCCTGCCCGGTGTTCCCGAAGATATCGTGGCACTATTTGACCCCTTTGGCAACGCCGTTTATACAGCACTCATGTTTCCGCTGGTCGGTGAAGATGTTTTAGTAACTGGAGCCGGACCGATCGGAATCATGGCAGCGGCAGTAGCTCGTTTTTGTGGAGCCAGGAATGTTGTTCTGACAGACATCATGCCTGAACGCCTCGAACTGGCACATACCGTCGTTCCTGACATTCGCACTGTGGATACGACTAAAGAAAAACTACGGGATTTGATGCCTGAACTCAAGATGACAGAAGGCTTTGATATCGGTTTGGAAATGTCAGGTTCCGCTTTAGCGCTGAACGAGATGATAAATAGTATGATTACAGGCGGGAAAATTTCCATGCTGGGCTTCCAAAAACCAGGTACAGTAATTGATTGGAATAAAATAGTTATGGGAAGTTTGACACTACGTGGAGTTTACGGACGAGACATGTTCGAAACCTGGTATAAGATGCAGGCTTTGGTCCAGGCTGGTCTGGATCTGTCTCCGCTGATCACACATCGTTTTGACTTCCGCGATTTTGAAAAAGGTTTTGCTGCCATGAATAGTGGTAAGTCCGGCAAGGTTTTGCTGGATTGGACCACTGCCAGAGATTAAGAAAGGGTCTGATATGAAAAAGGGACTGAAAATTATCCAGAACAATTTAGATGAGCTGAAAAAATCCGGTCTATATAGCGAGGAACGCATTTTAACAGTGCCTCAGGGAAGCACGATCGATACTACGGAAACCGAGGGCGTTATCAATATGTGTGCTAACAACTATCTTGGCTTGGCAAACAGCCCGGAGCTGATAGCAGCAGCCAAGGCCAGCTATGACCGCTGGGGTTATGGCATGTCATCGGTACGTTTTATTTGCGGCACACAAGCACAACATAAGGAATTGGAAAGGGAACTGGCTAAATTCTTCGGCTTTGAAGACGCTATTCTCTATTCTTCCTGTTTTGACGCTAATGGGGGCCTCTTTGAAACTCTGCTGACTGAGGAGGACGCAATTATCTCGGATGAGCTCAATCACGCCAGCATAATTGATGGTATCAGGTTGTCCAAAGCTAAGCGTTATCGCTATAACAATAACGATATGGCCCACTTGGAGCAGTGTCTGAAAGAAGCTGATGCAGACGGAGCCCGCATTAAATTGATCGCCACGGATGGCGTCTTTTCCATGGATGGCATTATCGCTGATCTCAAGTCGATTTGTGATCTAGCTGATAAATATGATGCTTTAGTGATGGTTGATGATTCCCACGCTTCCGGATTTGTCGGGAAAAAAGGTAAGGGAACACCTGAATATTGCGATGTTATGGGGCGGGTCGACATTATGACCAGCACTTTGGGCAAGGCTATGGGCGGAGCCTCAGGTGGTTTTACTCTGGCAAATAAGGATATCGTAGCCTGGCTCAGGCAGAAAAGCCGGCCTTATCTTTTTTCTAACACTCTAGCACCTGCAATCGTTGCTACATCGCTGAAAGTTCTGGATATGCTTGTGCGCGACAGTTATCTGATTGATCGGGTTAATGCCAATACCCTATATTTCCGCAAGGAAATTGAAGAACTTGGTCTGGAGATTATTCCGGGTACCCACCCGATTGTGCCGGTTATGGTCTACGATGCGAAAAAAGCTCTGGATGTCGCAGATTTCATGCTGAAGAAGGGAATTTATGTTGTAGCCTTCAAATTCCCTGTAGTGCCCCAAGGCCTGGCGCGTATACGCTGTCAGATTTCAGCTGCCCACACCAAGGAAGAATTAGATGCTGCCTTGACGGCTTTTGCTGAAGCTAAGAAAGAATTTGACCTCTAAAAAGCTGTATTAAGCATTTCTGGCAAGAAAAAAGCTCCTGATCAAATGTAGTCAGGAGCTTTTTTAAGCGGGAAATTCAGCTTTAGTACTTAATGAATTTATCGCCGGGGACGCCGCAGATTTTGCATTTGTCCGGCACGAACTTCTCTATATTTCCGCAGACAGGGCAGAGATAGTAGAAGATTTCTTCGGCATCTGAATCTAAATTGTCGAGAGCTTCCTGATATAGGCCGGCGTGTACTTCTTCGGCTTTCAGGGCATAAGTGAATGATCTTACGGCCTGGGAATTGCCTTCGGCTTCAGCCTGCTCGACAAAAGGCGGATACATGCTTGTATATTCGTAGGTTTCACCTTCGACACCATCTTTTAGATTTTCAGCAGTGGTGCCGACCTTGCCTGCAACCTTAAAGTGGCTGATGGCGTGAATAGTCTCAGCATCAGCAGCAGCTCTGAACAGTTTTGCGGCATTGGTGAAACCATCTTTTTCAGCCTTCTCGGCATATGCTGTGTACTTTCTGTTTGCTTCTGATTCACCTGTAAAGGCTGTCATCAGATTGTCATAAGTTGTTGTTTTTTCACTCATTAATTTTTCCTCCTGAGATTTTTCATATTTTCCTAAAAGCATTTCTACAGTTTCGCGAGGGAAGCCTTGAAGCTGATCCTTTTCTAGCAGAGACAGTAGAAATTGCTTTGAGTTTTCTGTCTGGGGCAAAAGAAATCCTGATTCGCGCAGAAGTTCCTCTGCCATGATATGGTTTGATTTCTCTATGGCGACAGCAAGCTTGCCGGGTAACGTAGCCGCAAATTTTACATACATACTTCGCCATTAAAATATCTCCTATATTATTTTTCAGATTCTTCTTGATCGGCTTTCAAGCAGTCCGGGCAAAGTCCTCTGAAATATACATCTCTTTCCTCTATCATAAAATCTGCAAGATCTGTTGATTCAATCTCTTGCATATTCAGGCGAAAGTCGAAAAGTTTCTTGCAGGATGTGCATTTGAAGTGTCCATGGCTTTCGGTGATTATTTCATAACGGCTTTCACTGTCTTCAATTGATAAAGCATTGACCAGACCGGCCTCTTGCAGCAGATGTAATGTGTTATACACAGTAGCCTTGGAGAGACTGGGCAGCTCCTTTTGTAAGTCTAAATAAATCTCATCTGCGCTGGGATGTGTTTTATTTTGGACGAGATATTCCAGCAGCTTCAGTCTCTGATGTGACAAGCGAATGTTTATTGTTTGAAGTATTTCTTTTAGATTATCAATATTATCAATCATAAGGTATTATGTGTATTTAAATTTATAAGCATTCTAAAAATGTAATAATTCCAGATAACTATATACCAGTAAATATGCTGATTCAAGAGCGGATATTGAAAATACTAATTAAGTGCTTGTAAATGCCGATATTTCCCCTGGGAGATAAAGAACTTCCAGGGGGAGATGTTAGTACTGGCCTAAGTAATAAGATCGTTTAAACGCAAAACCCCCGCAGACTTGCTGATGCCATGTCCACGGGGGCTTTCTCCTCTGGTACACCATCAGGGATTCGAACCCTGGACCTACTGATTAAGAGTCAGTTGCTCTACCGACTGAGCTAATGGTGCGTATGAGTACCAAGTGATTATAAGAGCAAAATAATGTATTTGTCAAACGGAGTTTGCAAGCTGACGGCGTTCCAAAATTGGAGGCGAAAAAACAACAGCTCCCATTCTGTGCTAAATTTGGAT
>LFSM01000119.1:0-1495 GCA_001512745.1 Clostridiales bacterium DTU032
TGTCTTCAGGTCTTTTGATATTTCACCTGTCAACTTTATGGGGAGCTTATCACTGGCACCATTTGATGCACTGCATAGAAACGTGCCTGGCTCCGAATGATGCACTTGGCACCATTTGATGCACTAGTGCATGAAAACGTGCCTGGCACCGAATGATGCAGGACTAATCTGTTCGTTGATGAATTGCAGGAAGTCTGCAAAGTATGCTTCCGGGAAATGCTCGTAGTCTTCGTCCAGAGGAAGGTAGAAATAATAGTCGTACACATACTCCTGCCCCGGCACATCGTCGCTGTAAGTATCATCCCAGGTCATGTCTATAAGCACCGGTTCACTGCCATCACAGGGATAAATCATATTCCAGGCATGACTGGACAGGTCATCTTCATTTCCATAGACATATGCCGCATTGATCCCTGCGTACTGGGCTATCAAGGCGAAGCCTCTGGCATAACCTGCACATACGGCAGTGTAGTCGGGAGCCGCCAGTGCATTATAGGCTTCCTGGTAGGCGTCATAATGTTCCAGATACATCATGCTCTCAGGATCATAGCCAATCGGCGCAAATGTAATTCTTCTGGCAATGAAGTCATGAATCCCCTTTGCATAGGCCTTTTCACACTCAAAGTCTGTAAAGCCACCTGTGGGTACAGGATGTTCTCTCACATAAGCTATAGCTGCAGCACGAGCTTCCTGATCATATTCCGGCTCCTTATATTCCAGTTTTACCGTCGCCAGATACTTATTATTCAGCTCATCATATTCGACGTACATATCAATAATTTCGTATGCGCTGAAAAGATAATAGGACATCGCAGTTTCGCAGCCTGCGAAAACAATATCTTTTTCCAGCTCCTCATCAAAATAGAGGTCTTCCGTCATATAAAAACTGAAGTCAAAATCATTATTTAAAAGCTTATACAGGATGTACTTTGTCACATCATTTTGACTGGCGAAGCTTGGCCTGGCCTGGTATCTAAGGTCTCTCAGGCTCAGCACATCCGGGTGCAAGGCCGGATCTTCTTCCATAGCCGGTGTAAGTACATTTACACTGCTTGATGCAGTTGGGCTTTGGGTCATATGTGTTTCGGGAAGCTTGGTCTCTGTCGGCCGGGCAGTCGTTTCCGGCAGGCTTTCTCCACTGCTTACACTGGCAGATACGGATGGTTCAGCCGGCGGATGGTCATTTGCAGCATCAATAAAAATAAAGGCCAAAACAGCATAAATAATAAGAGCCAATAGGGCTACAATTAAAACTATGATTAAGGGAATCTGCCATTTCTTTTCTTTCCGGCGACGATAAGAAAGGATCAGGGCTAAAATCCCGATAATTAAAAGCACAATCAAAAGCAAAGCCAGCCCTAAGGGCATAAATAATCCTCCGGAGCAAAGTTTCATCGAATCATCAGCTCGTTTACCGGGCTCTGTCTCGAAAAAATCACGTATTTTCTGATTCTGTACTGCCTTGATAATGGGTGTTTGCCACAGCAGCCGTCCT
>LFSM01000119.1:1567-17929 GCA_001512745.1 Clostridiales bacterium DTU032
GGCACCATTTGATGCAGCGGCTGCTTTCAATTATTCATTTAGCTGACAATAAGTTAAAATTGATTCATGGAGTTTATTCTGAATGAGAATTGCGAGGTTAACCGATGAATAGAAACAGACCCACGGGGCGTCAAAAAAGAACTGTCAGTGGTGGCGGCAACGCTAACCGGCGTGGCAGCGGTCTGGGCACAGGGCCTGTCGGTTCGGGCAGCCGACCGCCCGGATCGGGCTCATCCCCGGGCGGCTTGCCTTCGTCGCAAAGAAGTTCCGGCGGTTCAACGGGGGGCGGATGCCTGTGGCTGTTGCTGGGTTTTCTTCTGGGCCGGGGCAGAAGCGGCAGTGGAGGCACAAAAGGCAAAGGCTGCCTCTCCCGCATCATTGTTTTATTTTTGATCATAGTTTTACTTGCCTTCTTAGTTCAATATTGCTCGGGAGGAATTAATCCCCAGACTCCCGGCAACAATGGGAATTCAAACGGATCAAATGAATATACGGAACTATTCTCCGATTTTTCAGGTTCCACCGCTGCTGCTCCTTCTTCCGATCTGGCCTACAGGGCTCATGAACCGGATTATACAGTGTCTCCTTTGGCCCGTGAAAAGAAAACTCAGAACGCCGCCAGCGGTAATGAAATTTTCACCATCATGGTTTACATGTGCGGATCGGATCTGGAGTCCAGGTCCGGCCTTGCCTCAGATGATCTTCAGGAAATGGCCAGAGCAGATCTGGGCAAGAATATCAATCTGATCGTGGAGACCGGCGGTGCCAAACAGTGGAAAAACAATATTGTCAGTTCTCAGGGCAATCAGAGATACCAGGTTGTAAACGGTGGTTTACGGGCTCTCGACAGGAATATGGGCAAAAAATCAATGGTAGAGCCGGCAACTCTCTCCGATTTTATCCGCTACTGCAAAAAAGAATTTCCGGCTGACCGCTATGCCCTCATCTTCTGGGATCACGGCGGTGGTTCAATCAGCGGCTTTGGTTTTGACGAGCACTACCCCAGAGACAGCATGACTTTGGACGAGATTGATCAAGCCCTTGAGCTTGCCGGCTGTGACTTTGACTTCATCGGCTTTGATGCCTGCCTGATGGCCTCACTGGAAACTGCTCTGGTCGCTGAAAAATATGCTGATTATTTGATCGCCTCTGAAGCAGTCGAACCTGGTGCAGGCTGGTATTACACAAGCTGGCTGACGGAATTAGCCAATAATACGGGGATGTCAACTGTTGATATCGGGAAAAACATCATCGACAGCTATGTTGCCAAGATCCAGCAGCAAGCCTTAAGCACCCCTGCTACACTATCACTGGTAGATCTTTCCGAACTGGCCGGCACCCTGCCTGAGACCTTTAAGCGTTTCTCACAAGCAACAAGTGAACTGATTGCCACTGACAATTACCGTCATGTAGCCGAGGCCCGCAGCAAAAGCAAAGATTTTTCAACCCAGCAAAAAATCAATCAGATCGATCTGATCCACTTTGCCGAAAATCTGGCCACCAAGGAGGCTGCAGAACTGGCCAAAGTACTGCGCAGCAGCATCAAGTACAACCGTAACTCAAACAATGTGACCCATGCCAACGGAATTTCAATTTACTTCCCCTATACCACACTCTCCCATGTCAGTACTGCGATTAATACCTATGAAAAAATCGGCATGGACGGATCCTACAGTGACTGTATCCGTAACTTTGCCAGCATAAGTGCCGGCGGTGCTGTTGCAGCCGGCGGCAGCTCTAATCCCCTCGGCAGCCTGACGGGAAACTCCTCAGGCTCCCTCTTCTCTTCCCTCCTGGGCGTTGATATGGGTTCAGGATCCTCCAGCGGCAGTTCATCCTCTCTGGTCTCTCAGCTGATCGGTGCCTTTCTGGGCTCGGACAAGAGGCAAATAGTAACCCGGGACCCGGATAACAGCTGGATCAATGAAGAACTGCTCGAGAATAATGTGGAATACTTTGCCGAATATTCCGGCGGCCTCTACGATCTGGAGCTTTCAACTAATGCAGCCGGTCAGCGCGTACTGGCTCTCAGCGAGGAGCAATGGGAACTAGTGCGGATGCTGGAGCTTAACGTTTTCATTGATGACGGAGAAGGTTACATTGACCTGGGTCTGGACAACGTTTTTGACTGGGATGATGACGGCAACCTGATCATGGAATATGACGAAAGCTGGCTTTCGCTTAATGGTCAGATCGTAAGCTATTACTTTATCAGTCAGGAGCAGCTGGACGATGAAGTTATTATCACGGGCTACGTCCCCGCCGCCCTCAATGGCCAGCGTGTGAATATTATACTGCGTTTTGATGATGCCAACCCCTATGGCTATGTTGCCGGCGCCCAGGCCGACTATCAAGATCTGTCACCGACAGTGATGAAGGGCCTGATCGAGATTGTCGCGGGAGACAAGATAGACTTCTTATGTGACTTTTATAGCTATGACGGAGAGTATTCAGACAGCTTTTATCTGGGCCAGCGCATGATAGCTAGCGGGGAATGGATCATCGGCAATGCCCCGCTGGGTAATTCACAATTTCTCATGACTTACCGCATCACCGATATATACGGTGCCCAGTACTGGACACCGGCCGTGGACTAGCATCCGGCCTGAAAAAGACTGTTATATCAGAGCCTGGCCTTTAACTTGGACTAAAAACAAGTTAGGTCAGGCTCTTTTCTTATTCAATTAAGCCAATTTCCCCTTTTTTGACTTAAAAACTTGACATTCACATATTTGAGTCTTATATTTATTCATGTTCCTAGTTAATTATACAGAAATTAGTAGGAAATAGATTGGAAATCCGAGGTTCAAAGATGAAAAAAACAAAAACACTAATCCTGATTATGCTCTCAATCCTGATTCTGGGATTGGGTCTGGCATCTTGCAGCGGCTCCGGCCAGTCCGGAGACAGCAAAGACAAAGTTAAGCTGATAGGAATTTCCTTAACCGACGAAGAATATGCCTTTGGCGTTGATAAGAATCAACCCGAACTGCTTGTGAAAGTAAATGATTTTATCAGGCAAATCAGTACTGACGGTACTCTTGATGAAATTTTTGACATATATTTTGCCGGCGGTTCACCGTCAGCAGTTGAAAGCGCTAAGGCGGATCCGTCAAAGGATCAGTTGCTTGTTGCAACAAATGCCAGCTTTGAGCCCTTCGAGTACATGCTGGGTGAACAGTATTACGGAATAGACCTGGAGATCGCAGCCCTTCTGGCCGACCATCTGGGCAAGGAACTGGTAATCCTCAACATGGATTTTGATGCAGTTGTTCTTTCTGTCGGTCAGGGAAAAGCTGACATCGCTATGGCTGGTTTGACCATAAATGAGAGCAGAAAAGAATCTGTCGATTTTTCTGACAAGTATTATGACGCTTCTCAGAAGCTGATCGTAATGTCAGATGATACCCTCTTTGATGATTGCACTAGCGTAGACGAGGTTGAAGAACTCTTGAAGGGGATGTCCGCCAAGACCAAGATCGGTGTCCAGACCGGTACAACCGGTCAGTTTTATCTGGAAGGTGACGCTGATTGGGGTTTTGACGGCTATGATGTAGAAACTGTCGGCTACAAGGCCGGCTCGCTGGCGGTCCAGGACATGATTAACGGAAACATCAGTTATGTCGTCATCGACGAAGCACCGGCAATGTTTATTGTCGAATCCATTAATAAGCTCGGTTAAAGTCTGCTGAGCGTCAGAAGGCAAATCCCCGTCTCAGCTTTATGAACGGGGATTTTTTAAGGAAAAGCCTGAGGAGTAAGCATGGATAATTTCAGTATTAAGTTTGAGAAGTTTTGGCAGGCTTTTTATACACACAATGGATATGCCAGAGTAGTCGTAGGGCTAAAAAACACGATGTTAATTGCCATTTTCGGCCTTATTATCGGGATTGTCATCGGCACAGCCATTGCCGGCACTTTGGTACATCCGGCTAAAAGCAGATTAAGCAGATTTTTGAAGGCTTTTTGCAATTTCTATGTCGGTCTCTTCCGGGGCAGCCCTATCGTCGTTCAACTCCTGGTCACCTACTATGTCGTCCTCCCCATCCTGCAAATCAATATGTCTTCACTCAAGGTCTGCATTTTGGTTTTCGGACTAAACAGCGGTGCTTATGTATCCGAGATAATGAGAGGCGGTATTTTGTCAGTGGATCCCGGTCAGATGGAAGCGGGCAGAGCTCTTGGCCTCGGCTACGGGGTATCTATGGGCAAGATTGTCGTGCCACAGGCGGTAAAAAACATTCTCCCGACTATTGGCAATGAATTTATTTCACTGATTAAAGAGACCTCGGTGGTAAGTTTTGTCGGAGCCATTGATTTGTATGTAGCCTTCAATTACATTGGCACCAATAATTATGAATACATGGTCCCCTACCTCTTTATGGCCCTGATCTACATCGTCCTGGTCCTGATCATCTCAAGCCTGGTTAAGGCCATGGAAAGGAGTCTTGGAAAAAGTGATAGAAGTCATCAAGCTTAACAAAAATTACGGCGACCTTAAGGTCCTGCAAGATATCTCTTTTACTGTTGAAAAAGGCGAAAAAATCGCCATCATCGGTCCTTCCGGCAGCGGAAAAAGCACCTTGCTCCGCTGCCTTAATTTCATGGAAGAAGCCAGCAGCGGCTCCATCATTTTTGAAGGCATTAACCTAACTGAGCAAAAAGCTAAGCTCGACCTCCACCGGCAAAAGATGGGAATGGTCTTTCAGCAGTTTAATTTATTCAATAACAAAACTGTCCTGGAAAACATTATGATGGCACCCCTGCATATAAGGCTGAGCAAGCTGAGAAAAACCCGCTGGCAGAACTTTTTTATAAAAACAGGCAATTTTTTCAGAAAAAACAAGAAAAGCCTGATTGAGCTTGATACTGATGCCGCCAGCATCAAAGAAGAGGTGCGCGGCCAGGCCCTTAAACTTTTACAAAAAATCGGTCTGGAAGACAAAAAAGACGTCTACCCTTCTACCTTGTCCGGTGGTCAAAAGCAGAGGATAGCCATTATCAGGTCCCTGGCCATGAATCCGAAAGTGATCTTGTTTGATGAACCGACTTCATCTCTGGATCCGGAAATGGTCGGCGAAGTTCTAGATCTTATAAGATCGCTGGCTGATGAGGGCATGACCATGCTTATTGTCACCCATGAAATGGGCTTTGCAAAAGAAGTTGCCAGCCGGGTTTTGTTTATGGATGAAGGCAGGATCGCTGAAGACAGCAGCCCTGAGCAAATATTCAGCAATCCGCAAAATCCCAGAACCAGGGAATTTCTATCCAAAGTTAAAGCCATGTAAATATCCCCCCGTCAAGAGATTCTAATGCATAATGTTCTTATGTCTGATTGATAAAGTCAGGAAAGGGATGTCTTTTGCCATGAGTCGAAGTGAAAAAGTTGAACTGGCGGTTTTGTGCATGCTGCGCAGTGAAGGTAAAATCCTGTTGCAGAAGCGGCTGAAGGAGGACGATTGGAATGGTTTCGTCACCCTGCCCGGCGGCCATGTGGAAAGAGATGAGTCAATTGTTGACGCTGCCATTCGTGAAGTCAGAGAAGAATGCGGGCTGACCATGATTGATCCGGAGCTCAGGGGCCTGAAGCAGTTTCCTCAGGATGGAGGAAGATATCTGGTCTTCCTTTTTTACGCGGATAAGTACGAGGGCGTCCTGCGAGGCTCGGATGAAGGCCCGGTCTTTTGGGCTTGTGAAGCAGATTTAAAGAATTACGAGATGGCTCCCGACTATGAACAACTCTTTCAGGTTTTTCTGGATGAAAGGCTGACCGAGTTCCTCTATGTCCCGGAAAAGCATGGCTGGACTGTTGTCCTGAGGTAAGTTAGATGAAGCTTAAAGAAGAGCTTGTAAGCAAAAGGCTGATTCTCCGCCCCCTGGGGGAAGATGATTTTGCTGCTGTCCATAGCTGGGCTGCAGTTCCCGACAATGTCCGTTATATGGACTGGGGGCCGAACAGTGAGGAGGATACCAGAGAGTTTGTCCGGTCGGCCAGAGCCGGCTATGACTTTGCTGTTACGCTAAAAGCCAATGGCAGGGTGATCGGCAGCTGCGGCATCTACCCCACGCAAAAGGAGACGGCTGAAGTGGGCTGGATCCTGCACCGGGATTATTGGAAGCAGGCTTTCGGCAGTGAATTGGCTCAGGCTCTGGTGGATTATGGTTTCAGGGACTTAAAACTGCACCGTATTACCTCTACTTGTGATGCGGCAAACTACGGCTCTTATCGGGTGATGGAAAACGCCGGTATGCGCCGGGAAGCACACCAGTTACTGGCCCGCTGGAATCGTGTTGACGAAAAGTGGGCTGATCAATTCAGATACGCCATTCTGGCTGAAGAATATACCATCATGCCCGACGGCATTAGTGAAGGAAAGTAAAGATGAAAGAAGACAGAGAATATATACTTGCTTACGGTTTTGCCGGCGAGCTTTTAACAGCTCTTGCTGCTGTAACCCGAAAAAACAATATCGGCTTGCAACTGATCGGCGATGATTGTCTGGACCAGCTGGTAGGAGATCTGCTCCTGGAGGCAGACGCAGTTTTTGTAGATGACCGCTCCCCTGCCCGCTCCTACGAACTAAAACTGGAGCACATGTTGTTTGTCAACTTTTCTCAGGAATCCCTGATGAATTTCCTCGATGAATTAAAAGCTGAAGGCATTTCTGTACCTTATAAGGCTGCCCTGACCGAACATAACCGAAACTGGCTCCTGCGGGATCTGATCGAAGCTAACCGAAAGGAACATTTATTCATTAAGCTTTACCATGGCAGCAAAAATGCCCTCAATGTTGCGGTAAAAGTCTACGGCGAAAGCAAGGATGCTCCTTTGCTGGAAGCCATGGACAAGCTCCAGCAGCAAATTGAAGCCCTCGAACAAGAGGGGGAAATGCCCGCCGAACAAGAAGCCGAGCTTTTTGAAAAACTGCGGCTCAGATACAACCAACTGGCCGCGCGCCTCAACACACTCCTGAGTGAATGAAAAGGTGCCAGGCACGAAGTCATGCAGTCTCGAAGTGCATGAAAAGGTGCCAGGCACGATTCTATGCAGTCTCGAAGTGCATGAAAAGGTGCCAGGCACAATTCTATGCAGTTAGCATAGTTGGCAGACTCCGGGCTCTGTCATGGCATAGGGGTCCAGCGCTTTGTCAAGTTCAGCCGCTGTCATCAGCCCGTCACGCAGGATAATCTCGCGGATCGGTTTGCCGGTCTCGATTGCTTCATTGGCAACAATGGATGCTGTACGGTATCCGAGATGGGGTACTACTGCTGTAATGATGCCGACTGAATTGTAAACTAAGTCATGGCAGCGCTCGCGATTGGCGGTGATGCCGACAATACAGTTATCTACCAGGGTCCGGACAGCATATTTTAAAGTTTCAATTGACTGAAAAAGATTATAAAAGATGATCGGTTCAAAGGCATTGAGCTCCAGCTGCCCCCCTTCTGCGGCCATGGTAACCGTAACATCATTGCCGATAATATTGAAGCAAACCTGATTTACAACTTCCGGTATAACAGGGTTGACCTTACCAGGCATGATTGATGAACCAGCCTGTTTTTCCGGCAGTTTAATTTCGCCAAAACCGGTACGGGGGCCGGAAGACATCAGGCGAAGGTCGTTACTGATCTTACTCAGATTGACCGCACAGGTCTTTACAGCTGAAGAGGCTGCTACATAGCCATCTGTGTTCTGTGTGCCGTCAATCAGGTTATCCGCCTGGCTGAGAGGCAAGCCGGTGATCTCGGCAAGACGCACGATTACAGCCTCTAGATATTCGACATCTGCATTGATGCCGGTACCGATGGCGGTTCCTCCCAGATTAAGGAAGCGCATATCATGGCGGGCGTTTTCAAAACGACGCAAATCACGACCGATGGCGAAGCTCCAAGCTGCAAATTCCTGACCCAGACGGATGGGGACTGCATCCTGCATTTGAGTGCGGCCCATTTTGATAACATCATCAAACTCTTCCGCTTTTTCCAAAAGAGCTTCCTGCAAACGCTTTAGTTCCTTTTCGGCGCCCAGCAGAAGTTTGTAAGCAGTGATGCGGCCTGAGGAGGGAAAAACGTCGTTGGTGGACTGGGCGTAGTTGACGTGATCATTGGGGTTGATCAGGTCGTAATCGCCCAAGGTGCCGCCGAGGATCTCAATGGCACGGTTGGCAATAACCTCATTTGCATTCATATTGAGCGAGGTGCCGGCACCGCCCTGAATCGGGTCAACGATGAACTGATCGTGGAATTTTCCTGCAATGATCTCATCGCAGGCCTGGACAATGGCGTCGACACGGTCTTTATCCAGCCGGCCGACTTCCAGATTAGTCAGGGCTGCCGCTTTTTTGATCTGGCACATCGAGTTAATGACTTCCGGATGCATGTGCATACCGGTGATGGGGAAGTTTTGCGCTGCACGCAGGGAGTTTGCCCCATAATGAGCATCAGCGGGGACTTCAATTGTACCGATAGAATCGCGCTCAACGCGCATACGATTGTTTTCTGAGTTAGTCATAAATACCTCCATGACTATAAAACTAAGCATGATCCCGAGATATTGGCAAGAAGTGCCATCTCAGGGAAAAAGCCTGATAAAAAAACTTTCCACAGGAGATTGTAACACAGCAAATGGACTTCCGTTGCTGTGCATAGATTCGTGCCTGGCACCAAATGATGCAGCGTGCACCAAATGATGCAGTGTGCATGGATTCGTGCCTGGCACCAAATGATGCAGACACCAAATGATGCAGTGATATCCGCTATAATGTTGTCCAAGTTATTATTTAAGGAGTCTATATGAATTTTCAGGGCATTATTATCGGTGTGATTTCCTTCCTGGTGATCGGTATCTTTCATCCTATTGTGATTAAGTGTGAGTATTACTTCTCCTGCCGCGTCTGGCCTTTTTTTCTGCTGGCCGGCATCATATCCATCCTTGTATCTTTATTCATTGCCAACTCAATTCTCTCATCGGCTCTGGGAGTCCTGGGCTGTTCCTGCATCTGGTCGATCCGGGAGTTGTTCGAGCAAAGGGACCGTGTGGCCAAGGGCTGGTTTCCGGCCAATCCCAAGCGCAAATAAAAAAGGAAGCTAAGCAGCTGGCTGTCCTGCCGCTGCTTTTTTCCGGGTCAGAGGGTTTTTAATGCGGAGAGAATAGGCTGAATTGAGCACAATGTTTTATGCTATGATTTTCTTATAAAAGAGAAAGCTGTCAAGAGATCTGTCCAATCCGATTAAAGCTGAGGAAGCCCGCTTATGAATATCTCCGGCTTCAATACTATTCCGTCGTTACAGTAACTGCAAAATAGCTTGAAGAACTGCTGAAGGAGGAGAGTTTATGTTTTGCCAGCATTGTGGAAACAAATTAACGGACGGTGCTCGCTTTTGCACTTCCTGCGGACAGGCGGTTGAGGGTTTGGTGCCCGAGATCCCTCCGGCGGTAGTGCCGGGGCCGGGGCCGGGACCCGAGATCCCACTGGCACAGAGTTATTACAGGCCTCCCATGCCTGCTTACCCGCAAGCTCCCGTGCCTGCCCCCATCACTAGCAAAAAGAAAAAGCCGAATGTCGCTGTAATCGTGATTATTATCGTTTTATCCCTTGTCCTTCTTGCTCTGGCTGCCTACTTTTTTTACTTCCGTTACGTTATCAGGGAGTCGAAAAAACCACAGACCGCTCCGGCGGCAAGCATGACTATTCCTGAGGATACTGCTTCCGCAGGTGCTACGAGAACAGCCCGCACTAAAGCTACTAAAGAACCTTCCACTACGCAGGAAAAAACAACTGCTCCAACAACTGTTCTTACAGAGCCTCCTCTTGAAGTTGTGAACGATCAGCTGATCCGCATTAATTCTTCCTTTGACAGCGGCGAGGGTTTTTATTCCGGCGANNCTTGACAGTGACAGCGGTGCTGACTGGTTTCATGAGGGTGCCTGGGTTAATGGCGAGATGACTGGTCAGGGTTACAGATCGATTGATAATTATGAATACAGGGGAAATTTTCGCAATGGCATGCCTGACGGTCAGATGCAGATTATAGTAAACGGCGAGACACGTTATATCGGCAATTGTGTGCAGGGCCAGCTGCAAGGTTATGGCCAGCTGTTTGCGCCGGGTGATTTGCTGATTTTTGAGGGTAATTTTGAGCGCAATATGCTGGTTGAAACAGCAGCTGAACGCCAGAAGCGGGGCAAGTCTTTTGCCGCCAGCTGTGTAGTTATGGATGATGAGCTCTATATCGATTGTCTGTTTCTGGACGACGTCATCGGCAAAGCCGTAGAGGTGTGGGGTTATCCACTGGGTATGTCGGAACAAGCTGATACCGGGACAGTGGTTCTGGCGCATTATGGCGACGAGTGGTATCCCGTTTGTCTGGTCTATCGTTATGGCGTGAATGAGCCAAAAATTGAAAGCGGCGAATGGCTGGATGGCTGGGGTGTGGTGACAGGGCTTTTTGAGTATATCGACTCCTATGGTGATGAGAGCATCTGCCCGGAAATCGAGCTGGTTTACTGGACCAGGGAGCCTTAAGTTTCACTGATCACGTCAGCTGCATCAAAAGGTGCCTGGCACCAAGTTATGCATGTTCGCGCAATAAACCGTAAAAAAACAAATCTCGCCACTGGCCTTCTTGATCCCGCAGCTGCTGCGTTTGTGTTCCTTCATGACTCATGCCCAGCTTTTTCATTAAGCCGACTGATTTGACATCGTCGATCGCTTCTGCAAATACTTTGTGCGCGCCTAGTTCTCTAAAGGCATATTTCACCAGCGCAGACATTGATTCGAAGGCCAAGCCTTTTCTCCAATAGTCTTTATTAAAAATCCAGCCAATTTCGTACACATCAGGCTCCAGCCGATCCGAGAAGAGGGCATAGCCAATCAACTTTTTGTCTTCTTTGTGGATTACAGCCAGCGCTCGCTTCTCTGTGATGCAAAATCCCTCAAGAAACATACGAGTTTTATTTTTATCATAAGCTGCCTCTGTATTTCTCATCACCAGTGAATCGCTGAATATTTCATGCAGATCTGCAAAATCCTCTGATACAAAGTGCCTGATTAAAGTTCTTTCTGTCTCCAATACCATAACGATTTCCTTCCTTCGGGGAGTTGTGGAAGTGCATACCAACTCCATAACTCGGCTCTAGAATAGGTATTATTAAGAAAAAGAGGTATCTGCTTTGAGACACCTCTCTGATAACTTAATAAGTTAGGTGCCTGGCACCAATCACGACCAATCACGATTACCTCGTTTGTTTCTTTCTGATTCTTCGAATGAAAAAAAGGATAAGTACTAGTGCTGTCAGGACTAAAGCAAGCCCAAGGATAGTTGTCCAGGGGTTTTTACTCTCACCTGTGTGCGGTACATCGGGTTTTGATGGCTCAGGCTTTTCTGACGGTGGTTCGGTTGGATCCGGTTTAACAGGAGACGGCGGTTTCGTTATTTCAGATTCATCTGTGGGTGGTTCTGTTGGCTCCGTAGTATCAGTGGGTACCGGATCATTGAAACCTTCGACTGTGAAGACCCAGTCAACTTCACCAACCCGGTTGGCATATTCATTGCCCAGGTCTATCGGTACGGTCAGAACAACATCCAGCTTCAGCGATTCACCCCGGCGCAATCTACCCAGCAGGACATTTGCAGCCAAGCCGTCCAACTCATCGGGAGAAGCGTCGAAGATTAAGTCTGTACCCTTTTTTACCTGCATGGACAGCTGGGCCAAAAAATCCTGCATGGATACAACTGTCTCGCCGGAGGCTGTAACACTTTGGCTGAGCGGATTACCCACCTCATCGTGTACAATCGCACGGAGATAGACTTTGATGTAATCAAAATCTTTGTTCTTGTTCTCTATCGTGATTTCTTCTGTCAGCTTATCTCCCGGCATTACACCTTTAAAGTTTTCAAAAAGGTCAGAACTCGTGTAGGCAGATCCGGGATTAAAGACAAGCAGTTTATTGTCAGCAAAAGTTACTGTTGCAGCTGCAAAGCTCATAGCGGAATAGCTGAAGAAAAGGAGGATCAATAAGCTAATACTCAAAAGGTAATGTATGTGTTTCTTAATTTTACGCATAGCTTAACCTCCTGACGATAAACTACCGTCAGTTCCAACCGACACGCCCCAGGCCTCTGTAACTGCTCTTGCCGGAACACTTTGAATTGCCTCGGCCATAACTTCAATTACTTGCTTGCCTCCGTCAGCATCGGTGTAGTTGTCAAGAGTGATACCGGGTGTTCCAATCAGCGGATGTGCAGGTATTCCTCCATTCGGATCCACAGGTAATTCGTAGTAGTAGATGCCGTATTTTTCAAACCAGCCGCTTCCTGGAGTAAAGCTGGGAATAGACGCACTGCCGCCGATACGCTCGTTGCTACCATTAACGCGATATGTGACAAGCTTAATCCGGACATAGGCTGGAATGTCGCTGGTGTTTTTCACCGTTACATTACTTTTTATCGATTGAACTTTATCAAAATTTTCCGAAACCTCACAGCTGACACTAGATGGTGTAAAAACATTCTCAAGAGGCTTTGTGGTGGTTGAGATGTAGGCGTATACAATTCCTCCAAACATTAATACAGTCAGGATCAGGAGAGTGATTGTCAATCTACTTAGTTTTTTTACACTGCCACAACTTTTATCTTGGCTTGTAATTTTTTTTGGTCTTTTCACTTTCCCCTCCCTCCTAATTACCTTATGGCGTAGTAAAAATATTCCTTACTAATTTACTGAATGCGTTAAGCCAGTTAGTTTTTTGGAGACTGTTGGTGCAAGTTATTGTGCCTTCCGCATTATCCTTTGTGAATAAAATATCACTCTCAAACCCGCTGCCACCATAACGCCAGCTCCAGTTCACGTCTTCTACTATTGAATACTTACCCACAGGTAGCTCATGGATAGTAACACTGTTATTACCTACGATCGTCACCTCTGTATAAGTATCTCCATCTTTCAGTATTTTAAAAACGTAGGGTTCACCTGCTACACCGCCTACCTTGGTAATTGTCAAAGTCGCTGTCTTGACATGAAGTAAGAAGGCAGGATCACCGGGAACAGTAGGATCGGTCCAGCCGCAGGCCGGACCGCAAGCCAGATGGACAAAGCTTGTGTAGGTTGTTATATCGCTGTCACCAATCTTAACATCAAGCTTGACCTTGATATCCTGCTTAGTCGCAATCTTGCTATTCTTGATACTTCCGGCTTCAGGGGTGTAAGTCAGGGCAAGTGTCGGCTTAGTTCCTAGCATGGTGGTAACATCAGTACTAACAGTAGCATCGTGCTTCCATAGCTCGGTCACCTTATTATTCTGATCATAATCAGCAGGGTTTGCCGGAGCATTATCCCCATACCAGACATCACTGTCCTTGAATGTAAGTTCCGGTTTGAAGACATTAATCTTTCCGCGAGCACTTGTTGTATTCTGATCGGGGACTCCTCCCTCAATTGGCTCTGTCGGCGCTAAGGTAACCTTGATCCAATATTCACTGTCAGACATATATTGAGTTGTATCTGTCTCTTCACCTTTTCTAATGAGCTCAGTTGTGAGCTTTACAAACTCGGATTTCCAAGCATCCTCTTCACCGGGCAAGACGAACTCGGTCGCGCCAGTAAACAGGATAAAGTCAACCTTATTTACTTCTGTTCCTGCACTGGCTGTAGCCCCTGCTAACAACTGAGCATCCGATAAAGTACCTGTAAGATAAATATTCTTATCAGCAGCGGTAACATCAATAACAGTAGGCATAGGAACATTGACTGTGGGAATATCAAAGGACTCAACTATCTTGTCCCCGCTATATATCCCTGATCCAGCTCCATTCGTAGGGACGGCATTTCCTCCCAAGAAGCCAGCTTTTGGGCTTGTAGAAAACTCGATAATGAGCTTCTTACCATAAAACAGTGGTGTCCCTCTCCCTGTTTCTGATACAAAATTCTCATCAAAATCAAAACCACTAACACTAATCTTATCGCCGTCAATACTGGCAACCACACCATTTGCAGGCTTTCTTTCCCCAAAGTTACTACCATCGTACGCGGCTGTATACAGGCTTATTGCAGAGGCATCTGCGGGAATGCTAAAATACGGTGAAATAACATCAACAACTGTACCTTCCTTGAGTTCGATACTTGGTGTCGCGATCTCTTGAGCTATCTTCTCAAAGATTACTTCCAGAGATTCAGCATCACTGGCAGACAGGTAGTAACCTCCGCCTATACCACCGCCGCTTCCTGCATTTGTCATACTGCCGGCATTTGGAAAGTTGCTTGACAGGTAGTGCAGAAACTTATTAGTTCTTGCATCATTATTACTTTCGTCTGAGATCGGAAGCTCAGGATCTGCACCATCAAGTAAGCCTATTGTATAAACGGTTGCACCGTAAGGACTGTTCTTAAGAGTTTTAGATGTGGAAATAGCAGGGTTAGCAGAGTTATTTATAGTGGTATTATTCCAAGTTCCACTACCCGGTATACCATCAGTAAAGATTATTACCACCCGATTGCGTGGTCCCGCTTCAGTCGGAGTTTCCGCATTATCAAATGCGTCTTTAGCCTTTGTCATTCCTTCTTCGATATAGGTACTGCCACCTGTGCTCAAGTTGTCGATTGCTGAATCAACAGCAGCTTTTTGGGTCCTAATATCATTTTTTAAACCAATCTTAATCGAAGTAGCATTAACATTGGAGAAACCTACAACTGCGATTCGATGGTCAACATCGTTAGTAGTAGCATCATCATACACGCTTTGCACAAATTTAGACGCTGCAGCTTTCAAAGCGGCCATTTTCTGCGTGCTTGTAGCACTTCTGGTATAAAATTGAACATGATCGCTTGTTGTATCACTTTCGGAAGTCATGGGTTCGTACCTGGTACCCCAGTGCCATAAGAAATGTGAGCCGGTATACCATCCAGGATCATGAGAGTGAAATAAGCCCCCAGTACACCATTTGACAGCTACAAAACTGTTACCGCGTCTAACATAGTACGTTTCAGAGTGGTCGAGGGAATACACTTTTGTATAACTGTACATGCTATCACTCATGCTGCCACTTTCGTCAAGCACAAGTACGATATCAGTAGGTACAGATACTTCACTTGAAGTAACAATCCCGGTTGTATAAGCTTCAAGTGTAATTGTATAGCTACCATCACCTTTTGGAACAGCAATTTTACTAAGTTCTAGTCCATTACCCCTAGATTTATCAGCGCCTAGAGGGCTCATCGTTCCCTTACGGTGAGAAGCCTCAAAGGGTGGCATTAAAGGGCCAACATTCGTATAGTTTTTAGCTGGAGTATGAACGACTTCATCCAGAAGCAGGCCGCATTGCTCAGCTACAAGCCTGATGTCTTCTTCGGAGAGAATTTCCACCAGCGCTTCTTGTTCCGCTTCACTCAGTCCTAGTATGAAGTTCTCAATCTCAGCCTGGCTTTGCATCTTCATAAAGCTGTCCCTTAGCTTTTCAGCATCGGGCAAGAGCTCTTCCGGAGGCTCTGATACCAAGGTTGCAAGATACTGTTCGATTGCTTCTTTTTGCTCTTCGCTTAGAGCCTGAAGCTCATCTTCAGTTGCAACTTCCAAAATCGCTTCGACATCCTCTAGGCTTGAGCAAGCCATCAAGCGAACAAAAAGCGTGTCTTCTTCGGGAATCGGATCTGTAGGTGGAGTGTTTTCGGAACCAGCAAAGGCTGCAAGATACTGTTCGATTGCTTCTTTTTGCTCATCGCTTAAATCTTCAAGCTCTTCTTCTGTTGCTTCTTTCCAAATCGCCTCGGCTTCATCGAGACTTAAGCAAGCTAGTAATCGATCATAAAGTGTGTCTTCTTCGGGAATCAAATCTAAAGTTGGTTCGGGTGCTTTTTCTTCCCCAATAGTGTCAGAAGCAAAAGCTAAGCTAAAAGACGCGATCAGGCTGGTCAGCAAGAGGAGGCTGAGCAAAAGTGCTAATATTTTATGTTTGGTCATAGTCTACTCCTCCTTATCCTTCGGGCCAGCCCTTGGCATCCCAGGGATTAGTTACATCCTGATTGGCGACTTGAACAGCATAAGCTTTCACGCTAATCGTGGCCTTACTTTTTTGATAAATGTTGCCCATAGAGATATCGAAACTGACTGTAGTGAATAGAGGTTCTGTCAGATCTCCGGCTTCCAGAGCTCGATTGTAATAGTAAAAACCATCTCCGCCATCAGTCCAGTCGCTTGTGTTGTAGTCCAGCTTAATGAGGTCCAAGTCAGGAATAGTCCCGCTCATTTCAAGCAATGCAATCGCTTTTTCTACCTTGATACGAATATAAGCAGGGTTTGTACCTGTATTTTTAAGTTCGACAATTTTTGTCAACTTATGACCAGGCATAACACCGTCGACCTCAGT
>LFSM01000119.1:17962-20371 GCA_001512745.1 Clostridiales bacterium DTU032
TTCGGCAGAAAAATATGCAATCGTGCCATAAGCAAGAATTGACAGACATACTGTGATGAGGGCAAAGATTAGTATTTTACGCTTCATTCGCTTGATTCCAACATTAAACATTCCTGATATATTATCCAAACTATTCTTATGCCCATCTCAAAGCATAAGAATATCGAGCTGTACTTTCTTATGGTCTGCACTCTTTGCAGATTATCAGAGTTGCAAAGTTCCAGGCCAGGCTTAGGGCGTAGCAGAGAACATTGCATCATAGGCCGCTTGAATGTCGGCAATCTCAGCTGCCTGAATTGCATAGGCGGTGAAGTTCATTTTGAAGTCTGCTTTATCTGTGTTGAAGTTAGACTTAGATTCGCCTTCACCATTAATGCGATAAGCATCAGCTCCGTCAAACATAGAAGTTGTAACAGTGTCCGGCATGCCAAAAGCTGTCATAAATGTGACTTAATCATTGGCTGAAAGGACTCCGCCTTTACTGCCTCCGATATAACCAAGGATAACGGAGAGTTCTGTTGGATTTGTCTGGTTTTCAGCACCCGATACAGCAGCCGTAATATCGGTGAGATTCATGACTTGCCAATTAGTATGTTCAATTCCCTTAAACCAGCGCTCAAGTACTTCTTCACGAAGAGCCTTGTCTGAAGCCAGCTTATTAGCAAATGCCCCAAAGCCCGGATATGCCCCATCCAGACCGCCAACCTCATTCTTATAGGCATCAACGCCCATCAGGTTAAGCAGACTGACATATTTGTTCATTTCAAGTTTAAGGAACACATAGGCATCTTGACTATCAGCCAAAACTGTGATGGTGGGGTCCTTGTCAAAGGAAACTCCAGGCATTAATGTCGCGGTCACATCTTCCCATTTAGGCTCTTCAAGATCAATTTTAACTTTTCCAACCGTAAATGTATTGGTCTTAGTGTCAGTTGTGTCAGTAAAATACGCTATTGTTGCTCCAATAATCAGGATAGCTGCCAGGGCTAGTAGCAGTGAAACTGTTAAGATCCTTTTTTTCATTGTTTTTCTCCTAACATTATATTTGAAGTAAATATTTCCATTCTTATAACTATTTATTCCAAACTTTGGATTAAGGACTTACTCGGCCAGGTAGAGCAGAGTAAGAAGTCTGGGTCTTACGGGTTTAGATTGCCCCAAGCCTCAGCAGCTGTAAATTCATTTGTATTATCCTTAGCGAACTGAGATGCGTAGGCTGTGACAGTCAGGGTTGGGTATGTGGCTTCAGTAAGGGCATTCATCATCGCTTTGGTAACAGTGTTTTTTACTACGACTTTGTCATCTTCGATAACTTGAAATGTCAGGTCATTTGTAGAGCTAGGTGCATCTACCACTCGGTACCAGACATTATCAACGCCTGTTAACTGAGTCCAACCTTCAGCCATCGTGTAGCTCA
The DNA here is from genome assembly GCA_001512745.1 of Clostridiales bacterium DTU032. Taxonomy (GTDB): domain Bacteria; phylum Bacillota; class Clostridia; order Saccharofermentanales; family DTU023; genus DTU032. Next base: position 19,380 of record LFSM01000119.1, read on the forward strand.
TAAAGCTGTCAAAGTTAGCTGATTTTTCCAGTTTGACGAAGACAAAAGCTTTTTCACTGTTTGCTTTGACTGTTACGAGAGGATCCTTCTTAATTGTGTACCCCGGGATCATCTTTAAATCAAGATCATCACTCTCTGTCAGAGTGATGTTGATATCACTAGGAGAGAAAGTGTTTTTGACCGGGTCAGTTTTATCTGTCAGCCAGGCGATAGTCAGGCCTATAACACCGACGATGAGCATAGCTACTGCTATCAGCATTGCGATTCTTTTCTTTTTCATAAAAATTATCCTTTACATTATTAGCCTCAACCAAACGGTTGTTTGGTCTGAATCAAATAACTGAAAACCTTACGGGGTTGTCGTTGTCGGGAATGCAGCCCATGCGGCATCAGCATTAGCAAAGCCATCTGCCTGAATCGCCTGAGCAACAATGTCAATTTGGAGCAACACCTTCCCGTCCTCATCTGTCAGTGTATCCAACTGTTCTCCGTTTAAAGTTGAAGGGACTTTCAGGGTCTCGAAGAGAGGCTCTAACTTGAGGGGATCATCTAATCCAATGGAATTAACAGTTTTGTAGTAACGGAACTCATAGGTACGAGTGCCAGCTACATCATCCTTCACATTACCCTTATAGATCCAAACATCACCATCATATCCCTTGAAGATTTTGGTCATATCAGCGCCACCGGGAGCAAAGATTTTATCCAACTCATCCGCTTTATTGATGGTCACCAGCATACGCACGTAGCTCTCTTCACTGTCTTGCAGGACTGTGACTGTCGGATCTTTGACATATTCGTGGTTAGGAAGCAGCTTGTATTCGTTTGCTTGTACACGGTCAGCATCTTTTACATCAACAACTAGCTCAAATTCACTATTTGCATTCAATTTGCCAGGTTGGCCAGCGCTATCAACCAGTACCTCATCCAGCTCAATATTGACCTTACCTACAGTAAAGGTGTTCTTCACTTCTTTCTCACTTGTCAGATAG
>LFSM01000016.1:0-294 GCA_001512745.1 Clostridiales bacterium DTU032
CCGGTTGACAAACGACTTGAAGAAATGGCTTTCAAAGGGGCCCTTACTTTCCTTGAGTATTTTCAGCCCGATTACCTGGTTCCCATGCATCTCAATGGTGGCAAAGACCTGCCGAGTGAGCTTGCTTCCATCCTTTCGCAAATCGGCCGCAGAGGTCACAGCAAGATTGCAGAACTCATCGTTTCGGGGCAGATGATCAACTTAAACTGATATTTTGACAGCCTCCTGCAGATCGGCTAAAATTCTCCGTAACAGCGTTGATGAGGAAGCAAAGTAATCTCAACAAAGGCACCG
>LFSM01000016.1:496-753 GCA_001512745.1 Clostridiales bacterium DTU032
CTCCGAGACGAAAGGTAAGAGAATATGTTGGATGAACTTATTAAGGTAAGAGAGGATGCACTTGCGGCTGTTGACGCCGCAGCTGACCGCAGCTCACTCGATGAAATCAGGCAGTCGCTGCTCGGCCGTAAGGGTCTCATTACGGAGCTTTTAAAGAGTGTCGGGAAAAGACCGGCAGAACAGCGTCGAAGCTTCGGACAGGACACGAATGAGATCAAGAAAGAAGTGACAGAGGCGATTGATAAGAAAGAGGCCGA
>LFSM01000039.1 GCA_001512745.1 Clostridiales bacterium DTU032
ATTGCAGCCCTGTTCGAGGAGCGCACAGGAAAAAAGGTCGAAGTCATGGTTTACGGTGACGGTGCTTTTAAAGATCCTGTCGGCAAAATCTGGGAATTGGCCGATCCGGTAGTTTCTCCCGCCTATACCGAAGGCTTGAGCGGAGTACCGCGTGAGATCAAGATAAAATATCTGGCTGACCACGCTTTTTCCCAGCTGTCAGGACAGGAACTGGAAACACAGATACGTGAAGCTATTCTGGCAAAAGACGAGGACAGCGAAAAATCCAGTATGAGTTCTGAAGGGACGACCCCGCGCCGTGTAGTTGACTTGCTGGGGTCTCTGGCAGATCTCACATCAGGCAGCGGCGACAAGGGCACCCCCGTGGTTTTAATCCAGGGCTACTTCGACAGTCTTGCCGTATAAGGGAGTTATTTATGAAGGTCTTGGTGCGTGGCGGCGGCGACCTGGCGTCGGCGGTAATACATAAGCTCTGGCGGTCAGGCTTCAAGGTCCTGGTTTGTGATCTAGCTCTTCCCAGTTGCGTGCGTCGCACGGTTTCTTTTTGTAATGCTATTTCCGAGGGAGAGTGGGAAATTGAAGGTGCCCGCGCTACTTTCGTTAAAGAATTATCCGCGATAGATGACTGTTTGGCCCGCAGGGAAATTCCGGTAAGCACCATGCCGGAGAAGAAGCTGGCGGAGTATTTTCGGCCTGATGTATTCGTTGACGCCACAGTCAGCAAAAGAGCAGCCGATTACGATAAAAATTATGCCGGTCTGGTAATTGCCCTGGGTCCCAATATTATGGCCGGCCGTGATGCAGACGTTGTGGTGGAAACCAAGCGGGGTCACTATCTGGGCAGTCTGATCTATGAAGGTTTCGCGGCGCCAAATACCGGAATCCCCGGAGACGTGGACGGCTTTACCAGTGACAGAGTCCTGCGCGCACCACAGGCAGGACGTGTGCAGCATATCCGGGCTATTGGCGATACAGTTGACAAGGGTGAAGCTGTCTGTCAGGTAGGCGATGCAGTTGTTTCGGCTGCTGTCCCGGGTGTTATCCGCGGCCTGATAGCACAGGGTTACGAGGCCCGGCAGGGTTTGAAGATCGGAGACATTGATCCCCGTAATGACCTTCGCCACTGTTACAGCATCAGTGACAAAGGCCGTACTATTGCTGGTGGTGTACTGGAAGCCATTCTTTTTTATCTGGCGGCAGGAGACTATCTGAAAATCCCCGGCAATGACTAATAGCAGTGAATTTTTTGAAAAAGATTTAAGCGGCTTTGTTGGTCAGGAGATTGAACGGCGGGCAAAGCTGTTTCCGGCTCCTTTTGTAATCAGCACTGTTGGCAGCGGAGGCAAGACTTCCACTCAGGAATTTCTTTACCAATCGGATCTGCTGCCCTGCCATATTTTGACGACAACTACAGCCATGCTGGCTCCGGATTTCCCCATATCTTTCAGTTGCCCCAGAAGCTCAGGTGTATGGTTTTCCGCTGAGCTGCAGAAGTCTCCCCAAAAATACAAGGGCATTTCCCGACAAGCATTCGATAAAGAAATAAGAAAACGGCGTTTGCAAGGACCGGCCAACTGCCTCTTCCTCTGCGAAGCAGATGGGGCGAAAATGAAGCCTTTAAAGGCTTATGCGGACTATGAGCCGGTTATTCCTGAGAGCACAGATCTGGTCCTGATTCTTTTTGGTCTGAGTGGATTGGGGCAGGCTCTGACTGAAGACAATGTACACCGGTCTGAGATCTTTTCAGAGTGGACCGGTCTGGAATTGAACGGAAGAATAGAATTTGAGCATCTTTGCCGGACTCTTGACAGCGGTGCCTTCTTAAAAGCTGTACCGCCTACAGCAAGAGTGGCTGCCGTTTTTAACCAGGCAGATAAAATGCCGGCAGATACAGATTGGGCGCGGCTGGCCAGCCGGGCCATCCAACAGCCTCGTCTGGATGCAGTATTTTTTACTTCCATGGGACAGGGAGCCCGGGGACCTATCGATGCTTACTCGCATCGGACGCATTTCGGCCTGATTCGCCGGGAAACTAATGCAGGCCGCTTCTCCGCAGTCGTTATGGCTGCGGGCATGTCTGAACGCATGGGTGAAAATAAATTGCTCTTGCCCCTGGGAGATAAAACAGTTTTGGCTCATAGCCTGAACAGGGTCGCATACAGCGGTGTGCGCGAGATTCTTGTGGTCACGGGTTTTGAGCGTGAAAAGGTAGAGGCTGTCTGTTTAGAGGCCGCTTTGGAATTTCCGCCTGATGTCAGCCTGCGCCTGGTATATAACCCCGATTATGCGAGCGGTCAGGGAAGTTCTGTCGCCCGTGCCAGCAGTGAATTATCGGCTGACAGCCCTGCGGCTTTTTATGTTCCGGGAGACCAGCCTTTTGTGTCGCCTGCTCTTATGCGCCAAATGATGGAAACACATAGTGATGGCCGGATCAGCCAGGCTGTATATCAAGGGAAAAGTGGTTCACCGGTGCTCTTTGACCGTCAGTTTTTCCCGGAATTAAGCGGATTAAAGGGAGATACAGGCGGGCGGCAGCTGATAAGGCGCTACCCGGAAGCAGTAGTGCAAGTGAATTTTGACCTGCCTTCTTCATTTCTTGATCTGGACGATCCGTCCGACTACGCCAAAGCTTGCGAAATAATCAGCTCCGATTGACCTGTCGAATCTGAATTCGATAGCTTTGTTTAAATGTCTACTTATATACTAATATAGGGCTTAAAGGTTTTCTTAGAAGCTTATTTTGGAGGAGGCTAGTATCCGCCGATCACGGATCAGCAAAGCTATGAAGAATAAATTCGATATTATGCTTAATGATTTGCCCAGGATGCATTCATTTGAGGATTGGTACCGGAATTCTTACCGTGCAGATAATGATGCAGGCGCTCTGGACATCCCCGGGCCGGACGGTTACAGGACAATTGCTTACAATGAATGTCTGCCCATCATTGAAGAACTGGAGCAGCTATTACGCCAAAGTAATTTACCGGCAGGATCTTTTGTCGGGATCAAGACAGTTACTTCACCGCAGTTTGTTTTCTGGTTTTGGGCTGTCCTGAAAGCCGGCTACAATGCCTTGCTTCTGGACCCCAATGCAACAAACACTCAAATTAATCATCTCCTGACAGAGGCAGATGCCAGAGCTATTATCACCGATAAGGATGCTCTGGATCCTGCTGAAGTGCCGGAAACTGTTGCGATTTATTCCAACAAAGATATGCCCGCTGCCTGGTCTGTCCGCCTGTTGCGGGAAGCGTCAGCGGCAGCCAGAGATCAGAGCTCGCCGCTGGAACGCGCCGGTGTGATTAATGCTGCTGAGCGGCCTTTCGGAAACTACGTCGCATTGGCCACCAGCGGCACTACGGGTGCTGCCAGACTTTTCGTGCACAGTGGCGAATCACTCAGCAATCAATTTCGTGCCTTGGCCTGTGTTGTCGATGATTCCGACCGTTGGCTGCGTCCGAAAGTCCAGGAACGCTCCCTTGCCATCCTGCCCTTTAATCACATATTGGGTTTTGTCGTTGTATTTCTGCTCAGTCAGTTTTTTGAACAAGTTATTGTCTTTCCTAAGAGCAAAGTTCCGGAAAGCTGGCTGGAGAGCTGCCGTGAGCGGGGAGTGACGCAACTGATCAGTGTGCCGCTCTTATGGAATCATGTTGCCAGGGGTATTAAGGCGAAGGTTGCAGCAGGCGGAGAGAAACAGCTGACTCGTTTCAACAAACTGCTTGACTGGAATATCAGGCTCCAGAAACTCGGACTGCCCTTAGCTCCTTTTCTTGATAAAATTCTAAAAGATATCAGGGCTCAGGTGTTCGGCCCCCAACTGAGACTTTGTTGCAGCGGCGGCGGCCGTATTTCTGAGGAAACGCTGCGCCTAATGAACGGCATCGGCTTTTATCTCGTTAACGGCTACGGCCTGACAGAGACAGCGATTACTAGCGTCGAACGCGTAAAGAAAATTCAAAAACGTATGGATGGCAGTGTTGGCAGCAGCTTTGTGCCCGGCGGTCTGCGTCTGAATGAAGCCAGTGAAATTGAGTTGCTAACAGATTATTTATATTGTGGTGTTATTATCAATGGAGAATACATCGCTGCGGATTTTTCCGAAGATAAGTGGTTCCAAACCGGTGACCTTGCTGACCTGGATGCACAAGGACGTGTCTTTATCAGAGGCAGACTCAAAGATCTTATCATTGGTGCCTCCGGCGAGAATATTAACCCTGATGATATTGAATATGACTTAGGCAGCCTTGATTTTTTTAAGAACTATACGGTGTTGGGAATACAGCAGGCTGATGATGAAAAGGTCATTATGATTGCCGAGCCGGCTGACGGCTTCGATGAGCTGGCAGCAGCAGAAGCCTTGCTCCATAAATTCAGGAAATTGAACATCCTGTCGCGGCCGGCCAGAGTTCTGCTGAGTAAAGAACCCCTGCCCCTGTCCGCCGCAATGAAAGTCAAACGTAATTATTTGCGGGAGCAAATTGAAGCCGGAGAATGGCCATATCGCGAGTTGTATCTGACTGAGTCCGCCCGGGAGAAGGCAGAAGAGGAGATTGTAGTCATGGAAGTAAACAAAGACCAGGAAAAGCAAGTGAAAGAAATTTCGGTGGATCGCATTCGTGAATTGATGGGCGAAGTGCTTCTGCGTCCGGTGGAAGAAATCAGCCCACGCGACGATTTCATCCAGGATCTTGAAGCCGACAGCTTACAGGCCGTGTCCCTTCTGGCCGCTCTGGAGAATGAATATGATATCACGATCGATGAGGAGAATTTCAACAGCAGATTGACAGCTGAACTGATAGTGGATCTATTGCGCGATTATAAGAGTGGGAAAAAGCCCGGAGTTCCTGACTTGAACTCAGACCGGCCTGCAGCACAAAAACCGGCAGCCTTGGTCGATCCAGGAGAAGTTGCTCAAATCAGACCGGAGATGACTGCCGGCAGAGCCACAGGAGATCCCGCCGGGGAAGAAAATTCAGCTCGTGTAGACTCTTTCGAGAAAACGCGTGAATACCAGGCCTTTGCTAAAAGAGAAAGAAGTCTGACATCTATTGTTGAAGCCTTCGGCAACCCTTACTTTGTAGCTCATGACTCGCCTTTGCTGGATGTTTCGCTCTATGAAGGCAGAGATGTTTTGAACTTCGGCTCCTACAATTATCTGGCCATGTCCGGAGATCCGGAGGTGAACCAGGCTGCGACAGGAGCTTTGCTGAAATATGGAGGGTCTGCCAGTGGCAGCCGCCTTCTGGCCGGTGAGAAGAGTATTCACAAAGAACTGGAGCAGGCCATTGCTCACTGGAAACACACGGAAGACTGTCTGGTAATGGTCAGCGGACATGCAACCAACGTATCCTTTGTAGGAAACTTCTGCAATCAATATGATCTGATTCTTTACGACGTTCTCTGCCACAATTCGATTTCTCAGGGGCTGGAGATTTCCCCTGCTTCCAGCCGGGCTTTTCCTCATAATGATATGGAAGTCCTGGAAGGGATTCTCAGGCGCAGGCGTGATGACTATGAGAAGGTTCTCGTTATAGTTGAAGGTGCCTACAGCATGGATGGCGATCTTGCACCGATACCTGACCTGGTTGCCTTAAAGAAAAAGTATGACTTTTTCCTGATGGTTGATGAAGCTCACTCAGCAGGGATACTGGGCGAACATGGCGGCGGCGTAGATGAATACTTTAATCTTGAACCGGATGATATTGATATAAAAATGGGAACACTTTCCAAAACACTGGGAACCTGTGGCGGCTATCTGGCCGGCAGTGCATCTTTGATTAACTTCCTGCGATACAACCTGCCCGGCTTTGTCTTTTCAGTCGGTATCAGCCCGGTACTGGCCGGTGCTGCACTTAAAGCGGTGGAGATTATTGAACGCGATAACAGTCGCGTCAAAGCCCTGCAGAAGAATATTGAAATTTTCATGCGCGAGGCAAAATACAGAGGTTTTGATACTCCTGCCAAAGGAGAGAGTGCGATCGTCCCGATTGCTATCGGCGACGATGTGGCAGCTTTTAAACTCAGTATGCAAATGCTGGAAAACGGGGTCTTTGTGCCACCGGCAGTATATCCGGCAGTTCCCCGCGGGCAGTCACGTCTGCGTTTCTGCCTGACCTCAGCCCACAAGGAAGATCAGATAATAGAGGCGCTGGACCTGCTGGAAAAGCTGATCATGGCCAAGTAAAGACAAGACGGATAAATTTCACCTAATCAGATTAAGCGCAGTTGCACGTAAGCAGCTGCGCTTGATTTTTTGCAAGTATATGCGTACGACCAACTATTCTAATTGTGAAGAAGCACAGGGGTAACAAAACAGCATTTTCAGATGTGAGCCGTCTGACCCAGTCCTTTTTCTCGGGCTAAATCCAGGGCCAGCTTGCCGGTTGCAATATCCAGCAAGGCCAGTCCGGTTGCGTCGAAGATGGTAATGTCTTCCTCCAAGATGCGTCCGATCGCCGTACCGGCCAGGACCTCACCCAGCTCGCCCTGAATGCTTTGCTCAGAAATAATACCTGCCTTATGGGGGATCTCCATTTCGCCAAAACTCAGGCACTGCTTTTTGTCATCGGCATAAGCCCGGGCGCTTCTGAACAATTCAGGATCCAGTTCTTCCTTACCCAGCATATCGGCGCCGATGCAGCTGAAATGAGTGCCCTGCTTTACCCATTCTTTCTTAATAATCGGAGACGTGGCTCTGGTGACTGTGATGACGGCATCGCTATCCTGCAAAAGAGCCGGCAGGTCATGGCTTGCAGTGAAATTTATTTTGCCCGCCAGGTCCAGATTAAGCTCTGATTTCAGGCGGTCTTCTATCTGCAAAACAAATTCTTCAGCATTAGCAGAGCTTAGCGGATCATGGACCCGGATATTTTCAATCTGCGGCATTGCCAGCAAAGTAGCCGCCACCATGAAAAAAGCCTGACGCCCGGCACCGACCACGAGAAGGTTTTTACTGTTTTTGCGGGCCAGTGTCCTTACGCCCAGAGCTGCTGCTGCCCCCGTCCGCATGCTGGTGATGTAGGAAGCATCCATAAGGGCCAGCGGCCTCCCGTTTTCGGAATCAAAAACCAGCAGCATGCCGGTGAAAGCAGGCAGTCCGGCTCCGATATTCAAAGGGAAGTTATTGAGCATTTTGGCTCCGTGCAGCTTGTCACCGGAGAGATAACCGCTGCGGATATCCATCACAGCCTTTTTCTCTTCGAAATGGTACTCGACCGAAGGCCAGACGGCTGTCTGGCCGCCAGCTTTTTGCCTATAGACACTCTCCACAGTTTCGATGACTTTATCCAGCTCCAGCAACTCTTTCAGTTCAGCCTGGCTTAATACTGTAATTTCCATAAGATTGCTTTCTAAAGAGCCTTGCCCTCAGCGACTAATTCCTCAATGTATTCTCCGATACGCCGCAGACCTTCTTCAAGTTCTTTAGCATCCGAAAGAGAGAGCCGGAAGCTGTGCGGGATATCAAAACAGTCACCGTGACAGACCAGCACGCCTTTTTTATCCAGCAGATCTTCGGCAAAGTCCACAGCGTCAACATCCAGATCGTAATGGATCAGGTAGGTGGTGGCGTAGGAATCAGCATACTGATGCAGATATTTCTGACCTTGCAGCCATTGGTCAACGATAGCCTTGTTTTCGCTAACAATCTTTCTGCTGCGGGCAAGTATTTTGTCCACATGTTTAAGGGCAATAGCGAAAATCCATTCATCGAAAGTGGCACCGCAAATAGCATCATAGGACCTGCGGTTGAATAAGGCTTTGCGCATTTCCGGGTCCCGGCAGATAATCCAGCCGACGCGCGTCCCGGCCATGGAGTAAATTTTCGAGGAACTGCAGGTAATGATTGCTTTGTCATAAAT
>LFSM01000088.1:0-448 GCA_001512745.1 Clostridiales bacterium DTU032
CCTTCTTAATGGCCAGATAACTGGCATTGGATTTGGGGCTGCTGGCGATCAGGATTACAGCCTGAGACATGATTATCTGTGCTTCCGGCATACCAACCATCTGAGCAGCCTGCCAGGCTGAAACAACGATAGACAGGACCTGCGGATTGGCCATGCCCACATCCTCCGAGGCTGCGATTGCCAGACGACGTCCGATAAAGTTAATATCTTCTCCGCCACGCAAGGCTCTGGCTAGGTAATGAACAGCTGCCTGCGGATCACTGCCACGCATAGATTTAATCATGGCAGAAATAGTGTCGTAATGAGCTTCACCGGTGGAATCATAAAGAGCGATTTTTTCCTGCATTGAATCCATAGCAGCTTCAATGTCAATTTCAATCACTCCGTCTGCACCGGCTTTAGTAGTTAAAACTGCCAGTTCAAGCCCGTTTAAGGCAACTCTGGCGTC
>LFSM01000088.1:505-48817 GCA_001512745.1 Clostridiales bacterium DTU032
CAAAGGTAAGCCAGTCCCCTCTCCTTGTCTTTCAGAGCTCGTTCTAAGATCGTATGAACATCATTACTTTCCAGCGGGTACAGCTGAAACACGGTTGAACGTGAGATCAGAGCTTTATTAACTTGAAAATAGGGGTTTTCAGTAGTAGCACCGATTAGTATGATGCTGCCATCCTCAACGGAAGGCAACAAGGCATCCTGCTGGGCTTTGTTGAAACGATGAATTTCATCTATGAAAAGCACAGTACGGCCGCTTGGGTTGAGAAGAGAATTGCTAGTATCAGCTATGACACGCTTAATGTCAGCTACACCGGAGGTAACAGCATTTAATTGGCTAAAAGGTGCTTCAGTGCTGTTGGCGATAACACGGGCGATAGAGGTTTTCCCTGTACCTGGCGGGCCAAACAAAATGATTGAAGACAAACGATCGGCCTGGATCATACGCCACAAAAGTTTGCCTTCAGAAAGGATATGACGCTGTCCGACAAAGTCGGACAACGTCATAGGTGCCATGCGATAAGCTAGCGGGTAGCGCCTATCGTAATTAATCTCATTATTTGAGGTCGGCATAGAGCGGGAATTTCTCGCACAGATCCGCTACTTCCTTGAGGATTCTGTCTTTGCTTTCATCATATTTAAAGATAGCAAGAGAAATCAGTTCACCCAGCAGTTCCATTTCAGCAACTCCGAAGCCACGGGTTGTCAGTGCAGGTGTGCCAACACGAAGGCCACTGGTAATTGTAGCTTTCTCAGTTTCGTAGGGAACAGTGTTTTTGTTGGTTGTGATATTAACGTCGTCCAGTCTCTCCTGCAGAAGCTTACCATTGCAACCTGTACCACGCAGATCGATCAAAAGCAGATGCGTATCTGTGCCGCCTGAAACGAGGTTTACACCATGCTTATTGAGCGATTCACCCAGAGCCTTTGCATTGTTAACAACATTTTGCTGATAAACCTTAAATGAAGGCTGCAGAGCTTCCTGAAAAGCGACTGCCTTAGCAGCTATAATGTGCATCAGGGGACCACCCTGCAAGCCCGGGAAAATAGCAGAGTTAATCTTTTTGCCGTATTCTTCCTTGGCCAGAATGATTCCGCCGCGAGGTCCGCGTAAAGTTTTATGGGTTGTGGAGGTAACAAAATCAGCGTAAGGAACCGGGTTATCGTGCAGACCGGCTGCAATCAGCCCGGCAATATGAGCCATGTCAACCATCAGATAAGCTCCGACCTCGTCAGCGATCTCACGGAATTTCTTGAAATCAATTTTACGAGGATAGGCGCTGCCTCCGGCAATAATCATCTTGGGCTTTACTTCTAATGCCCGCTCACGAACGGCGTCGTAGTTTAATTGCTCAGTTTCACGGTCAACTTTATAGCCTTGAGCATTAAAGTATTTACCTGAGTAGTTAATTTTCATACCATGTGTCAAGTGACCACCATGATCAAGGTCTAAGCCGAGAATAGTATCACCTGGCTCCAACATAGCAAAATAAACTGCAGTATTGGCATTTGCACCCGAGTGGGGCTGGACATTGGCAAATTCAGCGCCAAAAAGCTCTTTGACGCGATCGATAGCTAAAGATTCAGCGATATCTACATACTCACAGCCACCATAATAACGGCGTCCGGGATAGCCTTCAGCGTATTTGTTTGTTAATACTGATCCAGCAGCCTCCATAACGGCCTGACTGACAAAGTTTTCAGATGCGATCATCTCTAACTTGTTTTGCTGGCGGTCCAGTTCGCTCATAAGTGAGTCATAAAGTTTGGGATCTGTTTCCTTGACGTGTTGATACAACATGAATACCTCCAATATTGTTAAAAGTTGAATTATACCGCAATAATTCTATCACATTTAGAATATAAATCTTGGGAAAAAGCTGTGATATAAGAGCTTTCAAGTGATTTTAATTAATTTGTATAAGCTTTTATTGGATATGTGTCTATTTTGCCTAATACGGTATCTGCAAGGGCATCTAAGTCAAGATTTTCTTCTGCAATTTTTACATCAAGAAGAGAAGGATGAGTCTTGGGATGTTTAGATACGAAAACAGTGCAGCAGTCTTCGTAAGGCAATATAGAAGTGTCATATGTACCGATACGGCGAGCTATCTCAATAGTTTCGTTTTTGTCAATGCCAATCAAGGGGCGAAAGACCGGCATAGTTGTAACAGCATCTGTTGCAACTATAGCTTCCATAGTCTGACTGGCAACCTGACCCAGGCTTTCCCCGCTAATCAGGCATTTAGCCTTCTGTCTGCGGGCCAGCTTTTCGGATACCAAAAGCATAAGCCGGCGCATCACCACAGTGAGCATATTCTCGGGGCAGGCATCAACAAGAATCAGCTGGGCTTCAGTAAAATCGACCTGATGGAATTTAATAGTCCCGGCATAGCGTGCAATAATGCGAGTCAAATCCTCAACTTTTTTCAGAGCATTTGGCCCTGTGTATGGAAAAGTATGAAAATAGACAGCATCAAGCTGCATGCCGCGTGAAGCCATCATATAGCCTGCAACCGGGCTGTCTATGCCGCCGGATATCAGCAGCATCCCCTTGCCGCTCATACCGCTGGGAAGTCCTGACAGTCCAGGAATAGTATGATGATAAAGATAGATATTTTCCCGGATTTCAACCTGGACAACAAAGTCAGGATTATGAACATCAACGGTTAACCTGTCAGGAAAGGCTTCCAGGAGAATAGCTCCCAGACCGGCACTGATATCATAAGAGCGCAAGGGAAAACTCTTGTTAGCACGGCGTGTCTCTACCTTGAAAGTATAAGGCTTATTGCTTTCAGCAAGTATGTCACTTACATAGCTAAGACTTGCTGCCTGCAGGTCAGCATACTCAAGAGGAAGTTCTTGTACCGGAGATACTGATACAATACCGAAAACATCCGTCACCCGGTCAATAACTTCACTCATGTCAATGTGATCTGAAAGAGCACGTACCCAGATGCGCGATGAATGTTCATGTATTTCAAAAGTTCCCAAGTCATTGATACGATAGCGAATATTACGTATCAACTGACGCACGAAACTGCCCCGGTTTAAACCCTTGAGAGCAATTTCGCCAATTCTGACCAACAGGAGATTTGTTTTATTTGAGTTCGACATATCTGTTAAGGTCTTGCATATTCCCGATAAATATTGTCAATTGCCTGTGCCAGAAGGTCAATATCTTTACTGGTATGAATGACATTGAAACTGAAGCGGACACTGTTGGCAATGGTTTCTTTGTCGTAACCCATTGCTTGCAGAACGCTGTTCTTCCCCAGATCATCAGCATGGCAGGCAGAGCCGGTTGAAATTGCCATTTCGCGCGCTGATAAAGCGTTTTGCAATGTTTCTCCCCGTAAACCGGGAAAAGATACTGACAGCACGAGAGCCAGACCGTCTTCGGGAGAAAGCACCTGGTGCGGTATCTTAAACTGATTCAATAAGTCAAGGAAACGCTCTCTGAGACCGGCCACTCTCTCGTAGCTGGCAGCAATCTTATCGTTAGAAAGCTCAACGGCTTGAGCCAAAGCATAAAAAAGAGGAGCGTCTTCTGTACCGGAACGTCGGTTATGTTGCTGTCCGCCGCCATGAATTAATGGTTCAAACAGTTTTTTATCTTTTACCAGCAAAAGACCGCAAGACTTTGGCGCACCAATCTTAGGACCTGCTATCGAAGCAAAATCAAGATCAGATTTTCTGAATGAAAAGGGAAGTTTGCCAATAACTTGAACTACATCGCTGTGAATCAGTGTTCTTGGATTAGCTTTGCGGGTAATTTCAACAACATCTCTCAAATTATTGATAGCACCGGTCTCATTGCTGACATAAATAAAGCTGGCCAGACTATATTCAGTCTCTTCGACAGCTGCCTGCCATTCATCAAGCTTAAGCTCGCCGGTCCTTTCCAAACCGATCCACTTTGTCTCAAAGCCACAATAACGCTCAAGAAACAAAGCTGATTGTTTGGTAGCTTCATGCTCACCTAAAGTTGTTATTAATCGCCTGGGTGCATTCTCCGATAAATGATAAGCGCTGCCCTTTAAAGCAGTATTTATGGATTCTGTTCCACCGGAAGTAAAAACAATCTCAGACTCAAGACAATCTAAAGTCGCAGCAATCTTTTGCCGTGCTTTTTCGATCAAATTACGGCTTTCCTGTCCGAAACGATGAGACGAAGCAGGATTGGCGTAACAATTACGCATATTTATAATGTAATCATCCAGAACATGCTGCTTGATGGGTGCGCTTGCTGTGTAATCGAAATACTTACTCACGTTCAACCTCTTTTAAAAATATTCTAATTAATCTCTAAACTTAGCATATCTGTGCGCAAAGCTGTACGCAAAAACTCACAGGCATTGCCATTTCTGCCGAAAAGAGGACCCTCTACTGCCAGAACGATATTGCGCCGCGGTATTTCCAGCATCAGGGCCTCGTTGTTTCGTGCAGGACGTGCCAATAGACTCACACTTCCTTTAACAGGCAGATAAGCATACTTGTTGGATTTAATATCCAGCATGCGTTTGCCGGAAGAAATAGCCTGACCCAGGTCAGGGAAAATCTGCACCGGGATTGTTGAAGTACACCAGCCGTGAACAACATTATCATAAACAATCGGCCATTGGGCTAACCAGTAACCGGGATGTCTTTTTTCAGTGAAACCGAATATTTCATCCAGCTCCGGATTAGGCTCAATCAGAGTTATAGGCTGCAAAGCAACGTCTTCATAAGCTGTAAGGTTTAAGAAGCTGAATGTCAGGGAGTTAAAATGTGGAATGCGCAAGCGCTCAGGTTGCTTAGCAACAAAAGTTCCCCGTCCTTTCTGAATCTCCAGAATACCATCTGAAACTAATTCTGAAATAGCTTGTCGCACAGTGGGTCGCGATAAATCGAGCTCCTCACATAATTGCATCTCTGAAGGGATGCGCTCGCCCTGTTCATAACTGTTATCTTGAATGCGTTCTACGATTAATTCACGCAGCTGCGCGTATAGCGGGATACTACTATGCTTATCAAGTTTCATGGGTTCGCCTCCTCAAGCTGGTCCTTACATCTTATCATAGACACCAGATAATGCAATTAAAAACGGGAATAGACAAGCTGTAATAACATAATAACCCATGTCGGCTAGTGGCGACAAATCAATCGAACTGATCAGATAACGGGAATCAAATGCATGTTCTCTACTCTGCCATCGGAATTTAGCTCACAGGCTGCATAAAGTATCTCGATAGGTAAATCATCCAGTTGATGTTTAGCGGCAAAAGCACTGGCAGTCATTCTGATCCGTGAAACCTGCCTGGATGACAGTGCATTCATTAAACCGCCAAAGACATCCGAGTTGCTTCTTCCTTTGACTTCAATAACGTAAAGAATCTGATTTTTAATAGCAATCAGATCAAGTTCACCCAGATTGCCGATTTTAACTCGTCGTCCCAATATCTGATAGCCTTTGCTGATCAGATAGGAGGCAACATAAGCTTCTGTCTCTTCCCCCTGACGCCAGGAGCGGTACTTGCTGATTGAGAAGTTTTTTAAAAAGCTGCGGCGATGCAAGGGACAGGCCCCATGATCCTTCAAAGCCTGAATATGTTCTGCTGTACCATAACCTTTATTGCTGGAAAAGGAATACTCGGGATATAGTTCATCATATTTGCACATGAGACGGTCACGGCTGACTTTGGCCAAAACGGAAGCAGCTGCTATTACATTACACTCTGCATCTCCATGAACTTTGGCCAGGACCGGATAAGGGAAGCCTTCGAGGCTGACTGCGTCTATCAGTGCAAGATCAGCTTCAGCCTCTAATCCTTTTAAGGCATTAGACATAGCCAGGCGACTTGCTTGCAGAATATTAATCTTGTCAATAACAGGGGCCGAAACAGAGGCAACATGCCAGCTGACAGCATGCTCAGTTATCTGCTCGTAGAGGACTTCGCGCCTTCTTTCTGTCATTTTTTTCGAATCATTGAGGCCGAGGAATTTCCTGTCAGCAGGCAGAATACATGCTGCAGCAAAAACGGGGCCGGCCAGAGGACCGCGGCCTGCCTCATCAACGCCGGCGATCAGCTGATAACCCCGCTCCCGGTAGGCAGCCTCAATTTTTGACATCTGCTCATAGCGTTCACGATCCTTGTCACTGATTCGTATTTTTGTCATTAAGGCCTCTCCAAAGAAATTCTTGCAATTTTACCTGAGCGAAAATCAGCAAGGAACATGCGTGCGAAACGCTCGGTATCAATGCGTCCGCCAGTCAAAATACATCCTTTATGCTGGGCAGCTTCTAGATATATCTCGTAGAAATTGACAAAATCTTCCTCATCTGTAAGAGCATCAAAATTCACTTCATAGCGGTCTGCCAGATCTGCCGGGTAATGCCGGTAGATTTCTCTGAAAAGACGAAAGGCCAAATCTTCCAGGGGCAGGATGTCGTCTTTGATTGCCCCGCTAGCTGCCAAAGCGAAGGCGGCATCGTCTGAGGAAATTTTCGCTTCCAGTAAACCGGGTGAATCCAGCAGTTCAAACTCAGTGCCGACACGCAGCCAACGTATGGTTCTGGTTACACCGGGTCTGGACTCAACAGGAGCACTGCGCTTACCGATCAGAGCATTGATCAGCGTTGATTTGCCTGTATTGGGCACACCACCGACTAAGATACGCAAAGGTCTGGACTGCCGCCCTTTGCTTTGCGCTCTCTCTAAAATAGGCTGATGAAATTTAGTGAGCTCTTTGCGCAATCTGGCAAGATCAACTGCAGAGTTGAGACAGACAGCTAATGCTCTCAGCTTTTCTTTTTGAATGTAAAAATCCAGCCAGTCTTCAGTTACTGTTGGGTCTGCAAGGTCTGCATGTGATAACAAGAGAAGATGCTCTTTGTTTCGAGATAATTCGCTAAGCAAAGGATTCCTGCTGCTAAGCGGCACACGGGCGTCAGCGACCTCGACCAGCAAGTCTACACGGCTTAACTGTTCTTTTATCTGTCTGGTAGACCGTGCCATGTGGCCCGGATACCATTGGATATTTCTATCATTGCGGTCAGCCATCTTGGACTCCTTTAAAAGAAAAAGGACGGTCTAAACCGTCCTCATCTACTAGTTTCATAAAGGCAAAATGCTCAGTATAATCTGATCAATCCTTGCATTTAATCATCTTTTTTGCTGACTAGACGTTCTTTGACACGTGTACGTTTTCCAACGCGGCCGCGTAAGTAGTACAACTTAGCACGACGTACTTTACCTTTGCGCAGCACTTCTATTTCAGCGATCTTGGGTGAATGCAGTGGAAAGACTCTCTCCACACCGACACCATACGATACACGACGTACAGTAATGGTCTCGCTCAGTCCTGAACCCTTACGGGCGATAACTGTTCCCTCAAAGATCTGGATGCGCTCACGGGCGCCTTCAGTTATTCTGAGATGAACATTTACACGGTCGCCGATTTCAATATAGTCGAAATCGCCTTTAAGGTGGGATTGTTCTACCGCTTTAATTAAGTCCATATTGCGTACCTCCTTTTTATATTTAGAGATGTTCATGCACGCAATTGCAGCGGACCATCCCACAAACCTTTAGTATTCTAGCAGATTAATTAAGGCTGTTCAAGCTCTTAATCCAATCAGCCGGAACACTTTCAGTTTAATTCTTCTTCCAGCCAGAGCAATAAATCATTTATCTGCTCATAGCTTAATTCCATATGATCCAGCAGGTCCGGCCTCATTTGAATTGTCTGCCATAAGCTGTCATTAACCCGGTGTCGCTTGATCCGGGCATCATGTCCCGACAAAAGCACTGAAGGCACCTGGTGGTCGCGCCAGTTTTCAGGTCTTGTATACTGACGTTCAGACAAAAGGCCACTGCTAAATGACTCATCCTGCCAGGCTTCTTCACTGACAAGAACGCCGTCCAGAAGTCTTACAGTAGCATCAATGATAAGACATGCCGGCAGTTCACCGCCTGTGAGCACGAAATCACCCACTGAAACCGGCTCAGCACCGATCTCTTCAAGTACCCTGGCGTCGATAACCTCATAGTGACCACAGAGCAAAATCAAATGATCTTCTTCTGCCAGTTCTTCTGCCATTTTCTGATCAAAGCTGCGACCGCCGGCCTTCATTACCAGTGTTCTGGCGCCACTGTCACCAGCTCTTGCCTGTTGCCATGCCTGGTAAACAGGTTCGCACATCATCAGCATGCCGACACCACCGCCATATAGGCTGTCATCGACCTGACCATAATCATTAATTGCGAAGTCCCGAATCTGAATTGTCTTAAACTGAAACAATTCCCTATCCAAAGCACGCCCGAGAATACTGCTTTTTACATAAGTCTCAAGCAGTTCAGGAAAAAGTGTCAGAACCGTAAACTTCATTTCTAATTTCCCAGATCCCGTCTTTAATCGTCACACTGGCGATAAAGTTCATATAAGCCGTCCGTCAGCTTGACCAGAATGTGTTCCTTCTGCTGATCAATCTCAACAATGGTCTGTTTTGTAAAAGGAATCAGCAAGTTGTTTTCACCGGCTTTTTCCACAAGTAACACGTAATGTGCGCCGGTGTCAAACATATCTGCCAATTTTCCCAATTCACCATATTCCTGGTCGAAAACCTGCATGCCGACCAGATCAGCAGTGTAATACTCATTCTCGGATAATGGCAGCCCATCTTCACGTCTGACGAAAAGCTGTGTTCCACGCTGCTTTTGAGCCTCTTCCCTGCTTGCTATACCTGAAAGGAGCAGGATTACACCCCTGTTAGAGAAACTTACACTCTCAACCTGGCGCTCACATTCACTGGAGCCCAAACGGCACAGCAGAGTAAGGCCTGGTCTGAAGCGCAGCTTATCATCACTAAAAACTTCAACTGCAAGCTCGCCCCTGACCCCATGCGCACCGTGTACTTCTCCGACTAAAAGCAGATCCTGGATCATTCGACAATATCTACGATGATACGGACTCCGTCAATAGTGCCCTTGGCCTTCATGACTGAACGAATAGCATTGGCTCTTTTTCCGCCTTTGCCGATGATTCGTCCCATATCGTCAGGGTCAACTTTGACTTCAAGCTTGATTTTTCTTCCTTCTCTGCTTTCTTCAATTTGAAGTTCTTCCGGATGATGTAGCAAAGGTTTAACAACCGTCTTTAAGAGCTCTTTCATGAACTACTCCTTTTCATCAGCTACGGTTTCGGCTTCCTCTTCAACAAACTTAGCTTCAGCTACAGGAGCCTCAACAGCTACTTTAGCCTCTTTTGCTGATTCATCAGCTGTGCCAGCACTTGCTTCCAGCACATTATTGTAATGCAGGAGCTTGCGCACTGTCTCTGTTGGCTGAGCACCTGTTCCGAGCCAATACTTGACTCTCTCTGCATCAACTTTAAAAGTAGATGGCTGAGTATGAGGATTGTAGGTGCCGATCTCTTCAATAAAGCGACCGTCACGAGGTGAGCGAATGTCGGCTACTACTACACGATAGTAGGGCTGTTTCTTTTTACCGACTCTTTTTAATCTGATTTTTACTGCCATTTTGTCCTCCTAGACAAATTATTATTATTCTTATTGAAAATCGGCTAAACCGAAATTTCTACCATTTAATGCTGTTTGGATCAAATTGCTGCCGCTTACGTTTACCGCGCCTGCCGCCTATATTTCCAAACTGCTGCATGAGTTTGAGCGAGTCATTATACTGACGCACTACCTGATTCACTGCCTGAACACTAGTACCGGAACCACTTGCGATGCGCTTGCGACGGCTGGCATTTAGCAATTTCGGGTTTTCGCGCTCAGCCATGGTCATAGACTGAATAATTGCTCGCACAGTGAGTAACTGATTCTCATCTACATCAAGATTTGCTGCTTTTCCACCTATACCCGGAATCATGGAAAGCATATCTTTTAAGGAACCCATATTTTGAATCTGTTCGAGCTGCTCCAGCATATCCTGCATGGTAAAGCGATTCTGACGCAAACGATCCAGACTTTTCTGTGCCTTTTCCTCGTCTAGAGTCTGCTCTGCTTTTTCAATCAAAGAAAGTACGTCACCCATGCCGAGGATCCGGGATGCCAGACGATCCGGATAGAAAGCTTCCAGATCCCCGACCTGCTCACCTGTACCTATGAGCTTGATTGGTTTGCCGGTCATTTTTCGGATTGAGAGAGCTGCACCGCCACGGGCGTCACCATCGAGCTTGGTCATAATGAAGCCGTCCAGACCGATCTGCTCCTCAAATTGGCGTGCAATCTCAACTGCTTCCTGGCCAATCATGGCATCAACAATGAGCAGACGATCATCGGCATGCACGACATTATCTATATCGCGCAATTCCTGCATCATTTCATTATCAATGGTCATCCGGCCGGCGGTGTCAACAATCAGTGTGTCACACATGAGGTACTTAGCCCGGTCAAGTCCTTCCCGGGCGATTTTAGCCGCAGATTTTTCTTCCGGATTGATGTAGTAAGGGACATCAATACTTTTTGCCAGGACTGCCAGCTGATCTTGCGCTGCCGGGCGGTGTACGTCGACCGAAACAAGTAAGGGCTTCTTCCCCTTCTTGCGCAAATGAAGCGCTAATTTAGCCGCTGTGGTCGTTTTACCGGCACCTTGCAGGCCATATAACATAAAGACAGTGAAACCACTGGGTGAGACAGCAAGTTTCTCCTGTTCGCCCAGAATTTCCAGCAAGGCATTATGTACTATTTTGATAACTTGTTGCCCGGGCGTCAGCGATTTCATTACATCGGCACCCAGAGCTTCTTCACCTATATAGTCCGCGAGTTCCTTTACCACACCATAGTGGACATCTGCCTCCAGGAGAGCCAGGCGGATTTCACGCATCATTTCTTTAATATCTTTTTCAGTAACCCGGCTTTTGCCGCGCATTTTATCAGCAATAGCTGAGAGTCTGGAGGTCAATCCTTCCAGGATGGCCATATTATGAATCTCCTTCTTGTGATCGGTTCAGGCTGCGATCCAGCTGTTCAAGCAACAGTTCCAGATTATCGTAATTATTATTTTTAACTTTCAGTTTAATTTCATCCAGGAGGCTATTAAGCTCACGGTACTGGCCGACAAGTGCCAGACTTGCTTCAATCTCGGCCAGCCTTTCCACCCCCCTGCGTATTACAGAGTGAACGGCCTGCCGCGACGTACCATCTATCTCGGCAATTTCTGAGAGTGACAAGTCATCACTATAGTAAAGAGTCAAAAGATCTCTTTGCCGCCCGGTTAGCAACCCAGTATAAAAGTCCATCAAGAGACAGATGTCAGTATGTGAAAGATAATCTTGCTTCTTAATATCCACAGACTAGATTTTATCATGAAAAGATAATCTGTCAAGCAAAATAGTTGACAGATTAATCAGCTGGTAAAAGTGCATCTATAAAAAGATTTTTATCAAAATCCAGCAGGTCATCGACCTGTTCACCCAGTCCGGCCAAAACCAGAGGCAGACCGGTTTCTTTGGCTACGGCTACAGCGACACCGCCTTTTGCATTTCCGTCCAGCTTACTGATTACAAGTCCGCTGACCTCGATCGCCTCATTAAAGGATCTGGCCTGGATAATAGCATTCTGCCCTGTAGTCGCATCCAGAACCAGCAATGTTTCGACTTTAGCATCCGGAGCTTCCCGCTGGATAACGCGCTTGATCTTAGCCAGTTCATCCATCAGATTCTTTTTTGTATGCAAGCGGCCGGCAGTATCAACAATCAGAAGTTCACTTTTACGTGCCTTAGCGGATTGTATTGCATCAAAAACTACTGCTGCCGGATCTGAGCCGGTTTCATGTGCGATCACGGGGGTGTCAGTACGTTCACCCCATTCCTTCAGCTGATCAATGGCTGCTGCGCGAAAAGTATCAGCTGCTGCCATCATCACCCGATGCCCCTCGCTTTTGTAACGATGGGCCAGCTTGGCGGCTGTGGTAGTCTTGCCTGTGCCGTTAACTCCTACCATGAGAAAAATATTCAGATGACCGGGAGTTAGTACCAGCTGCTTCTCATCCAGCATTGACAGTAGTTTTACCCGTAAGACACTAATAACTGCTTTATGGCTGGCATCTCCTGTTGCGAGTATATGCTCACGTATGCTGTCAATGGCTTCGCTGGCGGCCGGTAAACCGCAGTCTGCGGCCACCAAAGTCATTTCTAGCTCATCAAGCATATCTTCATCATAACTGCCAAACTCAGCAGCTACACGAGTGAACTGATTTGAGATAAATTCTCTGGTCTTGGTCAGACCCTTTTTAAACTTGTCAAATACTGCCATAGATTACTCCTGGTCAAGATTAGATAATTTCATGGAGAGAAGGCGGGAAATTCCTCTTTCCTGCATTGTAACTCCATAGAGACGGTCTGCAGCTTCCATTGTGGGCTTGCGGTGGGTAACCAGTATAAACTGCATCTGGTCGGAATAGCGTTTTATGTAATTTGCGAAACGCTGACCATTTACATCATCTAAAGACGACTCAATTTCATCAAAAACAACGAAAGGAGTCGGTTTCAACTGTAGTATTGCAAAAATCAAAGCTATCGCTGTCAGGCAGCGTTCTCCGCCTGATAACAAGGAAAGACGTGAAAGCTTCTTGCCCGGGGGCTGGGCTCTGATTTCAATATCGGCATCAAGGATATCATCAGATTCCGATAAACTAAGCTGGGCGATTCCACCATTAAAGAGATCGGAAAAGACCTGCGAGAAATTTTGATTTATTCGATGGAAGGTTTCCTGGAAACACTCTCTCATAGCATGTTCCAAACTGGAAATAACTTCTTTGAGTTCACTGCGGGCATTCTCAATATCTTTGCGCTGCCCTTCGCTTGATTCCAGTCTCTGGCGAAGTGCTTCATAATCGTTCAGGGCATTATGATTGATGGCACCCATTCCTTCGAGTTCATTCTTGATCTTGTTACGCTCTCTTCTGGCTTGAGCCAGAGAATCAATTTCCACAGTTTTCTCTTCAATCTCATGCAGAGTAAGATTATATGTTTCCCAGATTCGATTGAGGAGGTCGTCTCTTTGTTCGATGATGCGTTCCTGTGCTGCTTCCTGTTTAGCCTTATCGCTGCGCAGAAGACCCAGCTGCTCACTTTTGATCTGCAGATTCCGGTATAGCTCACGTTTTTCCTCTTGCATAGATACTTGGAGCTGTGAGGAAAGTCGCAAAGACTCTTCCAGGTCTCTTAACTCTTGCTCGATGATTTCCAGACTACTGCGGCCTCTTATGATGTTCTCCTGCTCAGCTGTAATGCGCAAACGATTGGATTCAAGATTTTCATCAATCTCAACTAATCTTTGCCGGAATTTACTTTCCTCTTCATTTGAAACTTGCATATTGCTGTCTAGTTCCTGCAAGGTTTCCTGCAGAGACTGCAGTGATATTTCCAAATGTGTTACATCATCACGCAAAAGCTCTCGCTTTTCAGAAGCACTGCGGTTTTCTGATTCAGCTTTTGCAATCTCTTCGTCCAGTCTGGCAATCTGCTTTTGCAGAGAAGCTGACTTTTGCTCTGCATCCTGATATGCAGTCTGACTGCTGTTAATTTGTTCCTGAGTTTTTTCAATAGCGGATTGACGCTTAACAACTGAATCTTTCAGAGATCTTAAGTGATTATCCTTACTCCTGTAGTCAAATTCACATTGGGCAAAAACTGAACGTTGCCGGCTCAACTTGTTTAAGCTGTCTTCTTCGCTGGCTGCCGCCAAATGAAGCTGATCCAGTGCAGTAGAATATTCTGACTCAATGGCTGAAATCTTTTTTGCAATATCAAGGCGCTCCTGCTGCAAGGCTCTGATCCGCGCCGGTCTGCCTGCTAATCCACTTTGTTTATTGCTCAGGGAGCCACCACTCATGGAACCGCCGGGATACATAATATCTCCGCTGCGGCTGACTATGCGATATTTACGGCCGGTCTTTCGTGCGATCTTAATAGCATCATCCAGACTATCTGCTATTAAAACGCGGCCGAGAGCATAATCCAATACCTTTTCTAAACCCGGACGTATCTTAATCAAATCAGAAGCAAGACCGACAAATCCTGTTTCGGCCCGGAGGGCATGCAAACTGCCTTGGTCTATTCTATTGACTTGCAGGGCAGCCTGCGGTAAAAAAGTTACCCGTCCTAAATTGTGCTTTCTTAATAAATCGATTAGGTTTTTTGCTGTTTCCTCGGTGTCGCAAACAATGTTATGAACAGTTGCCCCCAGGGCGACATCGACTGCCAGAGCCAGATCTTCAGGAATGCTGAGTAAGGAGCCAAGAGGGCCGACAACTCCTGCCTTCAGCTCTTCTCTTTTGGAGATAGCCTGCATCAGTTCTTTGACCGGCCGCTGATAACCTTCAAAATTTTGCTCCAGGCGACTTAAAGTATCTTCTTCGTATGCGCGTTGCCGTTCAGTATCTTTCAGCAGAATAATACTTTGATCAATGTCTTCCAGTTTCTTTTCCGCTTCAAGTCTGACGGCTTTCGCCTCATCAGCAGCCTGCTCGAGTAAAGCGAGTTCCGCCCGCAGTTTTTCCAGCTGTAGAGTAACTTCTTCCAAAGCAAAGACAGCGCGATTAAGATCGGATTGATCGCCTGATAATTCTGCGCTGGAAGCAGCTAACTGATCCCGCAGAATACTGCTTTCTGCCTTAGCACTCTGCAGATCACTGTTAGATTGAAACAGAGTATCTTTCAGTTCTTCTCTGCTTTTTCGCAAATTATCTGTTTCTTTTTCACTTAAGCTTAAGCCACTTTCTGCAGCCGCTAAAGTTTCTTTAGCTTCCTGAAGACGGGTTTCGTAATTTTTACATTGTTTTTCCAGCTGACTATAACGCTCACGCCGGTCAATTACTGTGTTGGCAAGAACTGTAATTTGTTCATTCAGACGCTGTTTCTCTTCTTCCAGTTGTTGTAAACGCTCTTGTGAAGAAGATTCTTTCTCGCGGGACAGAGCAATAGCACCGGTGGTATCAGCTAATCTAACGGAAAGTTCATTATGTGCTTTTCGTTCAGCTTCTACTCTGACTTCCAATTCAGCTAAGTTATTGTCGAGCCTGCTGTTTTTCTTGTTGATAGCGGCTAAAGCAGCTTCCGCATCTATCAGCTCCAGTCCGGCAATGTTTTGATTCTTTTCAGCTTCACCGGCTAGTATCTCGAAATCTTTAATCTGCTTCCAGGACAGGCTGATATCCAGTTTTTGATATCTGTCGTTGAGTTCGCTGTAGCGTCTTGCATCTTCTGCTTGCTGTTTCAAGGGACCTGCCTGCCTCCGAAGCTCTTCCAGAATGTCGTCTACCCTAAGCAAGTTTTGATTGGCACGCTCCAGACGGCGCTCCGATTCGGCTTTTCTCGACTTATATTGGACTATACCGGAAGCTTCATCAAATATCAGGCGCCTGTCATCAGAGCGTTCATTAAGGATTTCATCAATCTTCCCCTGACCTACAATCGAATAACCATCCAGGCCAATACCGGTATCAACCAGTAAAGTATTAACATCTTTAAGTCTGCATGCTGTTTTATTTATGAAATATTCGCTTTCACCTGAGCGATGATAGCGTCTGGATATGCTGACAGTATCATAGTCAAGATCAAAAATGCGTTTTGAGTTGTCAAAAGTAAGAACTACCTCAGCATAACTCATAGGCCGGCGCTGGGCAGTGCCGCTGAAGATCATGTCTGACATCCGTTGACCGCGCAGAATCCTCGCACTTTGTTCGCTCAGTCCCCACCTGATAGCATCAGTGACATTAGACTTGCCACTGCCATTAGGTCCTACTATAGCTGTGATGCCGGTGTCAAGGTCAATCCTCGTTGCTTCGGGAAAAGACTTAAAACCAAGTATTTCTAACGATAAGAGCACGTATTCCCAATCCTTACTTTATATTTTCGCTTCTGTTTTGCTCAATATAGGCAGCAGCTGCACCTTGCTCAGCTTCCTTCTTCGTTCTTCCTTCAGCTGTAGCTGCCAGTTCATCGTCGATGTAAACTGCAGCTGTGAAACGGCGATTATGATCCGGACCGCTTTGATCAATTATTCTAAAATCTACAGTAAAATCTTTCTTGTGGGCTGCCTCCAGAAGATAACTTTTATGATCATAAATTAGTTTTCCATCTATTGCCAGTTCAATGTATGGTGCAAACAATGTTCTGGCTACATTTAAACAAGCATCATAGCCACCATCAATAAAAACAGCTCCCAAAACAGCTTCCATTGCATTAGCCAGATTGGAATCGTTGTCTGCACCACCGCTTAAGGCCTCACCATGCCCTAAGCGCAGATGTGTCTGCAAATCTATCTGCCGTGCAATTCTGGCTAAAGTCGGCTCGCATACCAGCCTCGCCCGTAGTTTAGTCATAGAACCTTCGTTCAGCTTCTCACGGTCAAACAAAATTGCACTGATAAGCAACTGCAGAACAGCATCACCGAGAAATTCCAGCCGTTCATTGTGTCTCTTTACTTTCCTGTGCTCATAAGCATAGGAAGAGTGCGTCAAAGCCTCAAGCAGGAGCTCCTCATTCTTAAAAGAATAATTAATTTTTTCTTGCAGTATAATTCGATCCATACTAAACTAAATTCTGAAAAGAAGACCCTGTGAACAGGGTCTTCTTTTTAAAATAGACAAGAACCAGCAGATTAAAATGATTTAGCAATAAAATCAACTGCATCTCCGACAGTGCGGATTCTTTCAGCCTCTTCATCAGGAATACTGAGATTGAATTCTTGTTCCAGAGTCATTATTAACTCTACAATATCCAGTGAATCAGCATTAAGGTCATCTATAAAATTGGAAGACATTTCAATTGTATCTTCCTCAATGCTCAGCTGTTCAGCCAGCAGGCCACGTACACGCTCATATATTTCTTTTTTTGTCATTTCCATTCTCCTTATTGGTAATAATTTAAAAAATAACTTATATCTATCCGGGTTAACAGTAAAGAGTCAGCCGGATCAGAGATTTTCAAGCAAATCTCTTAACATCACTCGGTTTTTGTACCAGTAATCGATACCAGATAGTACTGTTAGTACTAATGTAGCAATAATCATAATATTAGCAAATAAAACATAAGCTGCGCTAAATTCATCCGTGCTATAGCTTGAACCAGTGATAAAGGGCTCAATTAATAAAAAGATCAAAGTCAGCATCTGGACAACTGCTTTAATTTTCCCGAACCAGCTGGCAGAAATAACTACGCCGCGTTCAGCTGCCAGCAGACGAATACCCGTAACGATAAATTCGCGTGCTACGATAATCATCAGAGCAATAGAAGTAATCCGGCCCAGCTCAACAAAAGCTGCAAAACCGGCGATAACCAGCAATTTATCAGCAATGGGATCCAGGAATTTTCCGAAATTGCTGACCAAACCCATACGTCTGGCAAGCAAGCCATCAAAAAGGTCTGTCAGTGACGCAAAAATAAAGATGAAAGTAGCCACTACCCTGCCGCCATCTGAAAGAACAAATTGTGAAAAAGACCCATCTCCAAAAACCGGAACCATGAAAAGCAAAAATACAGGTACCAGTAATACCCTTAGTAATGTTAGTCTATTCGGAACATTCATCCAGTGTAACCCCCCAAAGATCGAAGGCCTCGGCATCGACAATTCTAGCTGCTGACCAGCTGCCTACAGTCAAGTCAGGCCTGGTTGAAGCCAGATGAATAATCGGATCGATATCCGGGGCTTCTCCGTAACTCCTTGCTCTGAAAAGTATACCACCATCGTCAACATCGTCCAAACGAAGCATGATTTCGTCACCAACACGCTGCAGGTTTTTGGTCAGAGAAATCTTTTCCTGCACTTGCATTAATCGTTGATAGCGGTCAGCTGCAATCTCAGGATCGACCTGATCTGGCATACTGGCAGCTGGGGTGCCTTCTTCTGCTGAAAAAACAAAACTACCCAGGCGGTCAAACTGAAGCTCTTCTACAAAATCAAGCAATAATTTAAAATCCTCTTCCGTCTCTCCCGGAAAACCAAGCATAACTGTGCTGCGCAAGATAATCTCCGGCATAGCCTGACGCAGGAACTGAATACGCTCAGCTATTAACTCAGCTGACTCATGCCGGCGCATACTCTTCAATATCTTGTTAGATGCATGCTGAATGGGTAAATCCAGATACTTACAGACCTGATCGTTGGTGGCCATCACTTCAGTCAGTTCTTCTGTAATTGCGTCAGCATAAGCGTACATAATTCTGATTTGTTCAATGCCCTCTATTTGATCGAGCAGTTGTTGGATCAATTTGGCTAAACTGTTCTTTTCACCCAAATCATAACCGTAGCGGGTTGTATCTTGTGCAATGAGGATCAATTCTCTTTTGCCCAAAGAAACAAGATGTTCTGCTTCTCTGACTATCGAGTCAGTGGAACGAGAGAGCAAGCCTCCGCGCAAAGATGGGATTTTGCAATAACTACAGGCATTACTGCAGCCTTCAGCAATTTTCAGATAAGCGTAGCTTTGCCTGCCATTAGACGGTATTCTGTCTTCGCGCAAATGCGTCAGACTACCAGGGCGGCCGGGCAGAAAGCTTCTCAGGTCCTCTCCCCTTTCCAGACGCTTAACTGTTTCCACAATATCGCCATACTGGGCGGTTCCGAGAACGGCATCGACCTCCGGCATTGAAGTGAAAATCTCTGCCTTATAGCGTTGCGACATGCAACCACAGACAATCAAAAAACGAGCCCTGGCATCAGCCCTATCTTTGTATCCGGCCATGTCCAGGATCGCATCAATAGCTTCTGCTACTGCAGCCTCCAGAAATCCGCAGGTATTTACAATGAGGATCTCAGCATCCTCAATTACCTTGCATCCCTGATAGCCTGCCTCCTGTAACAGAAGGGCCATGTTTTCAGCATCAACTTCATTTTTAGGGCATCCCAGACTCAATAGATAATATGTGGACAAATTAAATAATATCCTCCTTAGCGGATAGAAATTCATTGACAGCTTTATTAGCGATATAGGCGGAATAACCTCGTCCTGCTAAAAGGCGCATTGCTTTGGTAAATTCAGGTATGGTGTTTCGGTAATAAGCTTCCAGCAAGTCCCGGCTGCTTTCTTCATCCTCCGGCAGACTGTCAGTTATATTTTTGCTGACAGCAAATTCTATTCCTGCATCGTTCAAGACATATAGCATGGCTTTTCTGGAACGAATACGTTTTCCGGAATAACGGCGGCAGATACTGCTGGCTGCCCGCTCATCATTGATATAATCGATTTCTTTCAAGTAATCAATAACAGCTTCAACTATATCCGGGTCATAGTTTTCCTGTTCTAATTTCTGTCTCACTCTGCCACTGGATTTATTGCGATCAAGGCCTAGAAAGAGCACGGCACGTTCGCGGCAGTTTTCAAATTCTCCGTTTAAACTCATAGGTCCAGACCAAGAATATCGTCGACATCATCGACCACTTCTTCGTTGGCAGCTATTTTTTTCTGCTCGTCTATGTTTTCGTTATCTTCTTCGTCATCACTGGTGAAATAGAAGTCACGTACTTTTTCTTCGATCTCATCCAGAAGTTCTTCATTTTCTTCCAGAATTTCTCGGACTGCATCACGTCCATTGCCTAAACGTGTTTCTCCATAAGAATACCAGGATCCGCTCTTTGACATGACTTCGCTCTCAACAGCAAGATCCATGACCTCTGAGGCGCGTGAAATTCCTTTGCCGAAAATAAGGTCAAACTCTGCTTCTTTAAAAGGAGGAGCTACTTTATTCTTGACAACGCGTACCCGGGTACGGTTACCAATATTCTCATCACCTTTGCTGATACGCTCAATGCGGCGTACATCCAGACGTACAGAAGAGTAAAATTTAAGTGCCCGGCCGCCGGTAGTGGTTTCAGGGTTGCCAAACATGACACCGATCTTTTCACGTAACTGGTTGATAAAAATAACAGTAGTATTGCTCTTGTTGAGAATACCAGCCAGTTTCCTCATTGCCTGAGACATCAAACGTGCCTGAAGACCTACAGAGGCATCACCCATTTCACCATCAATTTCTGCGCGTGGTACCAAGGCTGCAACCGAGTCAATTACGATGATGTCAATCGCTCCGCTTCGCGCCAGATCTTCACATATCTCCAGAGCCTGCTCACCATAATCGGGTTGGGATACAATTAAATTGTCAATATCAACTCCCAGATTCTCGGCATAATTGGGATCAAGAGCATGTTCTGCATCGATAAAAGCTGCTACCCCGCCCAATTTCTGAGCTTCGGCAATCATGTGCAAAGCTACAGTAGTCTTACCTGAGGATTCCGGACCATAAATCTCAACAACACGACCACGTGGCACCCCCCCGATACCCAGGGCAAGGTCCAGGCTTAGTGAGCCGGTCGGGATAGCGCCGATGTCTACCACATCGGAATCCCCTAATCTCTGAACGGCTCCCTTGCCGTATTCTTTTTCAATTTTATTCAGTGCCGCCTTTAAAGCGCGATCGCGCTCTTCGGCTGACTTGGGGCTAACATCCTGACTTGATTTTGCAGACTTACTTTTTCTTGCCATGCTCAAATTTCCTCTCTATAGCTGTTGACGAACTTATGTTCTACTATTTTAAAGCTTTTTAATTAATAAAGCAATCTTATTTTTGGCCTTCAGCAGTCAATAGCAGACAAATTGATATCTTCAATTAATTTCCGGGCTGCAGGCGAAGAAAGCCATGTATTATTCTCTGCAAATCTTTTGCCTCATGCAGGTCGATTGCTATTCCTGCCAGATAATAAACCAAGAGACCTATAATCAGCTTGACAGCGTAAAAGGCCAGCTGCATAAACTTGCTAGTTATATTGATAGGAAGTGTATTCATACCTAGAAAAACCAATGCAGTAGGTATAGCTATTGCTATCAGACGAAAATAATACGGCGAGAGACGGAAGGGTCTTGCTAGTGGCATTTGATAGCGATAAAGAATATGTAAGATCAGCATCAGGCCGACAGAGTTGACCGCATAGGCCAAAGGCAATCCATAGATACCAAGATTAAGCACTTTAGTAAACAGCATGGAAAGCAGCGGCGTGAAAACCAGCGATAATACACTGGTCAGCAATGAAATCCTGGTTGTCTGTCGTGAATAAAAGGCATTATTGTAGAGCAAAACTATGGTCTGCACCAGCATAGCCAGGCAGTAGATGCGCAGAACACCTGCTTCAACCAGCAGGCGGTCATATGGAATTGCCTTGTTCCACTGGTAAATTGCTTCAATAGTTTCTTCAGCCATCACAGCGAAAGCTATAGCGAAGGGTGCTACAAAATAAGTGGCCCGGCGTAAAGACTTTGTGAATATGCTGCGCATGGATTGGAAGTCACGTCTTGCATATGCCCGTGACAAAGTAGGAGTCATAACATTGCTGACAGCTACAGCAAATATTCCATAAGGAGCTGTCCAGGTAGTTGTACCATGCTGTAAGGCAGTTACTGCACCGGTAAACTGATTAGCAAAAGATGTCTGGATAATATAGTTAATCTGAATAACTGAGCCGGAGATAAGTGTAGGCAAGGCCAGGCTCCAGAGACGTCGGAAACCTTGATCTTTCAGCTCAATTGTCGGACGATAAAGCCTTAGCTTGTCCCGTGTCATTAACAGCATGAAGACAAGATTGATAATAGCCGCCAAGACAATACCGGCTGCTGCGCGGGTCGGACCGTCTGCTGTGTTGTTACCCCAGAGAATAATAAAAACGATGCAGGCGATATTGTATATTGTCGGGCCAAAGGCACTGCGCTGGAACAAACGGTAAGCTTGCAAGATGCCAGAAAGGAAGCCAGCGGCCATGAGGAATAATATTTGTGGGAAGAGCGCACGGGAGACCTCAACTGCGCGACTAATAACAAGAGGATCTTTATCTGCATTGTAAGATGTGATTAATCCCGGTGCAAAGATAATGCCAAGAACTACGGCAAAGGCAGTTGCCAGCAGAAAGACATTCATAAATATGGAAACACTGCGCCAGACCCTTCTCTCCTGCCCCTTTTCCAGTCCTGAAGACATGAAGGGGGTGAGGGCTGCACCAATGGCTCCGCCTATCATTAACTGATAGACCAGATCCGGAATTTGGAAGCCGATAAAATAAGCATCTGTATTTATACCATAGCCCAGAGTCGGGGCAATAATGATCTCGCGAACAAAACCTGTGATTTTGGATAAAGCCAGTGCCAAAGCGACAATGAAAGTTGATTGAGCAACAGACATTACCGGTTCTGAACTTCTGCGATTTAATTGTTTACCGCTTACATTCCTTCTACTCACTCTGCGCAGCTCCTTCTCAGGAGATCAAGAGCCGTTGCCACGGCATAATTAATTATTCTCTGACGGTTACCGGAGAAAAACTTTCTCTGAACAGAAACTTTATCCCCAACAGTTATAGCAAAGTATACAGTACCAGGTGGATTTTCAGGAGTGCCTCCTCCTGGTCCTGCAAAGCCGGTAACCGATAGGTTCAGATCCGCTTTAAATAGTCTCCGGCAGTTTTCTGCCATAGCCCGGGCACATTCAGCACTGACAACTCCATATTTATCAATGATTTCCGGATCTACACCCAAAAGATCCTTCTTAACACTGCTGGCATAGCTCACAATGCTGCCTTTAAAGATTTTTGAGGTATCGGGCAATGAAACCAGCCGCGCTGATAAAGCGCCTCCGGTGCAGGATTCGGCAAAGGCACAAGTCAGTTTCTGCGAGTGAAGTTTTTCAGCCACCACCTGCTCTAATGAGCGTGTACCGATCTCATAGATGTACTCACCCAGACGCTCTTTGATAATATCAATGAGAGCCTGTGTTTTGTCAGTATCACCTTCTTCGAGTCTTTGAGAAATCCGCAGCAGAACTTCGCCTTCACTGGCATAGGGAGCGATAGTAGGATTAGTCTGGCCTGCAATCAGATCCTTAAGTTCTTGCTCCATCTTGTATTCACCTATTCCGATCATACGTACATAGCGATGAATGAAACTGGCTGAGCTGTACTGTGCCAGATATGGTATCACTTGTTCCTCAAACAAAGGTATATTCTCTGAAGGCGGGCCCGGCAGCACCAAAACATGAACTAACTTTCCTTTATAGAGAAAAGTTGTTAAAGAAGCAGGCGCGGTACCGTTCTTGTTTGGAAAAGCTTTAGCACCTGCAGGTATCCGGGGAATAATAAAGTCAGGACGGTCTGAATCGGGGTAAAGCTTTCGAATAGCTGCTGTGACGGAACTGTCTTCAACAAGGTCTTTCCCTGATATTTCAGCCAGGACTTGTACCGTAATATCATCTTGGCTGGCTCCCAAACCACCAGTTGTGATTACCAGGTCATTAGCTTCCAGAGCTTGGCAAATGGCATCATAAATTCTCTCACGATGGTCCCCTACTACCTGCCGTCTGAAAGTATTTATGCCCAGATCAGATAGTTTTCGAGATAAATAAAAAGAATTAGTATCCAAGGTCTGCCCTAAGAGAAGCTCTGTTCCGATGGCAATAATTTCAGCTGTCTCTATGTGGTCTGCTGGTGAAAGCTTAGTCATTACCCTTTGCCTTTTCCCTTTCCTCGATCAAGGCCTCAAACTGATCAGCTGTAATTAGAAGTTCTCGTGGTTTGCTGCCTTCAAAGGGGCCGACATAACCCAGCTCGTTGAGGCGGTCTATCAAACGCGCTGCCCGCGGGTATCCCACTGTCAGTTTGCGCTGGAGGAGAGATACAGATGCGTAGCCGTTTTCAACTAAAACCTGTAAAGCAGACATTAAAAGTTCATCTTCCTCTTCCCCGCTGATAGTTGAAACACTAGTACCGTCTGGATTCTCCAAAGCATCGGCAACAGATTCATCATAATCGCTGGGATAATAATCTTTGATGAATTTAAGGACGCGTTCTACCTCAAGATCTGAAACGAAAGCACCCTGACCCCGGATGGGTTTGGCTGCACTCTGGGGGTAATATAGCATGTCGCCCTTTCCTAAGAGCCTTTCAGCACCGCCAGTATCCAAAATAGTTCGGGAATCTACATGCGAAGTAACTGCAAAAGCAATACGTGAAGGTATGTTGGCTTTTATTACTCCAGTAATAACATCAACTGAAGGACGCTGCGTAGCGATTATGACATGAATACCGGCCGCTCTGGCTTTTGCCATCAGCCGGGATATGGCACTTTCCACTTGCCGGGAGGTTGTCGCCATGAGATCAGCCAGTTCATCGATGACTATCAGGATATATGGCAGTTTGCTCGGTATATCATCCTGATCCTCAGCTGAAGACTTAGCAGTAGCAGCATTTTGTTTTTCTATCAGCAGGTTGTAGGAATCAATATCACGCACCACCAGATCGGCAAAGAGTTTGTATCTGCGTTCCATCTCACTTACTGCCCAGTTCAAAACCCCATAAGCCTTTTCCGGGTCTGTTACTACGGGTTGCAGTAAATGAGGAATACCATTATAAATATTAAGTTCAACGATTTTAGGGTCAATCATCAATAAGCGCATCTCCTGCGGAGAATAGCGATAAAGCAGGCTGATCAAAATATTGTTGATACAGACAGATTTACCTGAACCGGTGGCACCGGCTACAAGCACATGCGGCATTCTGGTGATATCACAAAGGATTACGCTGCCTCCTGCATCACGCCCCAGGGGTGTAATCAGGTGTCCTTCGGCATTTCTGTAGCTGTTGTCTTCAAGCAGACCACGCAATAATACAGGGCTGATCTTTCGGTTTGGGATTTCTACGCCAATCGCAGGTTTTCCTGGAATAGGAGCTTCAATTCTCACCGAAGTTGCAGCCAGACTCAAGGCGATGTCATCTGCCAGATTAACGATGCGGCTGACCTTGACACCAGGTCCCGGAGCAAGTTCATAGCGGGTGATCGTCGGCCCGGTTGTATAGTTAACGATTTTAGCTTCAACTCCAAAACTTTCCAGCGTTTCTTCCAGTTTAAGACCCTGTTTACTTATATCACTAATTTCAGCTGAACTTTTTTGCAGGGCTCTGTCTTCCCGCAGCAGACTTAAAGGTGGCGCCTTGTAGTCGGAAAAAAGATTAATCTGTTGTCTTTTTTTCTGTCTGCTTTTTACTGGCTTTTTCTCGTCTTCTGCCAGCTGTGCTGTCTTAGCCTCAGCCCTGTCTTCCCATTTATCCCGGTCAGACAGCATATCTTCCTGAAGAGTATTCTTACTATGCAAAACAGCTGGCCGGATAGGACTGCTTCCTGTATCTGCATCTGCTCTTTTCTCTTTATCCGGAAAGATAAAGGGCGGATTGAGTTCATCTCTTTGATCAGATATTTCTTTAAATTCATAGCCAGCCTGAGGACGGGCAAAATCAAGACCCTTTCCGACACCACCATTGTTTTCGCTATTGAATACGGGCTTTCCGTAGGGAGAATTGTCCCAGAGATCGGCCTTTGCCTGGTCACCGCTGATGGTTACATTTTCCAGAGCTTTTGTATCGTCGTCCATCCAGCTGGGCAAGAGCGTGCCCTTCTTAGGCAAGTCTTCTTCGCCGGTTTTGTCTGTTGAAGCAGATTCATCTAAAACAGCTTGTTTCTCTTCCAGACGTTTATTGTGCCGGTCAGATAAATCAGACAGATAGCGTGATGGAGACAGGGAAAAACCATAGATCAGGGTCGCAACAATCAAAGCGCTGATTATAACTGCTGCTCCCGGGACAGTCGCAATAAAGCTCAGAGACTGCCCAATCAGACCGCCCAGCAGGCCGCCACTTAAATTTCCACCGTTAACTTGTATGGAAGGATTGACACCGTGTGACCATAATGCCGCTATAGTCCGGAAGCCGGACAAAGCAGATCCCTGCTGGTTGGCAACCAAAATTCTCAGATCTCCGATACTTAATGTAAATATCGAAAAAAGCGCATCTATAAGAAGGACACAAATGAATAAGGTCAATATGCGTGCGCGGGATATTTCTTTGCGGCGTTCCAGCAGATATAAGAAAGCCCAGGCTAAAAAAACCAGGGGGAGCGCATAGGAGAAACTTCCAAAGAGTCCTCGCCCCAACAAGCGTAAGATATTGCCCAGGCCTCCCAGACTATAAGGCTTACCAAAATAGGCTATACTCAGCAAAATAGCCATAGTCAGGTGGAATACACCCAGAATATCGCGCACCAGACGCGGAGATTCACTAGTGTCTTTTGTTTTTTCAGCCATAGTTATATTTACAGTTCACCTTTCCCTTGCAGATAAGCTGCCATTAAAATAGCAATAATAGTCTTTCCATCACTGATTTGCCCGGATTTTACTTCTTCAAAGGCCGCTTGCAAAGGCAATTTTTCCACAGTGAGGAATTCACCATCATCCAGTTGCTGCACACCTTTACTGAGTTCAGTAGCCAGATAAACATAAATAAGTTCATCAGTATAACCTGGTGAAGGATAGAATTGCGTCAGCAACTGCCAGGAGTCAGCGATCAAGCCGACTTCTTCCATCAGTTCGCGCCGGGCGCAAAAGAGAGGGCTTTCGTCGCCTTCCAGTTTACCGGCCGGGATTTCACGCAAGGGAGCCTGAGCTCCTACTCGGAACTGTCTTACCAGATAGATATCCTGGTCCTCATCCAGAGCCAGTACACAGGCACCGCCGGGATGATGTACAATTTCACGTTTTGACCTGCGTCCGTCAGCCAGCTCTACTTCAGTTGTTTCAACAGTGAAGACCCGGCCAATAAAGCGTAAATCGGAAGAAAGAGTTTCTTCATGTAAAAAAGCTGATTTTTTAAACTCCGCCGGCTTGAGTTCATCAAAGGAGCCGTTTTCAGTTGCCTGCGAAAACTTACCGGGTTTTCTCAGCTGTGGCTTATGATTATTCTGTTCCAGATCCATACATATCCTCTTCAAGTTTAAATATTATTTTTAATTGCATTTACTGCCAGCTGATCTACTCGGTCATTCATTTCATGGTTGGAGTGACCCTTGACCTTGATCCAGCTGATCTGGTGCCTGTCATTTTCCTTGAGCAGTTCCTTCCAGAGATCAATATTGCTTACTGCGGTTCCGGCAGCATTCTTCCAGGAGTTGCGCTGCCAGTTGTCCAGCCAGTTTTCGTTAAAAGCAGATACTAAATAAGAGCTGTCACTATATAGTCTCACCAGGCAGGGACGATTCAAGGCACGCAAACCCATCAGAGCAGCAGTAAGTTCCATACGGTTGTTAGTCGTGTGTTCCTCAAAACCTGAAATCTCTTTCTCCACATTAGCAAAACGCAATATAGCCGCCCATCCCCCAGGACCCGGATTGCCCGAGCATGCTCCGTCGGTATATATCTCTACAGCTGATAATTTTTTTTCTAATCTAACTTGCTCTTCACTTGCCATGTCGCTATTATACATGATATGATCTTCGCGTTGGCCTTTTGATTTTACTACACAGGGGAGTGGCTCAACGGTAGAGCAACGGTCTCCAAAACCGTAGGNNACCGTAGGTTGCGGGTTCAAATCCTGTCTCCCCTGCCAAAGAAAGCCTCGAACGATTTGTTTGCAGGCTTTTCTTCTCTAATCGTTTACTGGCGTACAGTGGAGTCCAACTGAACCTTGACACTTTGCCGGGCGACAGGTAAAATCGATTAGGCTTCGGGGTGTAGCTCAGGTGGCTAGAGTGCTTGCTTGGGGTGCAAGAGGTCGCAAGTTCAAGTCTTGTCACTCCGACCAAAGAGAGTCTGCTTAATAAATGGCAGACTCTTTTTTTTATAAAAAAGCCCGCTCAGAGTTTCTGAACGGGCTTGGCCTGTATTATCTTAATTTAAACTTAGAATTCCCGTGTGTTACGATCAGCTTTCTTAATGTTGTCCTGCGGACGCTGACGGTTTTGACGGAATCCTCCGCCAGAGCTGTCTCTGTTTGAACCGCGGGAGCGGTCGTCATTATCACGATCAGATCTGCCTCGTGAGCGATTGTCTCTGCTGCCGCGTGAACGGTCGTCACGGCGTCGTCCGCCGCTGCTGCTGCTGGTCTGTTGCTCAGTGTAACCTTCAGGTTTTTCGCTGGGATCACGCATAGAGAGGTTTAGTCTGCCCTGGTCATCAACTTCAAGGACGGTAACAAATACCTCATCACCGACTTCAACCACATCTTCAACCTTCTCAGTATGGCCCCAGGCCATTTTGGAGATATGAACCAGGCCTTCTTTGCCCGGAACGATTTCCACGAAAGCACCAAAGTTCATCAGCCGTGTGACTGTGCCCTTAAAGCTTGTGCCGGGTTCAGGATCATAAGCAATAGTTCTGACTATCTTCATTGCTTCCGCAGCTGATTCCTGATCAGTGGCTGCAATGTAAACGTGTCCAACCGGGCCGTCTTCTTCAACATCAATATCGGTTCCGGTTTCTTCAGTTATGCGTCGGATAGTCTTACCACCTGAACCAATGATTTCTCTTATCTTGTCACTGGGAATATCGATCTGATCGATCTTTGGTGCTAAAGCTGCCAGATTTTCGCGAGCTTCTGCAATGACTGGATTCATAGTGTTATGCAGGATTTGCAGACGTGCTTTTCTTGTCTTTTCAAGAGCATCACGGACTATATCCATGGTTAAACCGTCAATCTTCATGTCAACCTGGATGGCGGTAATGCCGTCTTCAGTACCAGCGACTTTGAAGTCCATGTCGCCGTAGAAGTCTTCAATACCCTGGATGTCGACGAAGGTAATGTAGTCACTATCATCATCAGGATTGCTCATTAAACCGCAGGTAATACCGGCAACAGCTTTTTTAATCGGAACACCGGCAGCCATCAGAGCAAGACTGCTGCTGCAGACAGAAGCCTGAGAAGTAGATCCGTTAGACATTGTAACTTCCGAGACGCAGCGGATTGAATATGGGAAATCCTCTTCACTCGGCATAACAGGATCAAGTGCTGATTCAGCCAGATGTCCATGGCCAATCTCACGACGACCTGCCGACCTGCTCCCACGAGCTTCACCGACACTGTATGCCGGGAAATTGTAATGGTGCATATAACGTCTGCGATCTTCCGGATTAACTCCGTCGAAGCGCTGGCTGTCAGCCAGTGTGCCCAGTGTGACTACGGACAAGACCTGAGTCTGACCACGTGAAAAGAGCGAAGAGCCGTGAACACGGGGAATCAGGTCTATCTTTGCTGTAAGTTCTCGGATTTCATCCAAAGCTCTGCCGTCAACTCGACGCTGATTATGTGTCAGTTGATGACGCACAACAGCCTTTTCAACAGCTTCTGTGAGCTCGGTAGCAAATCCGACCAGTTCGGGGTCTTTTTCTTCCAGGTATTCACTGATTGATTTAGAAATTTCTGCTACTGCAGCTTCACGCTGAGCTTTGTCAGGATTCAGAATGACCTCATTCATCTGATCAAAATATTTGTCTTTGATTTCATTATGCAGGTCTTGCGGGGCATCAGCTGAAGCGAACTCGAAAGTTTCCTTGCCGATTTCATCTTTCATCTGCTGAAGCAACTGGCAGACCTTCTTAATTTCCTTATGCCCGGCTTCGATTGCTGCCAGCATCAAATCTTCAGGAACTTCATTAGCCGCAGCTTCTATCATCATAATTTTTTCACTGGTGCCGGCGACATAGAGATCCAGTTCTGAATCGCAATAGTCATCATAATCCGGATTAACTATGATTTCGCCGTTGATCAGGCCTACCTGAGCTGCAGCTACGGGTCCCTTCCAGGGAATATCGGAAATAGCCAGAGCAGCTGATGTGCCGATCAAGGCAGCTACTTTAGGAGAAAAATCATAATCTACAGCAAGCAGAAGATTGCTTACGACAACATCTCTTCTCAGATCTTCAGGAAAGAGAGGGCGAATAGTGCGGTCAATTGCACGGCCATTCAAGATGGCATTTTCTGTCGGGCGGCCTTCACGCTTAAAAAATCCTCCCGGAATTCTGCCGACGCTGTACATTTTTTCTTCATAATCGACTGTCAGCGGGAAGAAACCCGTTCCGGGACGCTCGCTTGC
This sequence comes from Clostridiales bacterium DTU032, assembly GCA_001512745.1. Classification (GTDB taxonomy): domain Bacteria; phylum Bacillota; class Clostridia; order Saccharofermentanales; family DTU023; genus DTU032. The sequence continues at coordinate 30,396 of LFSM01000088.1, forward strand.
TGAAGCTGTCGCTGTTGAAAGAATAGTAGTTTCCCCAAATTTTACCAAGACGGAGCCGTTTGCGAATTGCGCTAATTCACCTGTTTCCAGTATCAACTTTCTTCCATTAATATCCATTTCGTATGTCTTTGTCATCATCGTTTCATTAACCTCCTGTTAAATGCAAAACGTTTCAATTGTTAAATACACAAAAGCAGAGGCAAGATTTTTGCCATGCAAGTATTTTTCAAGTGTATTTATTCGTGTGGGAATCAGCCAACAGACGGTAGAGAGTAGAGTCCGCCACTCTTTTTTCAAAAAGAGAAACGCAATCTACGTTCCACAGCCTGTCACTTAGTATCTCTTGACACAAAAGGCGGCAATCAAGTGATTGCCGCTGCTGATTCATTTACCTTCTTAAGTTCAATCTGCTGATCAGGCTGCGATAGCGCTCAACATCATTTTCCATCAGATAGTCAAGCAAGGCACGCCTTTTACCAACCATTTTCAAAAGACCATGTCTTGAATGGTGGTCCTTCTTGTGTATCTTCAAGTGTTCAGTCAACTCGTTGATACGTGTGGTCAGAAGGGCTACCTGAACCTCAGGTGAACCTGTGTCACCGAATCCGGTGGCATACTCTTCAATAATTCTTTGTTTAGTTTCTTTGTCCATTTTTCCTCCTAGACTCCAAGTTCGGCGTAACGGTCGGACGATCCTGAAACAACGAACCGGTCATAACGTAGCAATGCTACCACAAAATTTAATAATTGGCAAAAGATGAAACAGACCGCTAAGCTAAGTCTGCTCAGCCAACACGAGTTGACAGAACTTGTTACCTCTTTCCTCAAAATGATGAAAAAAGTCAAAGCTGGTTCCTGCAGGAGACAAGACGACCGCATCTCCCGGAACAGACAGTTCACGTGCAGCTCCAATGGCTTGCTCGTAGCTGTCGCAATGCCTGATCTCAAGTTTAGCCAGCTCATCAGCGCTGGCAGCTTTGAGAACGGAAGCCTCGATCAAAGGAGCGTTGGCACCGACAAAGACTATGCGGGATGTACTCTTCACAATAGCCTGACCCAGCTTTTCATAGTTTGAATTTTTATCCTTGCCACCAGCGATTAGAACTATATCTCTTCCCTGCTCACGCAAGGCTCCCAGTGTCTTGAGCGCCCGGTCAGGGCTGGTGTCAATAGAACTGTTATACCAGTCAGCTCCGTCAAGGCTGCGAATCCATTCCAGGCGGTGCTGAACACCTTTGAAGGTCCTTGCAACTTGCTGCATATCCTCAAAGCCTGCACTGTCCAGTGTCGCCAGAACAGCCGCCTGAATGTTATCCAGATTAAAGCGCCCTGGCAAGAGGATTTCGTCTCTTGTCAGAAGTGGAATTTCCAAATCATCCGCAGCGGTCTTTAATTCTATAAATTTGTCATCCAGCCAGCTATGAGCAGTTTCGCTTTTATCACAATTGAAAAAACGAACCTGAGCTTTCGCTTCTTCTGCCCAGCGGCAAGAAACAGGATCAATGGCATTAAGAACCAGAATATCAGACTCGCTTTGCAGGCGGAATATATTCTTTTTGGCCGAGCAATATTCTGCAAAATCAAGATGATAATCCAGATGATTAGGAGCTACATTGGTGATAACAGCAGTGTGAACCCTTGCTTTCATGTCAATAAGCTGAAAACTGGACAGCTCCACAACAACCTGATCACTGGCTATTATATTTTCGATCTGATCAAGCAAGGGGGTACCGATGTTGCCGCCGATATATACCGTATGGCCGGCCTGCCTGAGCATCAGACTGATTAAAGTGCTGGTTGTGGTCTTACCATCGCTTCCGGTGATAGCTGTTACAGGAGCGGGACATAGTCTGAGAAAGAGCTCCATTTCCGACGTGACCTGTGCTCCCCTGGCCTGCTCTGCGACTAACTGAGCTTGGTCCGGCCGCATGAAGGGCGTGCGAAAAACAAGGTCGAAATCTTTTAAATTATCCAGGTATGCTGGTCCCAGTGACCAGTCCAGCTCAAGACCTTCGTCTGCGAAATCATTTATTGTCTTTTGCAGTTGGTCATTTTCTTCTGTAAGGCGGTCAAAGACATGAATTTTTCCAGTTAGCGGATATAGCCAGCGAATCAGCGGACGGTTACTGATGCCGGCGCCCAGTACCGCGATCTTCTTGTTTTTAACATAGCTCTTAAATTCAGCTAGTTTTTGATTAGACATCTGTTCCCTGCTTTCATAAATTTATTAATTTATGCTTGCAATATTAGCACCATTCGGCTATGATAAACAACGTTCACGCGGAAGTGGCGGAATTGGCAGACGCGCTAGCTTCAGGTGCTAGTGATCAATAGATCGTGCAGGTTCAAGTCCTGTTTTCCGCACCACTGGCCCGTAATAGCGATATTACGGGCTTTTTAACAGCTAGGACTTCTCCGCTCATGACAGATTCTCCGGAACTCTTCACTTTAAGCATAGCAGTGCGCGAACTGGCTGAATTGAGTCGCAGAGAAGGTGGTTTGTCATCGCCCTATTACGGTGGAATTTCCGGTCCTGAAGGTATCGCTTTGCATCAGGAGTACGCCAGACGAGCTCCTGAGTTTTTCCCCGAGTCTGAAATATTTCTCGAGTACAGTTTATCCGGCAGCTATAACAGTCCTCATCTGCCATATGAATTACACGTCCAGGGACGCTGTGACACCATTGCTGTCGAAGCAGACAAGATCACTCTGATTGAAGTGAAGAGCTTTCGTGGTGATGCCCGTTTTTTACCAAAAAATGGCGATACGGTTCATTGGGCACAGGCAAAAATATACGCCTATCTTTTGAGTCAGTCAGAATTTATGAAGGAAAGGGAGATAGATTCCGAAGAAATTACTGTTGCCCTGCATTATCTTTCATTGGATACCGGGGAGTTGGTCGCCCATGAGAAAGCTTTAAGTCAGGAGGATTTAAAGAATTATTTCGTTTCGATCTGCAAATACTATCTGACTTCCCGCACCGCCCTGATTACTCATCGCAGACGACGCAATCTCCTAAATAGTAAAGCGGCCTTTCCCTTCCCGGACCTGCGTCTGGGTCAGCTTGATATGATGCGGGAAGTAACTGCTGCGATCAGAGATAAAGAAGTTTTGTTTGTCAGTGCTCCTACCGGCAGCGGAAAAACAATCGCCGTCCTCTACCCTGCTCTTAAGGCTCAGGCACATAATTTAAATGACAGTATTTACTATCTGACACCCTCCCGGTCACAACGAACTGTAGCTGAAGATGCCCTCTCTCTTTTGCGTCAGAACGGTTTTCTGGTACGGGCCATAACTATTCGTGCCAAAAAATCAATGTGTGCCCAGACACAGATATTTTGTGACAAGGACAAATGTCCTTATGCAACAACATATTACGAAAGACTGGAAGAAGCCTTAGCCGAGTTTTCTCATAAGCAGGACCTTTTGCCGGACGACATTTTCTCTCTGGGACAAAAATACCGCCTGTGTCCTTATGAGCTGTCAAAAGATCTGATGGATAGCTGTGACCTTGTCATCTGTGACTACAACTATATTTTTGATCCGCAGATTCGCTGGAAGGACAGGCTGGATGATACTAAAGCCAGATACACGCTGCTGGTTGATGAAGCTCACAATCTGGCAGACCGCAGCCGCTCCATGTTTTCGTCTATATTGGAATCAGAAGATCTTGAGGACTTGAAGGCCATTATGTCGCTGGCGACCCTGCCTGAAGACCCGACCTTAAAAACTGCTCTCAGCGCTCTTGAGGATCTGCAAGCCTTTCTGGCTTATTATGATCAGGCTCTGGATGAGAATGCAACGGACAAAGTCAGAGAGGATTTTGCCAGAGAAAATCAAGAACTGGGACTCTTTGTGACCCAAAACTTCTCTGCAACACGCAAAATTCCGCCACAGCTGGAATCCTGTATAAGACGCCTGAATTCTAAATTACTTCAATTTTTTGATTATTTCCGGGACTTCCCCCGGCGTGAAGCAGGCAACACAATACGTTTCGAGCTTCTGCATTTTCAAAATATTATGGAAGAATTCTATGATAAGGCTTATATTACAGCGGTTAGACGTCTATCGGAAGCTAAACTGGCAATTTCCCTCTTGTCGCTTGATGCTTCTCAACATCTGACAAATACCTATTATGGTAAATCTTCAGTTATATTTTTCTCTGCGACTCTGGAGCCCTTTTCATATTTCATGAGCCTGCTTAATGCCAGATACAAAGCAGACAAACCTGAAGTTTTAAAGCTAAGCAGTCCCTTTCCTCCTGATAATCGCCTGGTCATTGCCTATGACCAATACTCTGTGCGCTATAGGGACAGAGCTCTTACTTTGGGCCCTATTGCTGATTTAGTTTTGGAAATTACAGGGGAAAGACCCGGAAATTTTCTCCTCTTCTGCCCTTCTTTTTCATATCTGCGACAGCTTCAAAATTACCTGAAACAGGCAGACAGGTCAAAAAACCTTGATATTATTGTGCAGCCAACCCGGATGAACGAGCAGCAAAAAGAAGAATATCTCCGACGCTTTACATCTTCGCAGCAGGATCGTTCTTTACTCGGTCTGACTGTGTTGGGTTCTCTTTTTACTGAGGGAGTTGATCTCAAGGGTGAGGCTCTCACCGGTGTAATTGTTATCGGTACCGGTCTGCCCGCCTTAACACCTGAACGGGAGATCTTGCGGCAATACTATGATGCAAAAAGCGGACTGGGCTATCAGTACGCATACACTTGGCCCGGCTTTAACCGCGTCACTCAGGCAGCAGGACGCTTGATTCGCACAGCTGAAGACTACGGAATTGTTTTATTAATTGATGACCGCTATTCCAAGCCGGAGTATCAGCAGCTCTTCCCCAAAGAATGGGATGTCTTCTATGCTGATGACAGAGAATCCTGTTTAGATAGAATTTACTCTTTCTGGACCGAAATTGACTCTAGATCAATATAAGCATTTTCTTCTAATTGCTTTGCCATTTTTAAAGCGGTCTTTGTCTGAGCCAGTCCTCCGAGAGCAGTTTCCTTCAGAGCTACAGGCATCATACGGCCGATCTTCCCCATTGCCTCAATAACTTCATCTACCGGTATGCGGCTCTTGACTCCGGCCAGGGACATTTCAGCGGAAGACATTGCGATAACAACACCGGCAGTATTTCTCTTTATACAGGGTACCTCAACTAAACCGGCTACCGGATCACAGCTCAGACCCAGCAGATTTTTCAATGCTATTGCCAGAGCGTGACCTGATTGTGACGGAGTACCTCCACAAGCCTCTACAGTTGCTGCAGCTGATATTGCAGCGGCTGAACCGACTTCAGCCTGGCAGCCTCCCTCAGCTCCCGATATAGAAGCCTGATTTCCGATTATAATACCGCAGCCGGCAGCAGTTATCAGGAAGTTTAGCTGATCGCGCCTTGACATCTTCAGGTGATTTCTAATAGCAAAAAGGACACCCGGAAGGGTTCCGGAGGAACCGGCTGTCGGTGTTGCACAAATAACTCCCATAGCTGCATTAACTTCATTAATAGCAGTCGCATAGACCATGGCCCGAGTATATATAGATCCGCTTAAGGCCTTACCGCTTTGCAGATATTGAGCAAGTAGTTTAGCGTCGGCGCCTGTCATTCCCGAACGTGACTTCACACCTTCTATGCCCTGAAGGGCAGCCCGCTCCATAACAGATAAATTCTGTTCCATGTGCCGAAGTACTTCTTCTTCGCTGCTGCCGGATTCTTCCATTTCGCAGGCAAGGAAATATTCATGAAGACTGATTTGCTCAAGATCACATAAACTAATTACTTCCTGTAATCTGTGGATCATAACTATATTCCTCCTTAGTATCGGAATCGCTGATAAAATCAGGCTCAACATTAAGTGCACCCAGGGCAATCACTTGATTGATATGGGCTATCTTGCCAATTTCTTCCATTGTCTGCGCCGGAATCTCACCATCTGTAGCCAGCAGCATCAAGGCAAGTTCTCCTTTGCCCCTCCGTGAAACTTCCATGTTGCTGATATTAATATTTACTTTAGCCAGAACTCCGGTTACCTGAGTGATGATTCCGGGCTGATCCTTGTGAAAAACTAAAATCGTCGGATTTTCACCTGAAAGATGAATGTCGAAACCATCTATTTTTGTAATATCTATGGTGCCGCCACCTAAGGAGATGCCGCGCAGTGAAAGCGTCCGTCCGTCGGAAGATTTAAGGTAGAGGTCAGCTGTATTGGCGTGCTCAGTCGGATCATTACTGCTTTCAATTGTCACTTTCATATTTGCCTTTTTTGCCAGCTCATAGGCTTGACGGATTTTCTCACTGCTGGTAGGAAGGCCCATCAAACCGGATATCAAGGCCAGGTCTGTGCCATGACCCTGATAGGTATGTGCAAATGAACCAAACAAAACAATATGAACTTCTTCAGGGGTATTACCAAAGATAGAGCGCGCAACCAGACCGATGCGAACAGCTCCTGCTGTATGTGAACTTGAGGGACCGACCATAACAGGTCCAATGATATCAAACAAACTTTTATAAACAGACATAAGTGACCTCCTTTGCAGTAATCATCTAATTAGATAGAATCCACACTTCTTTTGTCAACTAGTTTAAACTTTGATAAAGTCAGTCACAATTTCTTTTAAGGCCTGATAAATCAATGTCAAAGGGATTTTCAAGCAGGTCAAGTTTTTTATAGTTTTTCTCCATCTTCTCACAGAGATATAAGTCAAGAAACTGGCTGGCATTTTCTACTACATCTTCAGTGACAGTAAATCGGTACAGACGATTTAAATTTGCAGTCAGGATGTGCCTTAGCAAAGCCAGAGTTCCCTCGCTCAGTCTGATGCTGTCTTCTGAAGTATTACCGCTGCAGTCGCGGCGGCCACATAGTATGCCGGATGTTCGGAAGCTAAAGTCAGCCTTCCCCTTGATGGGTCGCTGACAGATACAGCAACTGTCAAGCTGAGGCGCATAACCTGCTTCAGCTAACAAACGGAGTGTAGACAAGCGACTGATGAGGACCGGATGCTCCGACTGTGATATTTCATAAACGGTATAGGCCCAAAGATCAAAATATCTGCTGTCAGGCGGGCTGTTTCTGGTCAGATCGCGAAAGACTTCGGCCGCATGTGAGGCTGCAGTCAGATGTTCTATACTTTCACTTAAACCCACAAAGGCTTCAATTACATCCCCGTCGTCGACATAAAAACGCTCTTTTTGATAGAAAAATTCATAATTACACAGAGAAAAAAGATTGCTCAGAGGACGTAATTTACTTTTGACAGAGCAGGCTCCCCTGGCACTGGCAGAAATTAAACCGTATTCCGGGGTCAGAATATGAAGCATCCGGTCCCGGTCGCGATATGGGAACGATGCCATCACAAAACCTTTGCTGCTGATTTTTGTCATGGCAACTCTACTCTTTTTGAGTCGAGACCCAAGTCAGCCAGGTCCTGGGGACGATTTATCCAGTTCTGACGCACTTTAACAAAAAGTTCCAGATGTAGCTTGGCTTCGAGCATTTCTGAAATGGCCGCACGTGCTTCACTTCCGATAGATTTAATCCTCTGCCCCTGGCGGCCGAGCAAAATTCCCTTGTGCGATGCTTTGTCACAGAGAATAGTCGCAGCAATGAAAACTCTGCGTGTTTCCGTAGGACTGCTTTCCTCAATAAATTCATCAATTACAACCGCTACACCAAAGGGAACTTCTTTCTGAGTCTGCAACAGGACTTCGCGCCTGATCATTTCTTCCGCCAACTTACGTTCTGTTACATTGGTTTCTTCACCCTCAGGGAAAATAGCTTCCTGAATTGGCAGATACTTCTTAATCTCTTCGAGCATTTCCTCTACCCCATCACCAGTAAGTGCAGTTATCGGAATAATGGCCTTAAAAGGATAGGCTTGGCTGAATGCAGCTATCAGGGGCAGGATATTTTCTTTGACAACGGTATCGCTCTTGTTAATCAGCAGGATAACAGCCGTATCATCTTCATCAGCCATTTTCAGGATTTCCTTTTCCAAATCAGCTACAAAGGGTTTGAAAGAAGCTTCTACCATAAGTAAAAGTACATCAGCCTGACGTATTGCTACTCTGGCTGACTTCATCATGGCCCTGCCCAAAGAAGTTTTAGCTTTGTGAAAGCCCGGAGTATCGAGAAAAACAATCTGACAGCTGTCATCATTGTAAACACTTCTTATAAGATCTCTTGTCGTCTGTGCTTTTGGACTTGTAATTGCTAAAGTCATGCCTGATAAATAGTTGAGAAGAGTTGACTTTCCGACATTAGGCCTGCCTGCTAAAACAACATAGCCGCAAGCCAGCTTTGCTTCATCAGTGTCTCCGCTGATAATTCTTTCCTGCAGAGCTTTCATTTTGACTTCATCAGCCGGCAACTCATGATCATAACCCAGCAGGTGCAGGACACCGTGCACCAAGAGAAAAAATAGTTCTTCTTCCAAATTATTAGAAAAATCTTCTGCTTGCTTATCTACAATTTCCAGACATAGCAAAAGATCGCCCAAAGATATGGAGGACGGGCCCTCTGAATCTGATGGCAGCCAGGGCAAAATATCTTCTGCTAAACTGCCATCCTTCCACTCAAAGGCCGGAAAAGACAAAATATCTGTAGGCCGGTCAACATTACGATGTTCACGGTTAAGCTTCCGGATAGCAGCTTTGCTGATAAAACTGACATCAATAGAAAAGTCAATCTCATATTCGGACATAATTTGCTCTACTTCAGGAAGATAAGCAAATGTCTGCCTGACTGCCTCTTCTACGATGGTCTGAAGTTGTGCAGCATCATATTTTCTTTGTTTGTTGTGGATTGTAATTTGCACTTGCTATTCTTTTCTCATTCAGTTTGCTTTCGCTGTTGTTTCAGGATACTCCACTCGTTCATGGAAGTGACCTGCGTATACCTGCAGGAAAGCATTAATTATGGTCTCAACGTCAGCAAATGACAGGCCTGAGTCTCGTAATTGTTCCTGCTCAATTTTTTCTTTAAAAATACTGCGAATCAGTTTTTCCGTGTCAGCTATATTCTCTGTACCTGCTGAGCGCAAAGCCGCTTCAGTCGAGTCTGCCAGCATGACAACCGCAGATTCAGGGGTGGATGGAATAGGTGTTGTATAGCGATAATCCTTATCGTTGGGAGGGGCTGTCCCATTTCTTTCAGCTTCTTCCATAGCTTTATGATAGAAATAGCGCAGTCTCGTGCTTCCATGATGTTCATTGGCTATGCGCAGGATAGGCATCGGCAGGCGGTAACGCCGGCCGATCTTAAGGCTGTCATTCGGATGCTGCGTTATTATTCTGGAGCTTTCTTCAGGCGGTAGGTGATCGTGAGGATTTTCTCCTAGTTGATTTTCAGTAAAATACATGGGTGCTTCCAGCTTGCCTATGTCGTGGTAGTAGGCACCCGTACGGGCTATCATGGAATTGGCACCGATAGCTTCTGCTGCAGCATCAGCCAGATTGGCCACCATTAAACTGTGTTGTGATGTGCCCGGAGCTTCGACAAAGAGACGTTTGAGCAAGGGGTGACCCGGTTGTGACAGCTCGATTAATCTTAAGGGAGATACGGTGTTGAAGATCATTTCGTACAGCGGCATAATTCCGATTGCTACAATGACTGAAAGCACACCGCTAAGTACTGTCTGTACCACATTTATAGAAATCACTGCCCAAGTCTCTTTTTCCAGAAGTCCGATAACAGCAGTCAGAAAGAAGTTGCTGACTGCTGTAGCCAGGATGATCTTGGCGTAATTATCCTGGCGGTTTATGCCGCGAGTATTCAGAGCAGCAACTAAAGACCCACTCAGGGCGATGAGGGCAAATGCCGGGGCAAAGCCGACCATAGGAGATACCAGAACTACCAGCAGGAAGGAAATCACCAATGCAGAACGAAAGCCAAAATATGCCGTAATTACAACAGCACTGAAATATATAGGAGGCGCCAAGGGATACGAATTGGATAGATAAGCTGATAAGAGCAAGCTGATAAGAATAGTGATTATTATTGCAATTATATGGCGTGGTTCATCGAAAATTTCACGATCATATCTTGAGAAAAACAAGATAGCCAAAACTGCTGTTATCAGAACCAGACCCACTGTTCCGACTATAGTCATCCAATCTATTTCATCATTATCAATCAGATCTAGAGCAACAAGCTTATCCAGCACATCTTCAGTTACAACTTCGCCGGCGGTTATAATCCTGCTGCCTCTGTTAACCATAACCGGATTATTAAGAACCTGCTCATAGGCGGCCTGTTTTGCGTTTTCAGTAGCTGCAACATTGTATTCAATATTTGGCTTGACCAGGAGGGTGAGGAAGCGAACTATCAGGTCCTTATCTGTGGAATTAAAGCTTAGCTGTTCGGATATTCTTTCGCTGCTCTCAGCCAATTCCCGCTGCAGCGAGAGACTATCTAAAGACTGTAAGACCAGAGCATTGGCTTCAGTCTGCAAAATATCAAAAATTGAATCCAGCCTGTCTCTTTCAATGCGCATCAGCTCTTCTGCATCACCTGATTGAATAACAATGCCCAGGTTTTGATCAAGTCCCGAGATTAATGAAGATGCAGCCAGTTGGATCGTTGATTCGGAGGGTCTGCGTGTCGGAACTATCGTAAGACCATTATTGTCCTTGTCATCATCAAGGCTGCTGCTTGCCTGCTCAGTCGGATAAAGTTCCAGGCGCTTTTCGTCAACCATGCTTGTGAATAGTTTTAGTGCAGAAAGCGAGCTTGCACTCTTTTCTTCTGATCGCATCATAACGGTTGGGACAAGCGTCATTGCCTCCCTGGCGCGTCTTTCCGTCTCAGCTACATCCACTATGGCGCGAGGTGCAGTAATATCAAAAAGGCTTGTATCCCCAAGCTCTAAGTCATATGTGCGCGGAATCGAACCAAAGTAGACAATAATTGTTATCACTAGCAAAGTTAGAACTGCAAGCAGCCCGGTTAATAATCTTTTGCTGCGTAAGGACATTTTCATCGTTTATAACCCCCGGCCTGGTTTTTGTTACTTTTTGCTGCAGCTTTTTCATAGGCGCGGATGATGCGTTGGACTAAGGGATTTCTGACCACATCACGCTCAGTCAGCTCAATACTGGTGATAGCTTCAACATCTTTGAGCAAGTCAGCAGCGCTGGCCAAACCGGAGCGGGTGCTTTTCGGCAGATCAATTTGTGTAATATCGCCGGTTACTACTGCTCTGGCGTTGTAGCCAATACGAGTCAGAAACATTTTCATTTGTTCACTGGTGCAGTTTTGTGCTTCATCCAATATGATAAAAGCATCATCCAAAGTACGCCCGCGCATATATGCCAGCGGCGACACTTCAATTTCACCTCGTTCCAGATGTCTGTGATATTGATCAAAGCCCATCAGGTCATTTAAAGAATCATACAATGGTCTCATATAGGGATCTACTTTGTTTTGCAGATCACCCGGCAAAAAGCCCAGATTTTCACCGGCCTCTACAGCCGGCCGTGTAAGAATAATCCGCGATACATCGTGGTTTCTGAAGGCTTTAACAGCCATAGCAACGGCCAGATAAGTTTTGCCGGTTCCTGCAGGGCCAATAGCAAAAGTCAGTTCATGTTCACGAATAGCGTCAATATACTTCTTCTGACCGGTCGTCTTGCTTAGGACGGGTTTGCCCTTGGCGTTAACACAGATCAGATCAGGAGTAAATAATTCTGCTTCCGAAAAAGTATCTTCCAGTGCTGCATCCAGCAGGTAGCGGACCAATTGCTCAGTGACCGGGGTTCCATCACGGCATAAGTCGTGCAAACGTCCAAACACACGGATAGCTGCATCCACTTTTCTTCTGTCAATGCCCCGGACAAGCATGCCATCTGCTGTAGTATCACAGTCAACAGACAGCGCACGTTCCACCAGATCACCATGACAACTGCAGGCTCCCAGTAGAGATAAAGCTTCTTCCGGACTGTCAAGTTCAATATATTTCTCAAATATTTTCTTATTATCTTCCATATTTACAGTATAACTTTTATCCGTCTAGGGGGCAGTATTCTGCTGGACCGGTTTTAGTAAATCGTACTGATAGGCAATCCTGTCTTCTCTTAAAGCCGGAATCTCTACGTTAGCTAAAGTTTCTATTCTCACCGTTGGAGCCTCATCACCAAGCTGGGCTGCTATTGAGTCGCTGACCGTCTTGAGATATGGCAGTACATTCTGTTCCAGATCGTCTGGACGCATAATAGCTTTAATTTCAAAATCATGTTCCCGGTCAAAGGCGACACTGTTTATCAGGATAGAGTCCTGTCTGGCACGAATCTCTGTAGTCGCAACTTTTCGTTCGTCATTGATCGATATAGCTTGTGCACCTAAAGCTGACAGCTCGTTGACAAACTCTCTTATTACGCTGTCTTTCATTTTATAGCCAGGTGCAGTGCTGAGGGTGATCACAATGCCGGAATTGACAGCCGATCTTAAACCCGCAAAGATTGCATAACTCTCTCTTTCATCAATCAGGCGGGAGAGAACTTCATTGCCTTCTCCGGTCAGATCTGACTCAAGTTCACGAATGTAGTTTTGTAGCTGAGCATTACGGTTAGATAACTCCTCATTGCGGCGCTGGTACTCAATTACATTGTTTTGCAGGTCCTGCATATTCTGTTCGCTCAGACTACTTGTGTTCTGGCCTTTAATTAATATAGCAAGAGCAATACCCAGCAAAATGCAAATTGCCAGTATTCCGACTCTTTGAGCCCATTTTTTCTTATCCATAAATACCAGTCTCCTAATAAGCTTATCTTGCTTCGAGTAAAGTAATCAGTGTGCGGTAATCACCGGTTCGGGAAAATGAAGGCAGAGCCAGATTTTCTACCAGGTTAATACTCATACGAATACCGACTTCGGAGCTTGTTATGTGATTTAAATACGCATCGCCGGCAATGGCGCTCGCCATTTCTTCCATGGGCCCGATAGCCTCAATCACATAAGGAGGCATCTGCCGGTTGTTATAACAAAGTATTGTTGGTCCGATACAGCCAATTTGCGCCACTGCAGTAAGCCTTGTTCCGTTAAAAGCTATAGCCTGAGCACCTTTGGCTTTAAGTATATCAATTACATGTAAGACAGTTTTATCATGGACGATAGCTTCAATGGGATGCCTGGCCGGATCGTATTCAAGCCGGTCATTGAGGGTCACTCTGATTCCGGAACCTTCAACAGCAGCCATACCGGAAATCAGAGCATAATACTCACGTTCTTTTATGACCTCCTCATAAGATTCGTCACCATCCAGATTGCTGATAAGCAGGGCAATTTTCGATTCCAACAAATCGTTTTGCTCAATCAGACGTTGATTCTGAGCCTGTAAAGCTTCATATTCAAGAACTGTTTCCTGATATGCAGAAACAAGATCATTGATGCTGCTTCTGCCCACCAGCAACGAACGGATGAAAGCGGCAAGTGCCAGACCTAATACAAGCATCAGAATACTTAGATATATGCTGCGTTTTTTCTTCTCTGTCATATCTTCAGAATACCCCATGCTGAGGCGACTGTGTCCAATTGTTTCAGATCTTTTAAGTATTTTATCTCAAATCAACGTCCATGTATATTTTTTGTAAATAACTCTCAAAGCGTAAGGGCAATTTACTGGAGAAACTCAGTTCTTCTCCACTGACAGGATGAGAAAATTCCAATTTGCTGGCATGCAAAAAGATGTCATCCTCTTCTAAAACGCGGACACGCTTACCGCCATATTTTTCATCATTTAAAACCGGACAGTCAATCATCGCCAGATGCACCCTAATCTGATGTGTTCGTCCGGTATGTAGCCTCAAACGCAAGTGTGAGAGCTCTTTATTATTAGCCAGCAGTTCAAAATAGGTCTGAGCTTCCTTGCCATCAGCCTGAACAGACATCCGTGTTCTATCTCGCGAGTCACGGGCAAGAGCGGCATCGATCATTCCTGTTCTTGTTTTGGGAACACCCAGAACAATCGCTTCATATTCACGTAAAACCTGGTGCTTTTTAAAAGCCGCAGCCAGTCCTTTATGGGCCTCATTATTCTTAGCTATCAGCAGCAAACCGGAGGTGTCTTTATCCAGACGGTGTACAATGCCGGGTCTGTTGCTGCCCGCCAAGTCAGACAGCATGCTGCCGAAATAATCCTGTGCTGAATCTGCCAATGTGCCGGAGCTATGCCCCGGGGCTGCATGCGTAACAATACCGGCAGCTTTTTCAATTACCGCAAGGTCTTGATCTTCGTAAATAATATGCAGAGGCGGTGCTTCAATAGCTATATGCTCTTCGCATTTGCTGATATTTATAGTGACTAAGTCATTAGCTTCCAGAATTTGGGAGCTTTTAGATATTTTATTATTAACAAGCACGGAAGAATTTTTAATGTATTTTTGCCAGAAGGACCGCGATTCTTCAGGAAAGATCCGCGCCAGCATGCGATCCAGTCTTTCGCCGGCTTCCTCAGGCTTTATTCTGAACTCATGATGTCTCATCATCATCTCCAAGGGACCCAAGCTCAGGATCTATCCGAAAAAGACTATGCAGGAACTTCTTGTCAATTAATAAAAACAGAATCAGGAGACCTGCACCGATAGTAATACACATATCTGCAAAGTTAAAGCTGGGAAAATACCATGAACCGAAATTAAACATTAAGAAATCAGTGACAGCGCCAACACGGACACGGTCGATCAGATTGCCCAGGCTTCCGGCTAGTATCAGACATAAGACAATGCGGCTCTTCTTATCTTTTGTATCCTTCAACCAATATATGATGAGCAGAGACATGAACAAAGACAGCAGCGACAGGATATGAATACCCCAGGATGTGCCGGACAGGAAACCCCAGGCCGCACCTGTATTCAAAGACATTTTGATTTGAAAAAATCCGGGTATCACAATCAGAGACTCTCCGCCTGTCAGGAGACGCTCTACCAATCCTTTAGTTAACTGATCCAATGTTATTAAAATTACCACTGTTATGGCTGCCATACGCTGATACTTTCCACTCCTTCATAGGGCAATTCCGCTGTTCCCTTTAAGATGCCTTCAACGCCGTCACGATACCATAGTAAGCTAGATGTGTTGCAAATACCGATTACAGGAAGTTCTGCAAAAAGATCACTGACAGTCTGCAAATAGCCTGCTTCATGACCCACAACATTTTCAAATAGCTCTGCCTGACTGTATCTGCCATTCTCAAGCATCAGCAGCTGGTCACTTGTGACATTAATATCGCTGATCAGTTTTTGCCTGACTAAACCTTGGGCGTAATCCCAGGGATCAGCATAAGAAGCACTCTCATCAAGCAAAAGAGCCAGATCATAGTTACGCAAAAGCAGTTGCTGCTGATAGTCTTCTGCCCCTACCATGACAAATTCAGCTTTTCCTCCAATTTGAGCAATGAGTGATGACAACTGTTTCTGTAGACCGAGGGGATAAAAGACTCTGGGCATGAGAACACGATATAGATGAAGAGTCTCAGTGTTTTCTTCATCAGGATTTTCAGCATCTATATCAGGTGAATCTGTTGGCAGATTGTTTACAACAGTGGTGGGCTCCATCTCGACCGGCTCTATTACAAGATCATTCTGATCAAGAAGCCGGAAATCTCCTGCACGCATGTAATAAGGGACATATGAAAAAGGTGCAGATAAATGATCAGGATTGATCTTTGACATGGCTACCCCTATCTGGGCTTTCAGATCGCTATCCGGTACATATAATGAGACAAAACCCGAATCACTGTAGTCCTGACTTCTTACTCTGGAACGTTCACGCAGGCGGGAAGCTTCTTCCCGTCCCAGTAAGAGGATATCCAGACTGTTATTTTCAAATAAGTCTAATGCATCGACTACATCTGTGCAGTTATAGGCAATAATTTCAGTGATCTTTCCTGCATCTGCAGCCTTTCGACTTAAAAGGAGGTTGCCATTGTCATCTCTCCCGCTAATCTGATAATCACCGGTTCCGGGAATAAACTGATAAGAGCTGCTTCCTACATTAGCTGCAGGAACAATGGGAAATGTCAGTAAGTCCAGGATAGCTTCTGCTTTTCGTAACCTGATCTTCAATGTATCCGCAGTCGGTCTGCCGATCGCTTCAATCAGGCGGCCGCGCTCTAAACTCACATTTAAAGTGCCGGAATATAAGTCGATTTGAGCCGATTCACCTAATACAGGAGTGTCAATATAGTAATCATAATTATCACTTGTTGTTTCTCGTGATGGGCCAGTATTATTTTCTTCATCCTCTGTATTTATATCTGCAGGATCGGAATCGTTATCCGCATTATCTTCTGTCTCTTGCCCTGTCTCTTCAGAAAGCGGTGTCTCCTCTTCATTTAAGACTGCAGGAGAATGATTAAGATTAATATTTAGCCAAAAACGCAGCGATGCTTCAACATCAGCAGAAGTCAGTTTTTCTCCAGAATGAAAATCAGTATCGCGGAGACTGATAGTCCAGGTCAGCTGATCTTCAGACAAAACAGCAGAATCAGCCAAGTTACAATGTAAAATACCTGCAGCATCATAAGCAAAAAGAGAATCATAAACCAAAGTGAAGATGGCAGCTGTGCTGTATGAGTGTTTTCTGAGCGGGTTCAAATTACCTTCATCATGATAACGCAAGCGCAGCTTTGAAGACGCTTCTTCTGATCCTGGAATTATCGATGGAAGTATATTTTCGTCCGGATCAATTACAGGATCCAAGTTTTCCGGATCAATCGCTCTTTTACATGCCAGCGGAAGCACAAGCAACAAAAGGCAGAGCCCGCAGGAAAGAATGGCCCTGATGATGTAATTAATATTGAAAGACTTTCGCCTCTTATTCTTATTCATAGTTGAAAACAGAGTAACATAAACTGCGCTCAAAAGAGCACAAATTAAGCATTGCCTAAAGAAGTACAAATTATAATAACTGCTGCAATTTAACTATATACATAACAAAAAAGCTGTCCCCATATGAGAGACAGCTTTTTTCTTATTTAGCATAATCAACTACACGACTTTCCCGAATAAGATTCACTTTGATCTGACCGGGATAGCTAAGCTCTTGTTCAATCTGCTTGCTTATTTCGTGAGCACGAAGAGGCATTTCCTCTTCCGACATTTTATCCGGCATGACAATAACTCTAACTTCACGGCCGGCTTGTACTGCGTAGGAATTTTCTACGCCTTCCATTGAATTGGCAATTTCTTCTAATCTCTCAATGCGCCTGATATAGTTTTCGACGTTATCCCTGCGGGCTCCGGGTCTTGCCGCTGAGATTGCATCCGCGGCTCCAACCAGAGAGGAGATTAAGGTCGCAGGTTCTATGTCTCCGTGGTGTGACTCAATCCCGTTGATAGTGATTTCGTCAAGCTTGTGCCGCTTGGCCAGCTCAACCCCCAATGCAACATGAGAGCCTTCCATTTCAAAGTCAACTGCCTTACCAATGTCATGCAAAAGACCTGCACGTTTCGCTGCGTCAACATCGAGATCCAGTTCAGCCGCCATCATACCCGTAAGGAAACATACTTCGATAGAATGCTGCAGGACATTTTGTCCGTAGCTGGTGCGATAACGCAGCCGGCCTAAGGTGTTAATAATCTCCTGAGGCAGTCCGATCACCCCTGTCTCAAAGACAGCCTGTTCACCTGCTTCAACAATAGAGTTTTTGACCTCTGCCTGAGCTTTATCTACCATTTCCTCAATGCGGGAGGGATGAATTCTGCCATCCTGAACGAGCTTTTCAATTGCAATGCGGGCAACTTCCCGTCTAATCGGATCAAAGCAGGAAATTATTACGGCTTCCGGGGTGTCATCGATGATCAGATCGACACCGGTCAGCTGTTCAATAGTGCGGATATTGCGTCCTTCGCGGCCGATTATTCTGCCCTTCATTTCTTCATTAGGCAGAACGACAACTGAAACGCTGGCATCTGAGACATAGTCTGAGGCATAGCGTTGTATTGAAGAAACTACAATTTCCTTAGCCCGATCATCTGCTTTCGTCTTGCTCTCCTCTTCGATTCTGCGATAGAGTACTGCCATATCATGGCGATATTCTCTCTCTGCATCTTCAAGGACCAGGTCACGTGCTTCACTGATAGTTAAGCCGGCTATACGTTCAAGCTCGGCAGTCTTTTTAGCATCAAGCATTTGAATTATTTCTTCACGCTCGTTTAGCTGCTCCTCACGCTCGTCGTTATTACGATTGCGATCTTCCAGACTCTGCGTCCGGCGATCCAGCTGTTCTTCCTTCTGTTCCAGACGTGCCCTCTCGCGGGAGATTTCCTGACGCTTTTCGCGTACATCTCTCTCTAATTCGAGACGGGTTTTGTGAACTTCTTCTTTCGCGAGCAATAATAGCTCACGCTTTTTATCTTCACCTGTCTTAACAGCTTCACCAATAAGTTCTAAGGCTTCTTCTTCAGTCTTCTT